>NZ_JQMQ01000001.1 GCF_000744815.1 Phaeacidiphilus oryzae TH49
GGCAGCAGGTCCCGGGCGTAGGCGGAGTCGGCCCAGACCTGGGTGGCCTGGGGATGGGTGAGCCGCAGCCGCCAGAGCAGGTCGCGGGCCATGACCTCGTCTCGGGCGTCCCCGGGCGTCACCGTGATCATCACGGGGAGCCCGAGTGTGTCGACCACGATGTGCCGCTTGCGGCCGTTGATCTTCTTCCCCGCGTCGTAGCCGCGGCTGCCCTTACCGACCGTTGAGGCCGCCTTCACGGACTGCGAGTCGATGATCATCGAGACCGGGAACGGGCAGCGCCCCTTCTCGGTGCGGATCCGCCGCCGCAACTGGTCGCGGATGAAGGTGACCGCTCCGGCCCGGTTCCAGCGCCAGAAGAACCCGTAGACGGTCTGCCAGGGAGGGAAGTCCACGGGCAGGGCCCGCCACTTCGCGCCGTTGTCGACGACGTAGCGGATCGCGTCCACGATGTCCCGCCGCGGCCACTTCTCCGGGTGCCCGCCGCTCTTCGTCCGGCAGGCGGCGACCGGAAGCAGTGGCTCCAGCAGAGTCGGAGGGGTAGCGGCGGCGATGGGACTCGGGCATGGCGGGGTCTGTGGCAGCCGGCGGCTATTTGGCCAGCTGGGCGAGGGTCGCGCGGACCCCGGTGAGCTGGGCGTCCACCAGCTGGGCCCATTCGTCATCGGGGCAGCGGGCCAGGTGCGGGTCGAGCGTGCCCGTGATCATCCGGGTGAGTCGGCCCAGCAGCTGGGCCAGCTGCCTCTTCTCGTAGTCGATCCAGTCCACCGGGTCGTCGGAGAACATGTAGCCGTCCTTGCGCCGCCAGGTGATCGGGGTGAGGTGCTCCGCGGCGACGACGTCGCGCAGGTGCCGGATCCCGCGCTGGACCTGGGACTTCTTCAACCGGGTCGCTGCGACGAGTTGGACGGTGTGCAGGCCGGCGGGCCGCGCCTCCATCAGCGCGGTGCAGACCAGGTCGCCGTAGTGCTCGTCCAGGGGCCGCGCCTCGCGGCGGGCCACCGCTATTCCTCGCCGCGCAGCAGGTGGGCGAGCTGCTCGTCCAGGGTGAACTCGCCGCTGTCCAGGGCTCCCTCCAGCCAGTCCGCGGCGGCCCGCACCCGGCCGATCTGCCGGCGCACCGTCTCGCGCTCATCCTCGGTGAACTCCACTCCACGCAGCCGCGGGACCAGCCGGCCCAAGGTGGCCACGTAGCTGTGGCAGGAGCCGACCAGGTCGAGGTACTCGATGGTGTGCTCGATCTTGCGCACCGACGGGGTGCGCTCGCGGATCTGCTCGCGGATCTGCTCGGAGTTGTCGAACTGGGCGCGGTTGACCAGCCTGCGGGCGGCGTCGTTGCGCATGACCGAGCGGGCCACCGCTGGACGCCGCAGCAGGTCCGCGGTCACCTGCTCGGCCGTGGTCTCGTCCCGGGTCAGCTCGCTCACCACCCGCATCCGGTCGGTGGGGGTGACGTGCTCGGTGACCGCCGGGCGCGTGAACAGGTCGGTGGCGACCTGGGCGGCGACCTCATCATCGCGGGTCAGGTCGGCGACGGCCTGGACTTTCTCGTCCAAGGTGACCGGGTGATCCACCCGCTGGCCGACCACCCGCTTCGCGGCGTCCGGGGTCCACTGGCGCCGGCCGGTGCGCGGGTTCAGCGGCACCTCCTCGATGGCCGCCCACCGCTCCGCCTCATCCGCCACCGACGCGAGGATGCGGTGGACGGTGAAGGACACCTTCTCCTTCCTCCGGGCCTTGGGCCATCGGGAGGCGGCCCAGCGCCAGTCCTCCACGGTCGCCAGGGCGACGCCGATGTCGTCCGCGAAGAGCTGCAACGACTCGGCGACGGTGAACAGGTCGTCCGTGCCGTTGGGCATCGATCCGCCCACCGGACGCATGGGCTCGATCTCCAGCGCCATTTCACCCAGAGCGAACTGCACGCGCGTCACCTGCGCGATCAACTCGCGGGCCTGGGTGACGATCTGGTCGTAACGCTGCCAGGTGACATTGCCGATCCGGTCAGCCATGGTGAACACCGCCTCTCGCCCCGGGGCCCAGCCCAGCCACCGCGTGGCCGCCATGCGAGAAAAGGGAGATGGGTGATGCACGCGAGGCGTCACGCTACGGCGTATCCGTTACACCATCCCCTGACGCCTGGCGCCGACGGTAAGCCCTCACCCGGCAGCGGTCCGAGCAGTACACCGCTGACCGAGCCCGCTCCACCCCCACCGTCCATGACCGGCCGCACACCGGACACTGCGCCAGCTCGCCCCGCAACTGCGCGGCCACCGCACGCCGGGTCCGCCGGCGCCGCCGCCACCGCCGCGACCTGCACCGGCCCGAACAGAACTCCGCGCTCGCCGCCATCGCCACCGGCAACGGATCACCGCACTCCCGGCAGTACCGCCGGGCAGCCCCACCGACCACCACACGTCAGATCATCCGGCCGCACCAACCCCGCAGCCAGAGTTCAAAAACACCTACTTAGAGAAGTCGGGGCGCCAGCCGATCAGGATGCTTGTTCCTGGCGGGCCCGGGGTTGCCGAAGACGAGCAGGCGAGTCGTGGACGCTGACCTCGCGGCCCGCGCCCGCCTTCCCGCAGGCCCCGGCGTCCGCCAGGTCTCATCCGTGAAGCCGGGTTTCTCCAGGCCGCCCGGCTGATTCGGTTGCTCATCAGGAGGCGATAGAGAACGATGGGACGGTGGATTACGCCCTGCACCATCTGACGACGCGTGAGTTCGAGCATCTTAGTCAGGCGCTGGCTAAATGTGTTCTGGGCCCGGGAGTTTCGGTGTTCGGGGATGGAAGGGACGGCGGGCGGGAGGCTACTTTCGAGGGGCCGGTGTCGTTCCCCCTCCCGCAGCAGCAGTGGGACGGCTACGGGTGATTCAAGCGAAGTTCCGGCAACGCCCCGGGCCCGATGATGCTGGCTGGATGCTGCGCAACGTAGAGGCAGAGCTGAAGGCCTGGCGAGACCTCAAATCCGGGCGAGGCCGCATCCCCCAGTACCTGTTGTTTACGACGAACGCCAATCTCTCGCCGGTACCGGCGGTGGGCGGCATCGACCGCCTCAACAACGCCATCACCGAATACGCCGACGACCTGGGCTTGCAGGGATGGGCGGTGTGGCACCGAGACGAGATCTGCCGCTTGTTGGACATCCACAGCCAGGTCCGCCGCACCTACGCGCACTTCATCACGCCCGGCGACGTCTTGAGCAACCTGCTCGACTACGTTCCCGACGCAGACAAAGAGACCGCGGAGATGATCCGCTCCCACGCCGGCCACGCGCTCTTCGCCGACCAGTGGGTACGCCTTGGCCAAGCCGGCGCTCAGGACGAGCGACAGAAGATCAGCCTCGGTCCCGTCGCCGTCGACCTGGAAGCCGAGTACCGCCACCCCTCCATGGACGAACCGATCCGCACGCAGGCCGCCCAATACGTCATTGAACACGGCGAGACGGTGCTGCGCCCCTCCCACCTGCCCGCCGATCAGGTCCCACACGTGGTCATCATCGGCGGCCCCGGTCAGGGAAAAGCACCCTGGGCCAACTGCTCTGCCAGGCCTACCGAGTCGCCCTACTCAGCGAGGAAGGCGACCGGTTCTTGACCGGGGAGACCCGCGCGGTACTCGAAGGACTGCGCCGGGACCTGCCCAACTCCGGCCTGTCCACCCCGCACGCGAAACGCTGGCCTATGCGTGTCGCCTTGCACGATTACGCCAACGCCATCCTGGGCGGCGAAGACCTAAGCCTGTTGCGTTTCATCACCTCGGAGTTCAACAAGCGCGCCTCGACCAAGGCCACCGACAGCCAAATCAAACGCTGGCTGCGTACCTGGCCCTGGCTGCTGATCCTGGACGGCCTGGACGAAGTGGCCTCCCCCCACACACGGGAGGACATAATGGGCCGCATCAGCGCCTTCCTCCAGGACGCCAAAAGCATGGACGCCGACCTCCTGGTGGTGGCCACCACCAGGCCACAGGGCTACCACGGCGAATTCCACCCCGGCGACTACGCCCCCCTGACCCTGGTCCAGATGTCTACCGACGCCGCCCTGCACTACGCCCGCAAGCTCGCAGCCGACCGCCACTGCGGCGATCCCGAGATGCACGACACCGTCCTGAGCCGCCTCCAGGACGCCGCCCAGCAGAAATCCACCGAGCGCCTGCTGCGTTCGCCCCTCCAGGTCACGATCATGTCGCTCCTCGTCGAGCGGCACGCCCGCATGCCCCAAAACCGCTATGACCTATTCGACGCCTACTACACCACCATCTACGAGCGCGAGATCAACAAGCCCGGCAACGTGGGCGACCTGCTAGCCCAATACCGTCCCCACGTCGACTGGCTCCACCAGTACGTCGGCCTCCTCCTGCAGTCCCGAGCCGCTCACTCCGGCGAACTGGACGCGGTCATGCTCGAAGAGGAACTGCAGCAACGCACCTACCAACGCCTCGTCGACGAAACTGACGACGCAGATCGATCACAGGCGCTCGCGCGGCAACTCATCACTGCCGCCACCGACCGTCTAGTGCTCCTGGTCGCCCCGGACGCAGGGCTGATCGGCTTCGAGGTCAGAAGCTTCCAGGAATACTGCGCGGCCTGGGCCCTACTCGCGGGACCGGACCAAGAGATCAT
>NZ_JQMQ01000002.1 GCF_000744815.1 Phaeacidiphilus oryzae TH49
CCATCACGGCGATGCCGCTCGTTCTGGTGCCCACCCTGGCCGTCCCGACGGCCTTCGCCCTCCACCTCACCGCCCTGCGCCGGCTGCGCGCCGACCGAGCGGCCTCCCGCCCCGCCCGCACGACCGCCCGACACACCAACCGGGCCCGGCACCTGTACCCGAACCCGCACCCGCACCGGATGGCGCACTGGGTTGAGAGTCGGTACGCGCACCGGCTGCGGCGGGGGCAGGCGGGGCGAACGGGGCGAACGGGGCACTCGGCCCCACCATCGTCCGGGGCGGCGAAGCAGCCGGCCCGGACGCGCCACACCCCGCTCCCCCGCGCCCAGCGCCGCGCCCTGACGCCCTGTGCTCACCATCCTCAGCGATCACGACTTCCCGGCCGGTGCCCACCAGCGCAGCTCCGCGCGGACAGGCGGCGCCCCGGACCCCTACGATGGCACTCACACGCGTTCAGGGCCGAGGAGTTGGGGAGTTGACGATGCCGGACGGCTTCGCGGAGATCGAGGAGAGCCAGCGCAAGCCGAGTATCGCGCGGGTCTACGACTACCTTCTGGACGGCAAGGACAACTACGCCGTCGACCGGCAGATCGGCGACCACTTCAAGGTCAACCTGCCCGGCTCGGTCGCCATCGCGCACACCAACCGCCAGGCACTGGTCCGCGCGGTGCGGGAGATCGCCGAATCCGGCATCCGGCAGTTCATCGACCTGGGCAGCGGACTGCCCACCGCGGACAACGTCCATCAGGTCGCCCAGCGCCACCAGCCCGGTTCGGCCGTGATCTACGTCGACTCGGACCCGATCGTGCTGAGCCACGGCCGGGCGCTCCTCGCCGAGAACTCCACCACCTCCGTGATCCAGGCGGACGTCCGCCGCCCCGAGGACATCCGCCGCCACCCGGAGACCCAGCGGCTCATCGACTTCCGGCAGCCGGTCGGGATCATCCTCAGCGCGATCCTCCACCACCTCAACGACGACGAGGACCCGATCGGGGTGGTGCGCTACTGGGCGGACCAGGTACCCAGCGGAAGCCACGTCTTCATCTCCCACTTCCGCTCCGGACACAACGAGGAGACCCGCGCCGCCCAGGGAAAACTCCTGGACACCTTCGGCCGCGGCCGCTGGCGCACGGACGAGGAGATCGGGGCTCTCTTCGGCGACCTGGAGCTGCTGGAGCCGGGGATCGTCCCGGCCGCGCTGTGGCGCCCGGACGCATCCGAACCCCATGAGTCGGCCCTGATCGGAGCCCCCGCAGGCGAGTTGGGGGTATGGGAACGGCTCATCGCCGCCGGTCTCGCCCGCAAGCCCTGACTCAGACAGCGAAGACCAGGCCAACGCCGCTACTTCCGGGGCTTCAGGCCCACCTTGGGCAGCTCCGGCGCAAGCAGCCGATCCCCGTCGTAGCCGTGCACCACACCGAAGCGGTCGCCCTCCATCCAGTCCCGGCGGGCTTGCAGGATCTCCTCGTTCGATCGGGCGACGAAGTTCCACCACATGACGATCTCCTCGCCGAACGGGGTTCCGCCGAGGAGGACGGCCCGGGCCGTCGCGCCCGAGGGGTTCACCACGGCGAGGCTCGCGCGGCCGGGGGCGGCGTAGCCCAACTCCCCCGGCTTCAACGGGGTTTCGGCGAGGACGACGGTGCCCTGGTCCACCAGCAGCCCGTGCTCGAAGGCCGGGTCCACCGCCAGCTCCACCGAGGCGCCCGGTTCGAGGGTGATCTCGGCGCCGAGCAGCGGGCTGAAGGCCCGCACCGGTGAGTGCGCACCGGCCAGCGAGCCGAGGAAGACCCGGAGTTCCGCGCCCTCCACCCGCACCGGCTCGGGTACGTAGTGCTGGAAGTCGCGCCCGGTCCGCCGGTGCTCCTCGGGCAGCGCGACCCAGAGCTGTACGCCGTGCAGCACGGTGGTCCGCTCGGTCGAGACCTCGGAGTGGGCGATGCCGTGGCCGCCGGTCATCAGGTTCAGCTCGCCCGGGCGCACGTAGGCGTGGTTGCCCATGCTGTCGCGGTGCTCGATCTCCCCGGTGAAGAGCCAGCTCACGGTCTGCAGCCCGGTGTGGGGGTGCGGCGCCACGTCCATTCCGCCCGTCGCGGCCACGTCGTCCGGTCCGTAGTGATCGGCGAAGCACCAGGCACCGATCAGCGATCGGCTCCGCTGCGGCAGAGTGCGGCGTACGGTCATCGCCCGCGGCCCGCCGAGGGGCACCTGGCGGGGCGTGAGGACCTCGATCCGCGGGGGCTCGGCGGGCGGAGTCGTTTCGCTTTCAATGACCATATGACGATCCTAGCCCCGCGGCCCAGGGCGCCTGGCGACGAACCACCGGCGCCGAACGGCGGGCTACCGGATCTCGTAGCTGCCGTCCAGCCGCGCCCGCCCGAGGAGGTGCCCGGCCATGGCCGCCGTCACCTGGCCGAGGGTGGCCCCGGCCGGGAGCTCGGAGGTCCGGTCGAGGGCGAAGAGCTGGAAGACGTAGGCGTGCGGCCCGTGTGAGCGGATCGGCAGCGGCCCCGCCCAGCCGCGGCGGCCGAGGCGCCCTTTCCGTGGCGGAGGCCCGGCACCGGGCTGGGCTCGGCGAGGGCGTTCTCCGGAAGCCCGGGCAGCGCGGAGTCGATGCCCAGGGTGAGCGCGTGGAGGGCCGGCTTGCCGAGCGGCACATCCGGGTCCTCCGCGATCAGCACCAGTTCTGCGGTGCCGGCCGGCGGCGTGGTCCACTCCAGCGCGGGCGAGATGTTCGGGCCGAACATCCTCCCCCGGTACTTCTCCGGGATCGGGGCCTGATGCTCGAAGGCCGGGCTGGTCAGCGTGAAGTTCTCCGGCGCCCGCAGTTCGGGGCGGGCCCACTGGAGGCTTTGCTGCCCGGCGCGCCGATTGCGCAGCAGGACGCCGAGGGGATTCGCGGGCATGCTTCAGCTCTCCCTGACAGAGGGGCTCATCGCTTAGGTACACGAAAGATCTTTTTAGGTATACTAATGAGCCATGGAGAACCACGCAACCGCCCCCCAGCCGGCCGGAGCCGACCTCGGCGCCCAGCTGCGCTCGGCCGTGGGCCGCCTCTACCGCCGCTTCCGCAGTGAGCGGCCCGCGGGCGGCCTGGGGGACGTGGCGCTGGAGGTGCTGACCCGCCTCCACAAGCACGGGCCGCAGAGCCTGACCGAGCTCAGCCGGCAGGACCGGGTCTCCCCCGCCTCCATGAGCCAGACCGTCAACCGCCTCACCTCGGCCGGCTATGCCCTGCGCGCCCCCGACCCGGACGACGGCCGCCGCGTGCTCTTCGCCGCCACCCCGGCCGGCGACGAACTCGCGGGCGCCGCCCGGGCCCAGCGCCACGCCTGGCTGGACGCACGGCTGAACGCCCTCAGCGCCGAGGACCGCGCGGTGCTGGCCCGGGCCGCGGCACTGCTCAGCGACATCGCCGACTCCTGACCGGCCGTGCCCCGCATCGAAGCACCGCCCACCCCCCACCACAGCCCGCCACCGCACCGAAACTCCCCACCGCCCTACCGAATGAGGAACCCCCCGTCCACAGGCAGTGCGACACCGGTGACGAAGGCCGCGTCGTCCGAGGCCAGGAAGGCCACCCCGGAGGCGATCTCCTCCGGCCTGGCCAGCCGCCCATCGGGATCGGCTTCGCCAGCTCGGCCTTCTCCGCCTCCACATCGCCCCCGGCGAGCAGCGCGTCCAGCAGCGGGGTGTCGCAGTCGGAGGGGCAGAGGGCGTTCACCCGGATCCCCTGCTTCGCGTACTGGACGGCCATCTGCCGGGTGAGGTTGAGCACTGCCCCTTCGACGCGTCGTAGGCGCACTCGTCCGGCAGCGCGGTGAAGCCGAAGACGGAGGCGATGTTGACGATCGAGCCGCCGCCCGCCCGCAGGATCTCCGGGACGCCGTGCTTGCCGATCAGATACATGCTCTTGACGTTGACGCCCATCACCCGGTCCCAGTCGTCCTCCGAGCAGGCGACGACGTCCCCCTCGGCGGCCAGGATCCCGGCCGCGTTGACGATGACGTGCAGGGCGCCTAGCGCCTCGACGGTCCTGGACACGGCGGCGGCCACCTGCCGCCCCGAGGACACGTCGCACTCCACCGCGACCGCGGTGCCGCCGGACGCCTCGATCCTCTTGGCGGTCTCCTCGGCGGCCGGGAGCCGGATGTCCACCGCCGCGACCCGGGCGCCCTCCTCGGCCAGGCGCAGCGCGCAGGCCTGCCCGATGCCCGAGCCGGCACCGGTCACGAAGGCGGTCTTCCCCGTCAGTCCTCGCATGTCGTCTCCCTCTGGTCCCTCTCGGTTGCGGGTTTCGCCGGGCCCTCGGCCAGGCCCGGTCCGAGCGTCCGTCCGCCGCCGGCGCCGCTCACCCGGCCGGGGTGGAGGCGTCGGCGGCCAATGCCGCCTCGGCGGGCGCCGGGGAGCGCCGCCCCGCCCGCCGGGCGGCGACGTAGTAGAAGGGGCAGGTGACGATCAGGCCGACGATCCAGGAGATGTCCGCGCCGTTCAGCATGTGCGCCACCGGCCCGGTGAACAGCGCGCTGGAGAAGAACGGCACCTGCACCACGATGCCGACCAGATAGGCGACGATGGCCGCCGCGTTGTACCGCCCGTAGACCCCGCCGTCGGCGCTGAAGAAGGACCGGACGTCGTACTCCCCGTGCCGGACCAGGTAGTAGTCCACCAGGTTGACGGCGGTCCACGGAGTCAGCACATAGAGCAGCAGCGCGATGAAGTTCTCGTAGAAGACCAGGAAGTTGTCCTTGCCGGCGATGGCCAGCAGCAGCGCCACGAGGAAGACGACGATCGCGATCACCGCCCGCGCGCCGGCGCGCGGCACCCAGCTGCGCCGCACGGTCTGCCCCACAGTGATCACGCACAGGACCCCGCAGTAGAGGTTCATCGCGTTGGTGTTGGCGATGCCGATCGAGAAGACGATCAGGATCAGTGTGCTGATCCCCGGGGTGAGCGCGGAGAGGCCGCCGACCGGGTCGTCCCCGCCGACGGCCGCACCGGTGAGCGCGCCGAGGAGCATCGGCAGCACCGAACCGAGGACGCAGCCGCCGTAGGTGGCCCAGAAGGCCGGCCGGCTGCCGGTGCCCTTGGGCATGTAGCGGGAGTAGTCCGAGACATAGGGCGCGTAGGCGATCTGCCACAGCGCCGAGGCCGAGACGGTGCCGAGGAGCCCGGTGGCGGTCAGCGCCCCGTGGCTGAGGGTGCCGGCGGGCAGGCCGTGCTCGAAGAGGATCCAGCAGAAGGCCAGCAGCAGCGCCAGGCCCGCGGCGATGGTCATGACCTTGCTGTAGGCGTGGATCAGCTTGTAGCCGAAGATCGTGGCCGCCACGCTCACCAGCCCCACGATGACGATCCCGCCGGCGACCGAGATCCCCGGCGCCACGATGTGCAGCGACTGCCCGCCGAGTACCAGGTTCGAGGCGAAGTAGCCGGTGTACATCACGATGACCAGCACGACCACCAGCAGGGCGCCCCGGACGCCGAACTGACCCCGCGTCTGGACCATCTGCGGGACGCCGAGTTGGGGCCCCTGCGCGGAGTGGAGGGCCATGAAGACCCCGCCGACGGCGTTGCCGACGACGATCCCGGCCAGTGCCCACCACAGCGGCAGTCCGTACACCGTGGTGGCCAGTGCCCCGGTGACCACGGTGAGCACCATGATGTTGGAGCCGAACCAGATGGTGAAGAGATCGCGGGCCCGGCCGTGCCGTTCGTCCTCCGGGATCTGGTCGATGGTCCGCACTTCGACGGTCGGTGCCGGTGGAGCGGTGTCCATGCCGGGCCCCTCTCTGCTACCACGCCAGGTGTGTTGGAAGAACACCCTGATCCAGCCACCACTAACAGTCAATCGCATAATATTGTGGATATAGATCGGAAAAATCGATGCCCTATCCGAAGAGGGGTTCCATGCCCGGCGACTCGGCCTTCACCCTGGTCCAGCTGCGCTACTTCGCGGCCGCCGCGGAGACCGGAAGCATGACCTCCGCGGCCCGGCGCCTCCTGGTGTCGCAGTCCGCCGTCTCCACCGCCGTGGCCCAGCTGGAGCGGGCGCTCGGCGTCCAGCTGCTGATCCGGCACCACGCCAAGGGCCTCTCGCTGACCGCCGCAGGCGCCCGCTTCCTCCAGGAGTCCAGGAACCTCCTGGCGCACGCCGACGAACTGGTGGAGACGGCCCAGGGCTGGGCGCCGCCCTCGCCGGCGAGCTCTCCGTCGGCTGCTTCCTCTCCCTCTCGCCGTTCGTACTGCCGCGGCTCTTCGCCGAGTTCACCGCCCGCCACCCCGGCGTGCGGCTGCAGGCGGTGGAGGGCGAGACCGAGGAACTGCAGGCCGCCCTGCTGGACGGGCGCTGCGAGATCGCCCTGATGTACCGCATGGACCTGGCCGATTCGCTGCTCACCGAGCAGATCGCGGAGGCCGCGCCGTACGCGCTGGTGCCGCCGGGCCATCGCCTCGCCGGGAGCAGGGGCGTGCGCATCGAGGAGCTCGCCGAGGACCCCTTCGTCCTCTACGACCTGCCGCACAGCCGGGAGTACTTCACCGAGCTGTTCGCGGCGGCCGGCCTCGCCATGCGGCCCGCGTACCGCAGCACCACCTTCGAGACCGTGCGCGCGCTGGTGGCCGCGGGCCAGGGGTACTCGATCCTCAACCAGCGCCCGGTCAGCGACACCACCTACGACGGCGGGCGGGCCGTGCCGGTGCCCCTGCTGGACCCGCTGCCCCACTGCCGGTGGTCCTCGCCCGCCCGCGCGGCGTCCGGCCGACCCGCAGGGCGCAGGCCTTCACCGAGCTCGCCCGCAGGCTGCTCGGGACCGCATCCAGCGCCTCTCACCTGCCTGTATCTGAAAAACTGGGCCATTAGGCCCGAAAGATGTGTTGGACAAGAGTCTCCGCTCGGCCCGACGATTCTGCCGTGCGGAGACACGGTCGACCTGTCACACCGGAAGCGTCTCCGCCGGATAGGAGATGGGGATGCCGAACGAAGAGACAGACGTGGTCGTGGTCGGGGCGGGCCAGGCGGGCATCGCGATGAGCGAGCACCTGACGGCCGCCGGCGTCCCGCACGTGGTCCTGGAGCGGCACCGGATCGCCGAGCGGTGGCGCTCGGAGCGCTGGGACTCCCTGGTCGCCAACGGGCCGGCCTGGCACGACCGCTTCCCGAACATGGAGTTCGCCGGCGTGGACCCGGACGCCTTCGCCACCAAGGAGCAGGTCGCGGAGTACTTCGCCGCGTACGCCGAGAAGTTCGGGGCGCCCGTCCGCACCGGGGTGGAGGTGACCTCGGCGCGGCGGCACGAGGGCCGCCCCGGCTTCCGGGTCGAGACCTCCGAGGGCGCCATCGACGCGCGGTTCGTGGTCGCCGCCACCGGCCCGTTCCAGCGGCCGGTCATCCCGCCCATCGTCCCCGAGGACGCCGGTCCCCTCCAGCTGCACTCCAGCGGATACCGCAATCCGGCCCAACTCCCGGACGGCGCCGTGCTGGTGGTCGGCGCCGGCTCCTCCGGCGTGCAGATCGCCGACGAGCTCCGCCGCTCCGGGCGCCGGGTGTTCCTCTCCGTCGGCGCCCACGACCGTCCGCCCCGCCGATACCGCGGACGGGACTTCTGCTGGTGGCTCGGCGTCCTCGGGCTCTGGGACATGGAGACGCCGCCGCAGGGCGCCGAACACGTCAGCATCGCGGTCAGCGGCGCCCGCGGCGGCCACACCGTGGACTTCCGCCGACTGGCCGAGGACGGCGTCGAGTTGCTCGGGATGACCGCCTCCCACCGGGACGGCGTCCTCGGCTTCGCCTGCGACCTCGCGGCCAACATCCGGGCCGGCGACGAGAAGTACCTCGCGGTGCTCCGGCAGGCCGACGCGTATGTCCGGCGCAACGGCCTCGACCTCCCCGAGGAGCCGGAGGCGCACCGCCTCGGCCCGCTGCCGGAGTCGGCCACCGCGCCCCGCCTCGAACTCGACCTCGCCGAGGCCGGCGTCTCCACGATCGTCTGGGCCACCGGCTACTCCGCCGACTACGGCTGGCTGGAGGCCGACACCTTCGACGAGCGAGGCCGCCCGGTGCACAAGCGCGGTATCGCCGCTGAAGAGGGCGTCTACTTCCTCGGCCTCCCCTGGCTCTCCCGTCGCGGATCGAGCTTCATCTGGGGCGTCTGGCACGATGCCCGGCACATCGCCGACCACATCGCCACCCGGCGTTCCTACCTCGCCTTCGACGGCGCCGACCGGACCGCCCCGGCGCCGGCCGACGACGCACAGCACTGACCCCATCCACGAGGAGAGCGGACCATGAGCACAGACCCGATCACCGCCGGCGGCCACACCAGGATCAGGCCGTTCAACACCCGGGACACCTACCCGGAACAGAACCTCGACAACGACCTGTGCCAGGCCGTGGTCGCCGGGAACACGGTCTACGTCCGGGGCCAGATCGGGCAGAACCTGGACACCAGTGAGTCGGTCGGCATCGGCGACCCGGAGGCCCAGGCCGAGCAGGCGATGGCCAATATCGCCATGCTGCTGGAAGAGGCCGGCGCCAGGATGGAGCACCTGGTCAAGCTGACCGTCTACCTGGTCGACCCGCGCTACCGCGAGGCCGTCTACCGCACCGTCGGCCGCTGGACCAAGGGCGTCCACCCGATCTCGACCGGGCTGGTGGTCTCCGCCCTGGCCCGGCCGGAGTGGCTGTGCGAGATCGACGCGGTCGCGGTCATCCCCGGGGAGGCCCGATGACCCTCTCGCTGATCGCCCGGGACGGGGACCGGTTCGGCATCGCCGCCGGCTCCTCCAGCCCCGCCGTCCTGGCCCGGGTGGCGCACCTGCGCCCCGGGGTCGGCGTCGCCTCCTCGCAGAACATCACCGATCCCCGGCTGGGCACCCGGCTGCTGGACCGGCTCGCCGCCCACGGCGACGCCGAGCGGGCGCTCTCCGAGGTCGCCTCGTCCGCGCAGGACATCGAGTACCGGCAGCTCACCGTGCTCGGCCGGACCGGCCCCGGCTTCGCCTTCAGCGGCGCCCGGACCCTGGGCACCCATGCGACCGCGACCGGCGAGGGCGTGGTCGGCGCCGGCAACCTCTTGGCCGGTCCGCACATCCCCCAGGTGCTGGTGGACGCCTACGCCGCCACGGCCGGCCGGGAGTTGGAGGAGCGTCTCCTCCACGCCCTGCGGGCCGGCGTGGCGGCCGGGGGCGAGGAGGGCCCGGTGCGCTCGGCCGGCCTTGCGGTGGTCGCCGACGTGGACTGGCGGGTCAGCGACCTGCGGGTGGACTGGGCCGACGACCCGGTCGACCGCCTCGCGGAGCTGCTGGAGGTCTGGCTGCCGCAGCGCGACGACTACGTCCGCCGCGGCCTCGACCCGGCGGGCTCACCCTCCTACGGCGTACCGGGGGACCTGTGATGCCCGGCTCCATGGACGGCGCGCGGACCGGGGCGCTGGACGGACGGAAGGCGGCCGCCCGTGCGCGGGTCGAGCGGCACGCGGAGGAGCTGATCGCACTGTCCGAGCGGCTGCACGCCGACCCGGAGACCGCCTGGGAGGAGCACCGGGCCGCGGCCGCGGTCCCCGAACTCCTCGACCGGGCGGGCTTCGCGGTGACCCCGCGCTACCTCGGCCTGGACACGGCCTTCCATGCGCGCTTCGGCCAGGGCCCCGTCCGCATCGCGCTGTGCGCCGAGTACGACGCGCTGCCGGGCCTCGGGCACGCCTGCGGGCACGACCTGATCGCGGCAAGCGCGGTCGGCGCCGCCCTCGGCCTGGCCGCCGTCGCCGACGAGGCCGGGATCACCGTGGAGGTCTACGGCACCCCCGCGGAGGAGGGCGGCGGCGGCAAGATCGAGATGCTCGACCGCGGCGCCTTCACCGGGGCCGACCTGGCCATGATGGTCCACCCGGCGCCGGTGGACGTCGCCGAGGCCCGGCCGTTCGCGGTGAGCCACTCGCGGATCTCCTACACCGGCAGGTCCGCGCACGCCGCCGCCTACCCGGAGGCCGGCGTCAACGCCGCCGACGCGTTCACCGTGGCGCAGGTCGCGATCGGCCTGCTCCGCCAGCAACTGCCGCCCACCACCCGCGTCCACGGCATCGTCACCCACGCGGGCGACGCCCGAACGCCATCCCGGAGCGGGCCGAGGGCCGCTGGTACGTCCGCGCGGAGACGCTGGCCGAGCTGGAGCGGCTGGAACCACGGGTACTGCGCGCCTTCGAGGCCGGCGCCCTGGCCACCGGCTGCGAGCTGGACGTCGAACCGGAGAGCAAGCCGTACGCGGAGTTCCGGGCCGACGAGACCGCCCTCGCGGACTACCGGGCGAACGCCGTCGCCCTCGGCCGGCGGTTCGCCCCGGCGGAGACCGCCGCGCGGATGAACCGCGCCTCGACGGACATGGGCAACGTCTCGCAGGTGGTGCCCGCCATCCACCCGTACATCGGTATCGGCTCCCTGCCGGCCACCAACCACCAGCGCGAGTTCGCCGCCTTCTGCGTCGGCCAGGCGGCCCGGCGGGCGCTGCTGGACGGGGCGGTGGCCCTGGCCTGGACGGCGGTGGACCGGGCGGCGCGGGGGCCGTCGGCGAAGCCCTGAACCGAACACCCACCGACCGGGGCATGTCACATTTCCCGCTGCTGTGATGTCCTCCCTGGGCAAGGTCAG
>NZ_JQMQ01000003.1 GCF_000744815.1 Phaeacidiphilus oryzae TH49
CGCTCTCCGCGGCCTGGTTCGCCGGCGACTGGCTGCTCGCCGACGCCCACGCGTACCAAGCCATCGGCTCCTCGAACCTGAGCATCGGACTGATCGCGGCCTTCGCCGGCTACCTGACGATCCTCCTCGCGGCCACTGGCCTTCCCGTGGTGCGCCGGGCCCTCGCCTCGCCGGACGCCGTGGCGCGGCTGACTCGGCCGCAGAGCGTCCGCGTGATGGGCGTCGTTCTGCTCATCGCGCTGGCGATCGGCAGACTGCCCGCCGCCTTCGCCCTACCCGCAGGGATAGGCGACATCGCGGTAGGACTCGCGGCGCCCCTCGCGGTCCGTGCGCTGCGGCATGCTCCCGCGACCGACCGGCTCCATCGGCGGGCCGTGACCTTCCATCTGCTGGGCCTCGCAGACCTCGTCATCGCGCTCGTCATGGGCGTCGTGTCCGGCCTGCTGGTTCTTTCACCGACCATGCAGCCCATCACGGCGATGCCGCTCGTTCTGGTGCCCACCCTGGCCGTCCCGACGGCCTTCGCCCTCCACCTCACCGCCCTGCGCCGGCTGCGCGCCGACCGAGCGGCCTCCCGCCCCGCCCGCACGACCGCCCGACACACCAACCGGGCCCGGCACCTGTACCCGAACCCGCACCCGCACCGGATGGCGCACTGGGTTGAGAGTCGGTACGCGCACCGGCTGCGGCGGGGGGCAGGCGGGGCGAACGGGGCGAACGGGGCACTCGGCCCCACCATCGTCCGGGGCGGCGAAGCAGCCGGCCCGGACGCGCCACACCCCGCTCCCCCGCGCCCAGCGCCGCGCCCTGACGCCCTGTGCTCACCATCCTCAGCGATCACGACTTCCCGGCCGGTGCCCACCAGCGCAGCTCCGCGCGGACAGGCGGCGCCCCGGACCCCTACGATGGCACTCACACGCGTTCAGGGCCGAGGAGTTGGGGAGTTGACGATGCCGGACGGCTTCGCGGAGATCGAGGAGAGCCAGCGCAAGCCGAGTATCGCGCGGGTCTACGACTACCTTCTGGACGGCAAGGACAACTACGCCGTCGACCGGCAGATCGGCGACCACTTCAAGGTCAACCTGCCCGGCTCGGTCGCCATCGCGCACACCAACCGCCAGGCACTGGTCCGCGCGGTGCGGGAGATCGCCGAATCCGGCATCCGGCAGTTCATCGACCTGGGCAGCGGACTGCCCACCGCGGACAACGTCCATCAGGTCGCCCAGCGCCACCAGCCCGGTTCGGCCGTGATCTACGTCGACTCGGACCCGATCGTGCTGAGCCACGGCCGGGCGCTCCTCGCCGAGAACTCCACCACCTCCGTGATCCAGGCGGACGTCCGCCGCCCCGAGGACATCCGCCGCCACCCGGAGACCCAGCGGCTCATCGACTTCCGGCAGCCGGTCGGGATCATCCTCAGCGCGATCCTCCACCACCTCAACGACGACGAGGACCCGATCGGGGTGGTGCGCTACTGGGCGGACCAGGTACCCAGCGGAAGCCACGTCTTCATCTCCCACTTCCGCTCCGGACACAACGAGGAGACCCGCGCCGCCCAGGGAAAACTCCTGGACACCTTCGGCCGCGGCCGCTGGCGCACGGACGAGGAGATCGGGGCTCTCTTCGGCGACCTGGAGCTGCTGGAGCCGGGGATCGTCCCGGCCGCGCTGTGGCGCCCGGACGCATCCGAACCCCATGAGTCGGCCCTGATCGGAGCCCCCGCAGGCGAGTTGGGGGTATGGGAACGGCTCATCGCCGCCGGTCTCGCCCGCAAGCCCTGACTCAGACAGCGAAGACCAGGCCAACGCCGCTACTTCCGGGGCTTCAGGCCCACCTTGGGCAGCTCCGGCGCAAGCAGCCGATCCCCGTCGTAGCCGTGCACCACACCGAAGCGGTCGCCCTCCATCCAGTCCCGGCGGGCTTGCAGGATCTCCTCGTTCGATCGGGCGACGAAGTTCCACCACATGACGATCTCCTCGCCGAACGGGGTTCCGCCGAGGAGGACGGCCCGGGCCGTCGCGCCCGAGGGGTTCACCACGGCGAGGCTCGCGCGGCCGGGGGCGGCGTAGCCCAACTCCCCCGGCTTCAACGGGGTTTCGGCGAGGACGACGGTGCCCTGGTCCACCAGCAGCCCGTGCTCGAAGGCCGGGTCCACCGCCAGCTCCACCGAGGCGCCCGGTTCGAGGGTGATCTCGGCGCCGAGCAGCGGGCTGAAGGCCCGCACCGGTGAGTGCGCACCGGCCAGCGAGCCGAGGAAGACCCGGAGTTCCGCGCCCTCCACCCGCACCGGCTCGGGTACGTAGTGCTGGAAGTCGCGCCCGGTCCGCCGGTGCTCCTCGGGCAGCGCGACCCAGAGCTGTACGCCGTGCAGCACGGTGGTCCGCTCGGTCGAGACCTCGGAGTGGGCGATGCCGTGGCCGCCGGTCATCAGGTTCAGCTCGCCCGGGCGCACGTAGGCGTGGTTGCCCATGCTGTCGCGGTGCTCGATCTCCCCGGTGAAGAGCCAGCTCACGGTCTGCAGCCCGGTGTGGGGGTGCGGCGCCACGTCCATTCCGCCCGTCGCGGCCACGTCGTCCGGTCCGTAGTGATCGGCGAAGCACCAGGCACCGATCAGCGATCGGCTCCGCTGCGGCAGAGTGCGGCGTACGGTCATCGCCCGCGGCCCGCCGAGGGGCACCTGGCGGGGCGTGAGGACCTCGATCCGCGGGGGCTCGGCGGGCGGAGTCGTTTCGCTTTCAATGACCATATGACGATCCTAGCCCCGCGGCCCAGGGCGCCTGGCGACGAACCACCGGCGCCGAACGGCGGGCTACCGGATCTCGTAGCTGCCGTCCAGCCGCGCCCGCCCGAGGAGGTGCCCGGCCATGGCCGCCGTCACCTGGCCGAGGGTGGCCCCGGCCGGGAGCTCGGAGGTCCGGTCGAGGGCGAAGAGCTGGAAGACGTAGGCGTGCGGCCCGTGTGAGCGGATCGGCAGCGGCCCCGCCCAGCCGCGGCGGCCGAGGGCGCCCTTTCCGTGGCGGAGGCCCGGCACCGGGCTGGGCTCGGCGAGGGCGTTCTCCGGAAGCCCGGGCAGCGCGGAGTCGATGCCCAGGGTGAGCGCGTGGAGGGCCGGCTTGCCGAGCGGCACATCCGGGTCCTCCGCGATCAGCACCAGTTCTGCGGTGCCGGCCGGCGGCGTGGTCCACTCCAGCGCGGGCGAGATGTTCGGGCCGAACATCCTCCCCCGGTACTTCTCCGGGATCGGGGCCTGATGCTCGAAGGCCGGGCTGGTCAGCGTGAAGTTCTCCGGCGCCCGCAGTTCGGGGCGGGCCCACTGGAGGCTTTGCTGCCCGGCGCGCCGATTGCGCAGCAGGACGCCGAGGGGATTCGCGGGCATGCTTCAGCTCTCCCTGACAGAGGGGCTCATCGCTTAGGTACACGAAAGATCTTTTTAGGTATACTAATGAGCCATGGAGAACCACGCAACCGCCCCCCAGCCGGCCGGAGCCGACCTCGGCGCCCAGCTGCGCTCGGCCGTGGGCCGCCTCTACCGCCGCTTCCGCAGTGAGCGGCCCGCGGGCGGCCTGGGGGACGTGGCGCTGGAGGTGCTGACCCGCCTCCACAAGCACGGGCCGCAGAGCCTGACCGAGCTCAGCCGGCAGGACCGGGTCTCCCCCGCCTCCATGAGCCAGACCGTCAACCGCCTCACCTCGGCCGGCTATGCCCTGCGCGCCCCCGACCCGGACGACGGCCGCCGCGTGCTCTTCGCCGCCACCCCGGCCGGCGACGAACTCGCGGGCGCCGCCCGGGCCCAGCGCCACGCCTGGCTGGACGCACGGCTGAACGCCCTCAGCGCCGAGGACCGCGCGGTGCTGGCCCGGGCCGCGGCACTGCTCAGCGACATCGCCGACTCCTGACCGGCCGTGCCCCGCATCGAAGCACCGCCCCACCCCCCACCACAGCCCGCCACCGCACCGAAACTCCCCACCGCCCTACCGAATGAGGAACCCCCGTCCACAGGCAGTGCGACACCGGTGACGAAGGCCGCGTCGTCCGAGGCCAGGAAGGCCACCCCGGAGGCGATCTCCTCCGGCCTGGCCAGCCGCCCCATCGGGATCGGCTTCGCCAGCTCGGCCTTCTCCGCCTCCACATCGCCCCCGGCGAGCAGCGCGTCCAGCAGCGGGGTGTCGCAGTCGGAGGGGCAGAGGGCGTTCACCCGGATCCCCTGCTTCGCGTACTGGACGGCCATCTGCCGGGTGAGGTTGAGCACTGCCCCCTTCGACGCGTCGTAGGCGCACTCGTCCGGCAGCGCGGTGAAGCCGAAGACGGAGGCGATGTTGACGATCGAGCCGCCGCCCGCCCGCAGGATCTCCGGGACGCCGTGCTTGCCGATCAGATACATGCTCTTGACGTTGACGCCCATCACCCGGTCCCAGTCGTCCTCCGAGCAGGCGACGACGTCCCCCTCGGCGGCCAGGATCCCGGCCGCGTTGACGATGACGTGCAGGGCGCCTAGCGCCTCGACGGTCCTGGACACGGCGGCGGCCACCTGCCGCCCCGAGGACACGTCGCACTCCACCGCGACCGCGGTGCCGCCGGACGCCTCGATCCTCTTGGCGGTCTCCTCGGCGGCCGGGAGCCGGATGTCCACCGCCGCGACCCGGGCGCCCTCCTCGGCCAGGCGCAGCGCGCAGGCCTGCCCGATGCCCGAGCCGGCACCGGTCACGAAGGCGGTCTTCCCCGTCAGTCCTCGCATGTCGTCTCCCTCTGGTCCCTCTCGGTTGCGGGTTTCGCCGGGCCCTCGGCCAGGCCCGGTCCGAGCGTCCGTCCGCCGCCGGCGCCGCTCACCCGGCCGGGGTGGAGGCGTCGGCGGCCAATGCCGCCTCGGCGGGCGCCGGGGAGCGCCGCCCCGCCCGCCGGGCGGCGACGTAGTAGAAGGGGCAGGTGACGATCAGGCCGACGATCCAGGAGATGTCCGCGCCGTTCAGCATGTGCGCCACCGGCCCGGTGAACAGCGCGCTGGAGAAGAACGGCACCTGCACCACGATGCCGACCAGATAGGCGACGATGGCCGCCGCGTTGTACCGCCCGTAGACCCCGCCGTCGGCGCTGAAGAAGGACCGGACGTCGTACTCCCCGTGCCGGACCAGGTAGTAGTCCACCAGGTTGACGGCGGTCCACGGAGTCAGCACATAGAGCAGCAGCGCGATGAAGTTCTCGTAGAAGACCAGGAAGTTGTCCTTGCCGGCGATGGCCAGCAGCAGCGCCACGAGGAAGACGACGATCGCGATCACCGCCCGCGCGCCGGCGCGCGGCACCCAGCTGCGCCGCACGGTCTGCCCCACAGTGATCACGCACAGGACCCCGCAGTAGAGGTTCATCGCGTTGGTGTTGGCGATGCCGATCGAGAAGACGATCAGGATCAGTGTGCTGATCCCCGGGGTGAGCGCGGAGAGGCCGCCGACCGGGTCGTCCCCGCCGACGGCCGCACCGGTGAGCGCGCCGAGGAGCATCGGCAGCACCGAACCGAGGACGCAGCCGCCGTAGGTGGCCCAGAAGGCCGGCCGGCTGCCGGTGCCCTTGGGCATGTAGCGGGAGTAGTCCGAGACATAGGGCGCGTAGGCGATCTGCCACAGCGCCGAGGCCGAGACGGTGCCGAGGAGCCCGGTGGCGGTCAGCGCCCCGTGGCTGAGGGTGCCGGCGGGCAGGCCGTGCTCGAAGAGGATCCAGCAGAAGGCCAGCAGCAGCGCCAGGCCCGCGGCGATGGTCATGACCTTGCTGTAGGCGTGGATCAGCTTGTAGCCGAAGATCGTGGCCGCCACGCTCACCAGCCCCACGATGACGATCCCGCCGGCGACCGAGATCCCCGGCGCCACGATGTGCAGCGACTGCCCGCCGAGTACCAGGTTCGAGGCGAAGTAGCCGGTGTACATCACGATGACCAGCACGACCACCAGCAGGGCGCCCCGGACGCCGAACTGACCCCGCGTCTGGACCATCTGCGGGACGCCGAGTTGGGGCCCCTGCGCGGAGTGGAGGGCCATGAAGACCCCGCCGACGGCGTTGCCGACGACGATCCCGGCCAGTGCCCACCACAGCGGCAGTCCGTACACCGTGGTGGCCAGTGCCCCGGTGACCACGGTGAGCACCATGATGTTGGAGCCGAACCAGATGGTGAAGAGATCGCGGGCCCGGCCGTGCCGTTCGTCCTCCGGGATCTGGTCGATGGTCCGCACTTCGACGGTCGGTGCCGGTGGAGCGGTGTCCATGCCGGGCCCCTCTCTGCTACCACGCCAGGTGTGTTGGAAGAACACCCTGATCCAGCCACCACTAACAGTCAATCGCATAATATTGTGGATATAGATCGGAAAAATCGATGCCCTATCCGAAGAGGGGTTCCATGCCCGGCGACTCGGCCTTCACCCTGGTCCAGCTGCGCTACTTCGCGGCCGCCGCGGAGACCGGAAGCATGACCTCCGCGGCCCGGCGCCTCCTGGTGTCGCAGTCCGCCGTCTCCACCGCCGTGGCCCAGCTGGAGCGGGCGCTCGGCGTCCAGCTGCTGATCCGGCACCACGCCAAGGGCCTCTCGCTGACCGCCGCAGGCGCCCGCTTCCTCCAGGAGTCCAGGAACCTCCTGGCGCACGCCGACGAACTGGTGGAGACGGCCCAGGGGCTGGGCGCCGCCCTCGCCGGCGAGCTCTCCGTCGGCTGCTTCCTCTCCCTCTCGCCGTTCGTACTGCCGCGGCTCTTCGCCGAGTTCACCGCCCGCCACCCCGGCGTGCGGCTGCAGGCGGTGGAGGGCGAGACCGAGGAACTGCAGGCCGCCCTGCTGGACGGGCGCTGCGAGATCGCCCTGATGTACCGCATGGACCTGGCCGATTCGCTGCTCACCGAGCAGATCGCGGAGGCCGCGCCGTACGCGCTGGTGCCGCCGGGCCATCGCCTCGCCGGGAGCAGGGGCGTGCGCATCGAGGAGCTCGCCGAGGACCCCTTCGTCCTCTACGACCTGCCGCACAGCCGGGAGTACTTCACCGAGCTGTTCGCGGCGGCCGGCCTCGCCATGCGGCCCGCGTACCGCAGCACCACCTTCGAGACCGTGCGCGCGCTGGTGGCCGCGGGCCAGGGGTACTCGATCCTCAACCAGCGCCCGGTCAGCGACACCACCTACGACGGCGGGCGGGCCGTGCCGGTGCCCCTGCTGGACCCGCTGCCCCCACTGCCGGTGGTCCTCGCCCGCCCGCGCGGCGTCCGGCCGACCCGCAGGGCGCAGGCCTTCACCGAGCTCGCCCGCAGGCTGCTCGGGACCGCATCCAGCGCCTCTCACCTGCCTGTATCTGAAAAACTGGGCCATTAGGCCCGAAAGATGTGTTGGACAAGAGTCTCCGCTCGGCCCGACGATTCTGCCGTGCGGAGACACGGTCGACCTGTCACACCGGAAGCGTCTCCGCCGGATAGGAGATGGGGATGCCGAACGAAGAGACAGACGTGGTCGTGGTCGGGGCGGGCCAGGCGGGCATCGCGATGAGCGAGCACCTGACGGCCGCCGGCGTCCCGCACGTGGTCCTGGAGCGGCACCGGATCGCCGAGCGGTGGCGCTCGGAGCGCTGGGACTCCCTGGTCGCCAACGGGCCGGCCTGGCACGACCGCTTCCCGAACATGGAGTTCGCCGGCGTGGACCCGGACGCCTTCGCCACCAAGGAGCAGGTCGCGGAGTACTTCGCCGCGTACGCCGAGAAGTTCGGGGCGCCCGTCCGCACCGGGGTGGAGGTGACCTCGGCGCGGCGGCACGAGGGCCGCCCCGGCTTCCGGGTCGAGACCTCCGAGGGCGCCATCGACGCGCGGTTCGTGGTCGCCGCCACCGGCCCGTTCCAGCGGCCGGTCATCCCGCCCATCGTCCCCGAGGACGCCGGTCCCCTCCAGCTGCACTCCAGCGGATACCGCAATCCGGCCCAACTCCCGGACGGCGCCGTGCTGGTGGTCGGCGCCGGCTCCTCCGGCGTGCAGATCGCCGACGAGCTCCGCCGCTCCGGGCGCCGGGTGTTCCTCTCCGTCGGCGCCCACGACCGTCCGCCCCGCCGATACCGCGGACGGGACTTCTGCTGGTGGCTCGGCGTCCTCGGGCTCTGGGACATGGAGACGCCGCCGCAGGGCGCCGAACACGTCAGCATCGCGGTCAGCGGCGCCCGCGGCGGCCACACCGTGGACTTCCGCCGACTGGCCGAGGACGGCGTCGAGTTGCTCGGGATGACCGCCTCCCACCGGGACGGCGTCCTCGGCTTCGCCTGCGACCTCGCGGCCAACATCCGGGCCGGCGACGAGAAGTACCTCGCGGTGCTCCGGCAGGCCGACGCGTATGTCCGGCGCAACGGCCTCGACCTCCCCGAGGAGCCGGAGGCGCACCGCCTCGGCCCGCTGCCGGAGTCGGCCACCGCGCCCCGCCTCGAACTCGACCTCGCCGAGGCCGGCGTCTCCACGATCGTCTGGGCCACCGGCTACTCCGCCGACTACGGCTGGCTGGAGGCCGACACCTTCGACGAGCGAGGCCGCCCGGTGCACAAGCGCGGTATCGCCGCTGAAGAGGGCGTCTACTTCCTCGGCCTCCCCTGGCTCTCCCGTCGCGGATCGAGCTTCATCTGGGGCGTCTGGCACGATGCCCGGCACATCGCCGACCACATCGCCACCCGGCGTTCCTACCTCGCCTTCGACGGCGCCGACCGGACCGCCCCGGCGCCGGCCGACGACGCACAGCACTGACCCCATCCACGAGGAGAGCGGACCATGAGCACAGACCCGATCACCGCCGGCGGCCACACCAGGATCAGGCCGTTCAACACCCGGGACACCTACCCGGAACAGAACCTCGACAACGACCTGTGCCAGGCCGTGGTCGCCGGGAACACGGTCTACGTCCGGGGCCAGATCGGGCAGAACCTGGACACCAGTGAGTCGGTCGGCATCGGCGACCCGGAGGCCCAGGCCGAGCAGGCGATGGCCAATATCGCCATGCTGCTGGAAGAGGCCGGCGCCAGGATGGAGCACCTGGTCAAGCTGACCGTCTACCTGGTCGACCCGCGCTACCGCGAGGCCGTCTACCGCACCGTCGGCCGCTGGACCAAGGGCGTCCACCCGATCTCGACCGGGCTGGTGGTCTCCGCCCTGGCCCGGCCGGAGTGGCTGTGCGAGATCGACGCGGTCGCGGTCATCCCCGGGGAGGCCCGATGACCCTCTCGCTGATCGCCCGGGACGGGGACCGGTTCGGCATCGCCGCCGGCTCCTCCAGCCCCGCCGTCCTGGCCCGGGTGGCGCACCTGCGCCCCGGGGTCGGCGTCGCCTCCTCGCAGAACATCACCGATCCCCGGCTGGGCACCCGGCTGCTGGACCGGCTCGCCGCCCACGGCGACGCCGAGCGGGCGCTCTCCGAGGTCGCCTCGTCCGCGCAGGACATCGAGTACCGGCAGCTCACCGTGCTCGGCCGGACCGGCCCCGGCTTCGCCTTCAGCGGCGCCCGGACCCTGGGCACCCATGCGACCGCGACCGGCGAGGGCGTGGTCGGCGCCGGCAACCTCTTGGCCGGTCCGCACATCCCCCAGGTGCTGGTGGACGCCTACGCCGCCACGGCCGGCCGGGAGTTGGAGGAGCGTCTCCTCCACGCCCTGCGGGCCGGCGTGGCGGCCGGGGGCGAGGAGGGCCCGGTGCGCTCGGCCGGCCTTGCGGTGGTCGCCGACGTGGACTGGCGGGTCAGCGACCTGCGGGTGGACTGGGCCGACGACCCGGTCGACCGCCTCGCGGAGCTGCTGGAGGTCTGGCTGCCGCAGCGCGACGACTACGTCCGCCGCGGCCTCGACCCGGCGGGCTCACCCTCCTACGGCGTACCGGGGGACCTGTGATGCCCGGCTCCATGGACGGCGCGCGGACCGGGGCGCTGGACGGACGGAAGGCGGCCGCCCGTGCGCGGGTCGAGCGGCACGCGGAGGAGCTGATCGCACTGTCCGAGCGGCTGCACGCCGACCCGGAGACCGCCTGGGAGGAGCACCGGGCCGCGGCCGCGGTCCCCGAACTCCTCGACCGGGCGGGCTTCGCGGTGACCCCGCGCTACCTCGGCCTGGACACGGCCTTCCATGCGCGCTTCGGCCAGGGCCCCGTCCGCATCGCGCTGTGCGCCGAGTACGACGCGCTGCCGGGCCTCGGGCACGCCTGCGGGCACGACCTGATCGCGGCAAGCGCGGTCGGCGCCGCCCTCGGCCTGGCCGCCGTCGCCGACGAGGCCGGGATCACCGTGGAGGTCTACGGCACCCCCGCGGAGGAGGGCGGCGGCGGCAAGATCGAGATGCTCGACCGCGGCGCCTTCACCGGGGCCGACCTGGCCATGATGGTCCACCCGGCGCCGGTGGACGTCGCCGAGGCCCGGCCGTTCGCGGTGAGCCACTCGCGGATCTCCTACACCGGCAGGTCCGCGCACGCCGCCGCCTACCCGGAGGCCGGCGTCAACGCCGCCGACGCGTTCACCGTGGCGCAGGTCGCGATCGGCCTGCTCCGCCAGCAACTGCCGCCCACCACCCGCGTCCACGGCATCGTCACCCACGCGGGCGACGCCCCGAACGCCATCCCGGAGCGGGCCGAGGGCCGCTGGTACGTCCGCGCGGAGACGCTGGCCGAGCTGGAGCGGCTGGAACCACGGGTACTGCGCGCCTTCGAGGCCGGCGCCCTGGCCACCGGCTGCGAGCTGGACGTCGAACCGGAGAGCAAGCCGTACGCGGAGTTCCGGGCCGACGAGACCGCCCTCGCGGACTACCGGGCGAACGCCGTCGCCCTCGGCCGGCGGTTCGCCCCGGCGGAGACCGCCGCGCGGATGAACCGCGCCTCGACGGACATGGGCAACGTCTCGCAGGTGGTGCCCGCCATCCACCCGTACATCGGTATCGGCTCCCTGCCGGCCACCAACCACCAGCGCGAGTTCGCCGCCTTCTGCGTCGGCCAGGCGGCCCGGCGGGCGCTGCTGGACGGGGCGGTGGCCCTGGCCTGGACGGCGGTGGACCGGGCGGCGCGGGGGCCGTCGGCGAAGCCCTGAACCGAACACCCACCGACCGGGGCATGTCACATTTCCCGCTGCTGTGATGTCCTCCCTGGGCAAGGTCAGAACGATCTCCACCTGAGGGAGCGTCACCGATGAAGGCCGTCATCGTCTGCGTCTCGGAATCCCACGGCAACACCAGGCGGGTCGCCCAGGCCATGGGCGAGGTGCTGGACGCGCCCGTGGTCGACCCCGCCGAGCTCGACCCGGCCGCGCTCGCCGGCTACGACCTGGTGGGGTTCGGCTCCGGGATCTTCCAGATGAACTTCCACCGGCGGCTGCGGGACTTCGTGGACGCGCTCCCGCACGCGCCGGAGGGCCGGTCGACCCGCGCCTTCCTCCTGGCCACCAGCGGCCTGCCGGAACCCCGCCCGGTCCGGTACGTGCGGCGGCTGACCCGGAGGGTGGAGGCGAAGGGCCTCCCCGTGCTGGACGCCTTCACCTGCCGCGGCTTCGACACCTGGGCCCCCTTCAAGCCGTTCGGCGGCCTCCACAAGGACCGTCCGCACGCCGGGGACCTGGCCGCCGCCCAGGCCTTCGCCCAGGGGCTGCGGAAACTCCAGGAGCCCCCGGCGCGGGCCGGCCGCCGCACGGCATTCTGAGCCGCCCCGCCCCCGGGCCCGCTCCCGCCCGGGGCCGGCGCCCCGCGTTGCGCTGTTCGGGGCCGCCGCTGATTGAGCGGACGGGGTCCGGGGAGAAGCTGTTCCGGCACGCGGGGAACCCGCGGCCACCGGAGTCCGCACAGGAGGAGGCGATCGTGTTCAAGGTGCTGCTGGTTCTGCTGTGCCTGGTGCTGCCCTGGCTGGCAGTGCTGATCAAGGAGGGGCCGAGTCTGCGGGTGCTGTGGGCCTTCCTCCTCCAGCTCTGCGGCCATGTGCCCGGCGTGGTCTACGGGATCTACCGGGTGGTCAACGACTGACGGGCGCCGTCCCCCGGCCTGCCCGCCGAACGGGTGAGCCGCCCCTCTCGACATGCGCGACCCGGCCCGTCCGCCCAGGCTGGACAGCGATCCCGGCGAGGGCCGCCGGGAAACGCACCGAAAGGGTGGCCATGGGCACCGACGACATGCAGCGCAAGGCGGACGAGGCTCTCGGCAAGGCCAAGGAGAAGGCCGGTGAGCTCAAGGGGGACGAGCGGATGCGGGGCGAGGGCCAGGGCGACCAGGCCGAGGCGAAGGCGGGCCGGCTCGGCGACAAGGCGCAGGACGCGACCGACCAGGCCAAGGAGAAGGCCGAGGGCCTCGCGGACCGCGCCAAGGGGATGCTCGACCGCTGAGGGCCCCGCTGAGGCCCCGCCCGGAGCCCCGCCCCGGGACACCCGCGGCGTCGGCCCCCGACCCGCTCCGCCGGACGGCGTCTCACCGTGCCGGCGGGCGCGTCGGAGGCGAGGCCAGAGGGCTCAGTGCCGGCGGTGGAGGATCCCGCGGCGGGTGCCCTTGAGGGCGTCCTCCCGCCCCTGCGCCTGCGGGCTGGGCTGGGTGCGGCCCACCAGGGCGTCGCGCTCGTCGGCGAGCCGGTCGCGCTCGGCCTCCAGGCGGTCGCGCTGGCGCCGGTGCTCGGCGGCCCGCCGCGTCTTGCGGCGGGCGGAGCCGACCAGCATCGCCAGTCCCAGCAGGATCGCCGCCCCGACGAGGGCACCGATCACGAAGAGGACCCAGCCACTGGTGACCCCCAGACTCTGTCCGAAGATCGTGGGCGCCGGGGAGATCCTCGCGGAACTGTTCTCGATGAGCAGATCGATGCCGAAGACCGCGGCGGCGGCGATG
>NZ_JQMQ01000004.1:600000-894342 GCF_000744815.1 Phaeacidiphilus oryzae TH49
CAGACCAACCTCTCCGACTCCGCCATGCTCAGCTGGGGCTGGCGGATCCCCTTCCTGGTCGGCGGGCCGGTCGGGGCCATCGGCCTCTATCTGCGGATGAAGCTCGACGAGACCCCCGCCTTCGCCAAGGCCGCCGAGGCCTCGGCGGCGACCGTGGAGGACGGGGCGGTGGAGCGGATCGAGATCTCGGAGAAGGTCGAGCTGCGCCGGCTGTTCCGGGACGAGTGGCGGGCGCTGCTGCTCTGCATCGCGTTGGTCGGCGCCTACAACGTCACCGACTACATGCTCCTCTCCTATATGCCGACCTATCTGACGGACACCCTGGACTACCCCGCCACCCACGGCACCCTGGTGCTGATCGGCACGATGGCGCTGATGGTCTGCGTGATCAACCAGGTCGGGCGGCTCAACGACCACTACGGGCGCAAACCGCTGCTGATGACCGGCATGCTCGGCTTCCTGGTGCTGACCGTCCCCGCCTTCCTGCTGCTGAAGGCCGGGGCGCTGTGGCAGGTCTGCCTGGGCATGGTGATGCTCGGGCTCTCCCTGGTCTGCCTCCTCGGCACGATGTCGGCGGCGCTGCCCGCCCTCTTCCCCACCAAGGTGCGCTACGGCGGGCTGGCCATCGGCTACAACATCTCCGCCTCGGTCTTCGGCGGCACCACCCCGCTGGTGATGGACGCCCTGGTGAAGGGCACCCGCAACGACATGACGCCGGCGTACTACACCGTCTTCTTCGCGCTGATCGGCGTGGTCTCGGTGGCCGTCATGCGGGAGACCGCCGGAAAGCCGCTGGCCGGCTCGCCGCCGTCGGTCTCCACTCCGGAGGAGGCCCGGGAGCTTGTCGAGTCCCAGGCCGGGCACGCGCCGCTGGAGGAACGCTGAGCGCGGGCCGATCGGGCGCGCCCTGCGGGCCCTTCGGCCCATCCGGTGCGGGCGGGAACCCGGCGAGACTCTGGCACGGCCCGGCAGCCGCGCGAGGCCCACGACGCCCATGAGGGGACCATCGCATGAGGAAACGCCAGGACTCCGTCCGACCGCTGGACGACGACGAACTCGCCCGCATCGACGCCTACTGGCGCGCCGCCGACTACCTGACCGCAGGTCAGCTCTACCTGCTGGACAACCCGCTGCTGCGGGAGCCGCTGCGGCCCGAGCACATCAAGCCCCGGCTGCTCGGCCACTGGGGCACCTCGCCCGGCCTCAACCTGGTCCACGTCCACCTGGACCGGGTCATCCGGGACCGCGACCTGGACGCGATCTGCGTCTGGGGGCCCGGCCACGGCGGCCCGGCCATCCTCGCCAACAGCTGGCTGGACGGCAGCTACACCGACATCTACCCGGACGTCACCCGGGACGCCGAGGGGATGGCCCGGCTCTTCCGGCAGTTCTCCTTCCCGGGCGGGGTGCCCAGCCACGTCGCCCCGGAGACCCCCGGCTCCATCCACGAGGGCGGGGAGCTCGGCTACTCGCTGGCGCACGCCCACGGCGCCGCGCTGGACCACCCGGACCTGCTGGTGGCCTGCGTGATCGGGGACGGCGAGGCGGAGACCGGGCCGCTGGCCGGCTCCTGGAACGCCTTCCGCTTCCTCGACCCGGTGCACGACGGGGCCGTGCTGCCGATCCTCCACCTCAACGGCTACAAGATCTCCAACCCGACCGTGCTGGCCCGGGTCCCCGAGGAGCAACTGGACGCGATGCTCTCCGGCTACGGCCTCGAACCCCTCGCGGTGACCGGCGACGAACCGGCCGACGTCCACCGGAAGATGGCGGCCGCGATGGACACCGCCCTCGACCGGATCGCGGAGATCCAGCGCACCGCCCGGTCCGGGGCGGGAGCTACGGGTGGCCGGGCCTCGGGTGACGGTGCCTCGGCCGACTCGGTGCCGCCGCGCTGGCCGGTGATCGTGCTGCGCACGCCCAAGGGCTGGACGGGGCCGCGCGAGGTGGACGGAGTTCCGGTGGAGGGCACCTGGCGGGCGCACCAGGTCCCGCTGGACGGCGTCCGGGAGAACCCGGCGCACCTCGCCGAACTGGAGGCCTGGCTGCGTTCGTACCGGCCCGAGGAGCTGTTCGACGAGGCGGGCCGGCCGCGGCCCGAGGTGCTCGCCGCCACGCCCCAGGACGAGCGCCGGCTGGGCAGCAATCCGCGAGCCAACGGCGGACTGCTGGTGCGCGAGCTGCCGCTGCGCCCGCTGGAGGAGTTCGCCGTCCCGGTGGACAAGCCCGGCGGGTCGATCCACGAGCCCACCCGGGTGCTCGGCGGGCTGCTGGCCGCCGTGATGGAGGAGACCTCCGGGCCGGATCGCCGGGACTTCCGGATCGTGGGGCCGGACGAGACCGCCTCCAACCGGATCGACGCCGTCTACCGGGCGTCCGGCAAGGCCTGGCAGCTGCCGGTACTCGACACCGACGAGCACCTGTCCCGGGACGGGCGGGTGATGGAGGTCCTCTCCGAGCACCTCTGCCAGGGCTGGCTGGAGGGCTACCTGCTGACCGGGCGGCACGGCCTCTTCTCCTGCTACGAGGCCTTCGTCCACATCGTCGACTCGATGGTCAACCAGCACATCAAGTGGCTGCGCACCTCGCGGTCGCTGCCCTGGCGGGCCCCGGTCGCCTCCCTCAACTACCTTCTCACCTCGCATGTCTGGCGGCAGGACCACAACGGCTTCTCGCACCAGGACCCCGGCTTCGTCGACCACGTGCTGAACAAGAGCCCCGAGGTGGTCCGGGTCTACCTGCCGCCGGACAGCAACACCCTGCTCTGCGTCGCCGAGCACGTGCTGCGCTCCCGCGACCTGGTCAACGTGGTGGTCGCGGGGAAGCAGCCGTGCTTCGACTGGCTCTCCCTGGACGAGGCCCGGGCGCACTGCGCCCGCGGGCTCGGCGTCTGGGAGTGGGCCGGCAGCGAGCGCCGGGACCGGGCCCCCGACGCGGTGCTGGCCTGCGCCGGCGACGTGCCCACTCAGGAGGTGCTGGCCGCGGCCGAACTGATCCGCCGTCACCTGTCGGAGCTGGCGCTGCGGGTGGTCAACGTGGTGGACATGGCGCGGCTGCTGCCCGCCGAGGAGCACCCGCACGGGATGACCGAGGCGGAGTTCGACGCGGTGCTCCCGCCGGACACCCCGATCATCTTCGGCTACCACGGCTACCCGTGGCTGGTGCACCGGCTGACCTACCGCCGCAGCGCCCACCCGCACATCCACGTCCGTGGCTACAAGGAGTCCGGCACCACCACCACACCGTTCGACATGGTGGTGCGGAACGACCTGGACCGGTTCCGGCTGGTGATGGACGTCATCGACCGGGTGCCGGGGCTGGCCGTGCGGGCGGCCGGGGTCCGGCAGGCGATGGCCGACGCCAGGACCCGCCACCACGCCTGGATCCGGGAGCACGGCACCGATCTCCCGGAGATCGCCGAGTGGTCCTGGTCCCTCTGAGGGACGTACCCCCGATCCGCGCCCGGCCGCCGCGTCCTCCGCGGCGGCCGGGCGCGGATCGGCGTGTGCCGGGAGGGGCCGCATGGCGACGGTCCGGCCGCCGGGTTCGGGTGGTGAAGGCGTTCGGGTAGGTGCTGTGGGCCGTCGCCGTGACTCTTGACGTGTCGAGGTGGCGGTTGAAGACTCAACGGGCTCGGTCGCGGTGAGCGCTTGTGCGCCCCGGCCGGGAGAGCGAGATCCCTCCGTTCCCAGACGCCTTGGGACGGCGTCGAGTCGAGGAGAGGCAGGATCGCTTGACCATGACTCCGTCTTCACGCAGCCGCGGAACCCGTCGCAGGACCCGTCGCGCCGTCGCACTGCTGAGCGCGCTGGCCGCGCTGTCCGCCACCGGCATGGGCAGTGCCGCCGCCTCTGGCGGCGCGACCCGGGCGGGCGGCGCCGCGCCGCCGGCCGTCACCGGTGACGCCCGGGTGGACCGGCTCCTGGCCCGGATGACACTGGACGAGAAGCTCACCCTGATCGAGGGCCAGTCCGAGGCGGTGCTCTCCCCGGACACCAACCAGTACCAGGCCGGCTACCTGCCGGGCATAGCCAGGTTGGGCATTCCGTCACTGCGGCTGAGCGACGGTCCGCCCGGGGTGATCACCCGGCAGGACTCCACCGGGATGACCGACACCATGGGGGTGGCCGCCACCTTCAGCGACGCCGACGCCCGGGCCAACGGCACCGTCATCGGCCGGGACGCCAGGGCGCTCGGCCAGGACATGGTGCTGGAGCCGTTCGTGAACATGGACCGGGACACCTCCTTCGCCCGCGGCTTCAACACCTTCGGCGAGGACCCCCTGCTCACCGGCCGCACCGGGGCCGCCGAGATCACCGGGATCCAGAGCCAGGGCACCATGGCCGAGGTCAAGCACTACATCGCCTACGACGGCGCCAACAACGTCACCGTCGACCAGCAGACCCTCCACGAGGTCTACCTCCAGCCGTTCGAGGACGCGGTGCGCGCCGGCGCGGCCGGGGTGATGTGCTCCTACAACGTCGTCGACGTCGGTACCCCGGCCCAGTCCTGCGGGAACCGGGAGACCCTCACCTCCATCCTCCGGGACGAGCTGGGCTTCAAGGGCTTCGTCACCTCCGACTGGGGTGCCGACCACGCCACCGACTACATCAACGCCGGCCTGGACATGGAGATGCCGGGCAACAGCGAGGGCATCCCCAACTACTTCAGCCCCACCGCGATGAAGCAGGCCATCGCCGGCGGGCAGGTCAAGGAGTCCCGGATCACCCAGGCCGTCGGCCGGATCCTGTACGAGTACGACCGCTTCGGGCTGCTCGACGGGGCGAGCAAGCACACCGTCACCCCCGAACCGCGGGCCGCCGACGAGGCGGTCGTCCGGCAGACCGGCGCGGACGCCGCCACCCTGCTGAAGAACGACTCCGGGACCCTTCCGCTCAGCCGCTCCGCGCTCGGCTCACTGGCCCTGATCGGCCCCGGCGCCGGGCAGACCATCGCCACCGAGGGCGGCGGCGAGAAGTCCGGCGGGATCGTCTCCGAGCAGACCGGCACCTTTCAGGCCCTCAAATCCGAGCTCGGACAGGCGGGTTCGGGCGGTATCCGGTACGCGGTGGCCGACGACATGACCGGTAGCACCGTGCCGGCCTCCGCCCTCGCCCTCACCCGCGGCACCGGACAGACGGACGCCACCCTCGACTTCACCGGGCCGCACGCCCTTCCGGCCGGGCAGCCGGAGTCCTGGTCCGGCACTCTGACCGTGCCGCAGGCCGGGGACTACTGGCTGAACATCCAGGCGCTGGGCGCCACCGGGGCGCTCACGGTCGACGGCAGGACCCTCACCACCGTCGGCGCGGGCTTCACCTCGGCCCCGCGCTACGGTGTCGTCCACGCCACCGACGGCAACGGGCCGCTGCCGACCACCGACGGCCTGGCCAACGGCCGCAGCTTCGTCCACCTCGCGGCCGGCGCCCACCAGCTGGCGGTCAAGGCCTCCCCGGACGCCTCCGGCCGGCCGGTGGAGATGCGGCTGAACTGGGTCACGCCGGCGCAGCAGCGGGCGAACCACGACGCGGCGGTGGACGCGGCCCGGCACGCGCGGACCGCGGTGGTCTTCGCCTGGGACTCCGAGGACGGCGACCTCTCCAAGCCGCTGCCGGAGGGCCAGGACCAGCTGATCCAGGACGTCGCCGCGGTCAATCCGAACACCGTGGTGGTGCTGAACACCGGGCAGCCGGTGGCCATGCCCTGGTGGAGCAGGGTCAAGTCGGTGCTGGAGATGTACTACCCAGGTGACGAGGGCGGCTGGGCCACCGCCGATGTGCTGCGCGGTGCGGTGGACCCCGGCGGGCACCTACCGTTCACCTGGCCGGCCTCCCTCGACCAGGAGCTCGCCCATCAGAGCGGTCACCCGGAGCGCTCCTCGGCCGGCGTCGGCGGGAACCCGAACTGCAGCTTCTTCCCGCCCAACACCGCTCTGGACTGCCCGGTGACCACCTACTCCGAGGGTGTGGACATCGGCTACCGCTTCTTCCAGGCGACGGGGGAGACCCCGCTCCTCCCGTTCGGCGCCGGGCTGAGCTACACCTCCTTCCGCTACTCCGGACTGACGACGGCTCAGGCGCCCGGCGGCCGCGGCCTGGCGGTGAGCTTCCGGGTGACGAACACCGGCGGGCGGGCCGGGGACGCCGTACCGCAGATCTACCTGGGCGCACCGCAGCGGCCGCCGGCGGGGGTGCGGTTCGCCCCGCGGACGCTGGCCGGGTACGCGAGGGTGGCGCTGGCGCCGGGAGAGAGCCGGACGGTCACGATCACGGTGCCGGCGCGTCAGCTGCAGTACTGGTCCACGGAGGCCGGCCGGTGGGCGACCGCCTCCGGGCCGCGAGCGGTCTCCGTCGCCCCGGACGCGAACGCGGCGGGGCTCACCGGCACGGTGAACGTGCGCGGCTGACCGGACCGACTGATCCGGGTCGGACGCCGAACAGCGCCGACAACTGCCGGCAACCAAGGAGTGGGGCGCGCGGCCCGGTGTGCCGTCCGGGTCGCGCGCCCCACTCGGGGACCGGCGCGCCGCCTTCACGCCGGTGCGCCCCACAGGAGGGCGGTGGCGCCGGGTCACCGTGCCGCCGCCTTGCGGCAGGCAGGTGAGCCGCGCTCCCGGCGCCGCCGGTCTGGGCAGGGCCCCCCTCCTCCCCTAAGGGTGGCGCCCTGCGGCCGCTCCGGCAGGACCGCCCTCCGGGGTGTCCCGGTCCCTCCCCCGCAGAACAGACTGCCCGGGGACGCCGAATGCGGACCAGGGCCACTCCGGCCCCGCGATGAGGGCCGATCGGCCCCAGTCCGGGCAGACCCATGGGCGCTCGCCCGTCACGGCGGGCTCCGTACGGCGCTCAGGCAGCGGTGTGACCGCCGTCGATCACCAGGTCGGAACCGGTGATGGCGGAGGCGGCGGGGCTGCACAGGAAGGCGACGGCCTCGGCCACCTCCTCGGGCTCGACCAGCCGCTTGACGGCCGTACCCGCCAGCATGACCTCGGCGACCACGCGGTCCTCGGGGATGCCGTGGGCGGCCGCCTGGTCGGCGATCTGGCCTTCGACCAGGGGAGTGCGGACGTAGCCGGGGTTGACGCAGTTGGAGGTGACGCCGTGCGGGCCGCCCTCCAGGGCGACGGTCTTGGAGAGCCCCTCCAGTCCGTGCTTGGCGGCGACGTAGGCGCTCTTGTAGGCGGAGGCGCGCAGGCCGTGGATGGAGGAGACGTTGACGATGCGCCCCCAGCCCTGCTCGTACATGCCGGGCAGTGCGGCGTGGATGATGCGGAAGGGGGCCTCCAGCATGACGCGGAGCATCAGCGCGAACCGGTCCGGATCGAACTCCTCGACGGGGCGGACGTGTTGCAGGCCCGCGTTGTTCACCACGATGTCCGCGCGGAGGTCCAGGGCCGAGACGGCGGCGGCGTCGGAGAGGTCGGCCACCAGCGCCTCGCCACCGGTGAGCTCGGCGACCTCCCGGGCCGCGCCGGCGTTCAGGTCCAGGGCGCGGACCCGCGCGCCCGCCTGGGCCAGGCGCAGCGCGCAGGCCCGGCCGATGCCGCTGCCCGCGCCGGTGACCAGGGCGGTCCGTCCGGAGAGGTCGAGACCGGAGAGGGCGGAAGGGGTTGCGGGGGAGGGCTCGGGGGCTTGCGCGCCGGTCATCGGTGGCTCCAGGGCTTGGTGCGGATCGTGCGGCGCCGGTTCCGCCGGCCCCCCGGAGGCCCCGGCGGTCCGAGGATACCGACCGTTGCTCCGTGTACCGATCACCGGCCCGCCGGGGATGACGCGGGCCCCGGCAGTGGCCAGACTGGAGAGGCAGGCCGGCTTACGCAGGGACCGGGCCAGACTGGACGACTGAGGCGGACCGACGGTGCCGGACGGGAGTCGGGTGTCGCCGGGGAAGTGTGGTTCTGCAGGATTTGGCTGAAACAGAACGCAACTCCCCGCACATACCCCGGGATTCCGGACCACTCCGGCACAAAAGCCCGAGATTGCTGGTGCAATGTGGTGGTGGGTGTTGAGGTCTGTACTCCAGGAGAGCTGGGGGCGAGGGAGATCGCTGCCTGGCATGCGTTGGGTGGGGCGAGCGAGTGGCTCGGGCACCCCTTCCTGGCGCCAGAGTTCGCCGTGGCGCTGGCCGACCGGCCGGGGGCGCGGGTCGCGGTGCTCAGCGAGGGGACCGAGCACGTCGGCTTCCTGGCCTACGAGCGGACGGGGCTCGGGGTCGGCCGCCCGCTGGCCCGGGGGCTGAACATCGGCCAGGGGCTGGTCCACCATCCGGAGCTGCGACTGCCGGAGCGGACGCTGCTGAAGGCCTGCGGGTTGTCCGTCCTCGAATACGACAACTGGGTGCCGGACTCCACCGCTGTCGCGCTGCGCGGGGCGCGGCGGATCGACCTGCCGGTGGTCGACTTCTCCTGTGGTTGGGACGAGTACCTGAAGGGCCGGCACGACCTCCACCGCAAGTACTTCCGCACGATCGACTACAAGCGCCGCAAGCTGGAGCGCGAGGTCGGGCCGGTGGAGGTGCGCGCGGTGAGCGGTCCAGGGGGCGGCGGCCAGGGCGCGTTGGCGACACTGCTGGCCTGGAAGTCCCGCCAGTACCGGCTCAGTGGGTGGCCCGACCCGTTCGCCGATCCGGCCGTCCGGGAGGCGGTGGAGCGGGTGGCCGCACTGGACTGCGCGGCCGTGCGCGCGGTGTTCACCACCGTGCGGGCCCGCGGGCGGCTGATCGCGGTCGACCTCAGCCTCACCTCCGGCACCGTCTTCGCCGGCTGGGTGCAGGCGCACGACCCCGAGTTCGGGCGCTACTCGCCCGGGATGATCCGTACCGTCGAGACCCTCCGCGCGGCCGCCCGGCTCGGCGTCGGCCACGTAGCCCTCGGCCGCAACGACGAGGGCTACAAGCGCTATCTGAAGAACGACGACCTGTTCGTGCTGGAGGGGCGCGCCCGCCGGGCGGGGCCGGTCGCCGGGATGTACGCGATGCGGCACGGTCCGGTCGCGCGGGCCAAGCGGGCGGTGCTGGCCCACCCGCGGGCGCGGGCCGCGGTGCGCGCCGGGCTGGCCCGCTACGGAGCCGCCCGGGAGCGGTGGCACGGGCGGGGCTGACCGCGGCCGGCACCGGCTGCGCCGATCGGGTGGTGGGGCGGAGACGGGGCAACCATTCGTGGCTCGGCGGGCCTCTCTTGAGACGGAATGGTTGCCCGTACAGCTGTGAGGTGAGCCTGTGATGATCCAGAAGACCGATGGCCGGGGGGACGCCACCCTGCAGCTCGGCTACCGCCAGGAGCGCGAGCTGCGCATCCGGCGGGACGCCAACTGGCTGCTGCTGAACGGCGCTCTGCTGCGGGCCGGGATCCCACCGGCGGACGCCGACTCGCGCGCTCTCGACCTCCTCTCCCGGTCCGACCCGGGGGTCGTCTCCGCGGTGGTCCGCTGGCTGGAGGCGCGCGGCCTTGGCGCCCCGGCGCCCGCCCCGGAGGAGGCGGCGCCCCTCCACGTCCACGCGCCGATCGGCCGCCCGCGCGCCGCGGCGGCGCCCGCCGCCGACCCCCGCCTCGGCTACCAGGTCGAGGCGTGCTGACGGTTTCGGCCGGACTCGACGGCGGGTGATGGCCGTTCGGGTGGAACTCCCGGTGGGCCGGAACGCCCGGTGGGTAGGGTGCTCGGCGTGGAGACGAGCCGGGTGGGGGAGTCCGCGTATCCGCCGCTGAACCTGCGGGTGGAGACCGAGCGGCTGGCGTTGGTGGGGGCCACGGACCGGTGGCTGGAGCGGCTGGTGCCCGTGGTGCGGGCGGGGGTGGCCGACGGGCCGCCGTGGCCGTTCGACGATCCGATCTCGTTCTACCGGGAGGGACCGGAGCGGGAGTGGGCCTGGCTGCGCGCGATCTGGTCCGGGCGCGGGCGCGTCTCGGACGCCTTCTGGCGGCTGTACTTCGTGGTGGTCGTGGACGGTGAGCCGGTCGGGATGCAGGACCTGATCGGGGAGGACTTCGCCGAGCTGGGGACGGTGCACACCTTCTCCTGGCTCGCGCCCGGCGCTCGCGGGCGGGGGCTGGGCAGAGAGATGCGGGCGGCCGTACTCCAGCTGGCCTTCGAGGGCTTCGGCGCCCGGGAGGCCGGGAGCGACGCGTTCGTCGACAACCTCGCCTCGAACCGGGTCTCGGAGGCCGTCGGCTACGAGCGCAACGGGACCGCCTGGGCGACCCGGCGCGGGGAGCCCTGCGAGCTGGTCCGCTGGAAGCTCACCCGGGAGCGGTGGGCGGCGCGGCGGCGGGAGGACATCCGGCTCGGCGGGGTGGCGGAGTGCCTTCCGGTGCTGGGGATCCCGCCGCTACAAGTCTGACTCGGCGAGGCCGGTCCAGGGCGGGGCGGAAGGGTCCGCCGAGTCCGCGTCCGCATCGGCGGCACTATCGGCCGCATTGGTCGCGAGGCGGTGGAGGAGGTCGGCCAGGGTGGCGCGGTCCTCCGCGGTGAGGCCCGCGTTGAGCCGCCGGTCGAAGGCCGTCGCGGCCGTGCGGAGCCGGCGGAAGGCGGCCTCGCCCTCCTCGGTGAGTTCCACGACGTGGATGCGGCGGTTCTCGGGGTCGCGGACGCGGGTGACCAGTCCCCGCTTGTCCATCGCGTTGAGGTGGTGGGTCAGGGTGGCCTGGCGGATGCCGACCGCCTCGGCGAGTTCCCGCTGGTTGCCGGGTCGGCGGGTCTTGAGGTTGAGGAGGATCAGCCAGACCGGCAGTGACCCCCCGGCCTCCTCCAGCGCCTCGTCGAAGGCCCGGCCGACGGTCCGGGCCGCCTGGCTCAGAAGGAGGCCGGTGGGAACGGGAAACGACGGCATGGGCCAAGACTAGCAGTCACAATGATGTCGAAGCATTTGACGTCTAAGGATTAGATGCCTACGTTGGGAGGAGCGGGCGGGAGGTGGCCCGAACCAGCCCGTCCACCGGGCCGAGGAGGATGCCGTGAGCGCGATAGAGAATCTGCTGACCGACTGGAGCCGCGCGGAACTGGCCGGCGACGGGAAGGCCCTGGCCGAGCTGCTGCACGAGGAGTTCCTCGCGGTCGGCCCCTTCGGCTTCCTGCTCGACCGCGGGCAGTGGGCCGGTCGCTTCGAGAACGGGCTGGAGTACGGCGAGTTCGGTTTCGTGCCGGACGGAGCAGTGCGGCGCTTCGGCGACACCGCACTGGTGGTGGGCACGCAGACGCAGCGGGGAAGCCACCAGGGACGGCCGATCGACGGTTCGTTCCGCGTCACTCTGGTGATCGCGGGGGCCGGGGACGGCGGCCCGGCCGAGCCCGCAGTGCCGGGTACGCCTCCGCGCCTGGCGGGGGTCCACCTGAGTCTGCGCACGCCGCCGGAGCAGGACCGATGAGCCGCGCCCTGGACGGCCGGAGCGGCCGGAGCGGCCGGAGCGGCCGGAGCGGCCTGAACGGCCTGAGCGTTCTGGAGGACCGGACCGCGCTGGTCACCGGCAGCTCGCGCGGGATCGGAGCCGCGATCGCGGAGCTCTTCGCCCTGGCCGGCGCCCGGGTCGTCGTCCACGGGCGGGACGCGGACGCCGCGGAATCCGTGCGGGCCAGGATCGAGGCGGCCGGTGGCACGGCGGTGGCCGTCACCGCCGATCTCACCCGCCACGCCGAGGTGGAGGCGCTGCGCGCACGCGCGGAAGCGGAGTTCGGCCCGGTCGACACGGTGGTCGCCAACGTCGGCGGCAACCCGGTGCCGCCGCGCCCGGTGGAGGAGATGACCGAGGAGGAGTGGCGGGCCGGTGTGGACGCCAACCTCACCACCACCTTCCTCACCGTCAAGGCCTTCCTGCCGGGGATGAAGCAGAGGGGTCGGGGCTGCCTCGTCACCATGTCCTCGGCAGCGGCCCGCCGCGTGGACGCCCACTCGCCGGCGGGGTACGCGGCGGCCAAGGCCGGGATCGAGATGCTGACCAAGGATCTCGCCGCCCAGGCCGGGCCGTTCGGCGTGCGGGTGAACTGCCTGGCACCGGAGACCATCCTGACCGAGCGCAACACGCGGATGATCCCGGCGGAGGTGCGGCAGCGGCTGATCGCCGAGCATCCGCTGCGCCGGCTGGGCACACCGGAGGACGTCGCCCAGGCCGCCCTCTACCTGGCCGCCGACACCTCCTCGTGGGTGAGCGGAATAGTCCTGGACGTGGCCGGCGGCTCGGTCCTGGTCTGAGACCCGACCGAGCCGCGGGGGCGCCGCTTCTCGGAGGCCGGAACGGGCAGCCTGACGCCGAACTCAGCGAGGCTGACGCTCCTGAGGCTGCGAGGCCTCCGTGAGCGAACGATCCCGCGCGCGGGCGCCCCTTCCCCCGGCGAAGGCCTGCGCCGAAGGGCCGCGTGCCGAGGTCGTAGATGTGGGTCCTCTCGGCGGTCTGGCCGCCGAGAGGACGGGGGTTCCCGGCGTGCAGTGCGGCTCAGGCGCCGCCGAGGTGGGGGTCGCTGATGCTGGGGGTGCCGTTCTCCAGGTGGCCGGCGGCGTGGCGGAGGTAGCCGGGGTCGGTGGAGGAGGTGACCTTGAGGTCGTACCAGCCGTGGGTGGGGGCGGTCGAGGCGGTGTGGACGGCTCGGGCGCCGGGGGCCAGCGAGTAGGTGGCCGGGGCGGCCTTGCCGTAGCCGTCGGTGACGGTGAGGCGGACCGGCCTGCTGCCGTGGTTCACCAGGTTGAGGCGGACTATGCCCTGGTGGCGGACCGTGCGCGCGGTGATCTCCGGGCCCTTGGCCCCGGCCTTCCCGGCGAAGCCGCGGGCGAAGCCGTTGGGGCCGGTGACGGTGGCCTGGTAGGAGCCGTCGGCGGCGGGCCAGCTGCCGGTGAGGGTGCGGCCGGGGGAGACGGTGTAGCTGCGCGGGGCGGACGGTTCGGCGGCCGAGGTCGCCCGGTAGACGACGGTGGCCTGGCCGGTGTTGCCGAGGGTGGCGGTGAGGGTGCCGTCGGCGGCCACCGAGCCGTCCACCACCGGGTCGTACGGCAGCGCCCTGGCCGGGCGGGTACCGGGCTCCTGCGCCGGCAGCGAGCCCTTGAGCGGCGGGACCGGGACGTAGTCCGGGTGGCGGTTGCGGTCCGGCGGCAGGTAGGCGTCGGTGGACGGCAGCGAGGGGACCGCGGTGTCCGTACCGGAGAAGTCGAAGGCCGAGGTGAGGTCGCCGCAGACGGCCCGGCGCCACGGGGTGATGTTCGGCTCGGCGACGCCGAAGCGCCGCTCCATGAAGCGGATGATCGAGGTGTGGTCGAAGACCTCGGAGCAGACGTAACCGCCGGTGCTCCAGGGGGATATGACCACCATCGGGACCCGCACCCCGAGGCCGTACGGCCCGGCCGCGTAGCCGCCGCCGGCGGGCGGGGAGTAGAACTCGTTCGAGGTGTCCACCGTGGAGCCGCCCGGCAGGGCGCCGCCCGCGGTGGCCGAGGCGGGGCTCGGCGGGACCATGTGGTCGAAGAAGCCGTCGTTCTCGTCGTAGGTGAGGAAGAGCGCGGTACGGGCCCACACCTTGGGGTCGGCGGTCAGCGCGTCCAGCACCTTGGCGACGTACCAGGCGCCGTAGTTCGGCGGCCAGTTGGGGTGCTCGCAGAACGCCTCCGGCGCGACCACGTAGGAGACCTGGGGCAGCTTGCCGCCGACCACGTCCTGCCGCAGCTGGTCGAAGAACTTGAGGTCGTCCTTGTCGGCGGCGGTGTCCGTGCCGGTGCGGGCGGCCTGGTAGAGGGGGTCGCCGGCGGCGGCGTTGCGGTAGTTCTCGAAGTAGAGGAGGGAGTTGTCGCCGTAGTTGCCGATGTAGGCGTCGCCGGTCCAGCCCCAGCTGCCGGCCGCGTCCAGGCCGGTGCCCACGTCCTGGTAGACCTTCCAGCTGACGCCGGCCTGCTGGAGCCGCTCCGGATAGGTGGTCCAGGAGTAGCCCTTCTCGGCGTTGTCGATGACCGGGCCGCCGCCCTTGCCGTCGTTGCCGACCCAGCCGGTCCACATGTAGTACCGGTTCGGGTCGGTCGAACTCAGGATCGAGCAGTGGTAGGCGTCGCAGACCGTGAAGGCGTCCGCCAGGGCGTACTGGAAGGGGATGTCCTTCCTGGTCATGTACGCCATGCTGGTCGAGGACTTGGCCGGCACCCACTTGTCGTAGCGGCCCTGGTCGAAGGCCTCGTGGGTGTCGCTCCAGCCGTGCGGCAGGTCCTGGAGGAAGCGCATGCCGAGGTCGGAGGCGTCCGGGTGGAACGGCAGGACGTCGGCGGAGCCGTTGGACTGGTACCACACCGGCTTGCCGTCCGGCCGCGAGGTCACCCGCGGGTCGCCGAAGCCGCGCACACCGCGCAGGCTGCCGAAGTAGTGGTCGAAGGACCGGTTCTCCTGCATCAGGACGACGATGTGGTCGATGTCGTCCAGGCCGCCCGTGCGGCGGTCGGCGGGGATCGAGGCCGCGCGGGCGATGCTGTTCGACAGCGCGGTGAACGACAGCGCGGTGGCGGCCGCGCCGCCCCCGACCATGCCGAGGAAGCGGCGGCGGTTGACGTCGGTCATGGGTGAGGAAGCCTCCGAGGTGTCCGGACGATCCCGTCGGTCGTCTGCGAGCAGACGCTGCCGGAGCGGGACCGCCATCGCGTGAATCCGGAGTGGTGCACGGTGAACGGTGTGGTGAACGCCGTCCCATGCTCCCCAACTGAACCGCCGACAACACCCGCCTCTGGGGGCGGGGGTCGCATTTCGGCCGAGGGGCCCGCGGCTCGCCGGCCGTTGTCGGGCCCGGCGGGCCCGGAAGGCCGGGAAGGCCGGGAAGGCCGGGAGGGGCAGGGCGGGCCGAGAGGCAGGGCGGCCCGAGCGAGCGGGATCCGTCAGTCCTTGTGGTCGTCGGTTCGGACGACCACCACCGGGCAGGTGGCGCGCTGGACGACGTGCTGGCTGACCGAGCCCAGGAGTGCGCCGGTGAAGCCGCCCATTCCGCGGTTGCCGACCACCAGGAGGTCGGCCTCGCGGGCCCGCTCGATGAGGATCTGAGCGGTGTTCCCGCGCCCCACCGTCTCGCTGATCCGGACCTCGGCGCCCGGGTTCGCCGCCAGTGCCGCCTCCACGCTGCGATGGAGGGTCTCGGCCGCGCCCGGTTCGAGGTCGTAGTCGATGATGGCGTTCCAGCCGAGACTGGGCGGGATCTCCCAGGCCGTCACGGCGTCGATCTCCCCACCGGTCAGCCGCGCCAGCCGGAGCGCCCAGCCGAGGGCGTGCTCGGATGCCCCCGAGCCGTCCACGCCGACCACGATCCGTTCCGCCAGGCCGTGCCCCTGGGCTGCCTGGGCTTGCGTCCGCGCTTGCTCCTTCTCCTGCTCCTGCGCCTGAGTCCCGTCCGCCATGCTCTCGTCCTCCTGCTGCCGTGGCCGCGTGCGGCCGAAGCCGATCCGTGGCTCCAGTCTCGGAGGAGGCACCCCGCCGCACCGGGGTCGCATGGCTGTGCCGCGGGAGAAGTTGGTCCGATCAGGTGCAGGTGGAGCGGCCGGCGACCCGCCGCCAGATCCTCCCCTCAGTCGTCTCAGCCGTCTCGGTCGTCTCAGGCGTCTCAGTCGTCTCGGTGTCGGTTCAGTCGTCGATCGCCGCGTACGTCAGGTTCCAGAAGGTCTGGAACACCGCGGGCGGGGTCGCACTGGCCCAGGCCCGCTGGGTGAAGATCAGTACGTTCATCTGCTCCGCCGGATCGGTCGCCCATGCCGTGCCGAGGCCGCCGGCCCAGCCGAAGGAGCCGGGGGTGGTGGCCGGTCCGGTCCGGCGGGTGGTCACCGACAGGCCCAGGCCCCAGCTCTGCCCCTCGAAGAACTCGGGGTCGAACGGTACGGTCGCCCGTTTCTGGCGCTCCGTCAGCTGGTCCGAGGTCATCGCGGCCACGGTGGGCCGGGCGAGCAGCCGGCCCCAGCCCGGCAGCCGGCCCTGGCCGAGGAGCATCCGGGCGAAGGCCAGGTAGTCGTCGACGGTGGAGACCAGCCCGGCGGCGCCGGAGGGGAACGCGGGCGGGCGCGCCCACTGGGACTCCGCGCCGCCCGGGTCGTAGGCGGTGGCCGCCCCGGTGGCGAAGTCCGTGCCGGTCTGGGGCGGCAGCCGGTGCGCCTGCGCGGGCGGGACGGAGAAGGCGGTCTCGCGCATCCCCAGCGGGCCGAAGAGCCGTTCGCGCAGGACCTCCTCCAGCGGGCGGCCGCCGCAGGCGCGGGAGATCAGCACGCCGAGGATGTCCGCGCCGGTGTTGTAGCGCCACTCGGCGCCGGGCTGGTGGAGCAGCGGCAGCTCACCGAGCCGGCGCAGCCATTCGTCGGGTTCCGGGGGCACCGCGGGGGCCGGCGGGCCCTGGCCCAACTCGCGCTCGTCCATGGCCCGCTGGATCGGCAGACTGCCCGGGGCGGCGAGCACCAGGCCGTAGCCGGCGGTGAAGGTGAGGAGATCGCGGACCAGGATCGGCCGCTCGGCCGGAACGGTGTCGTCCAGCTCGGCGTCGGGGGAGCGGAGCACCCGGCGGGCCGCGAGCTCCGGCAGCAACCGGTCGACCGGCTCCTCCAGCCGTACCGTGCCGTCCTCGACGAGGGTGAGGGCAGCCGCGGCGATCACGGGTTTGCTCATCGAGCTGATCCGGAAGACCGAGTCCCGGCGCAGCTCGCCGAAGGCCTCCACGACGGTCTCGCCGCGCCGCTCCACCGCGGCCACCAGGCCGGGCAGTTCGCCGCGCTCGACGAAGCCCGCGAGGACGCCGCGCATCCGGTCCAGTGCCGTCTTGGACAGCCCACCGCCGCTCATCCCGACTCCCTCCGTCGGCGGAAGATTCCACCGACAGACTGGCACGACCCACTGACAATCCGGCCGAAGCGGGCTCGAAGTCCCGCCGTGCCGGGAAAGCGGGGGCGGCGTGCGGATTGCGGCCTTCCCCTTGACACCACCATTGGTCTAGTCCATCTTGGCGGCCAAGGCCCGGCGGTCCCCCTCACCCCCAGGGCCGGACAGCTCTCCCAACTCCCCCATGAACGGAGAGAGTTCCCTATGGCCAGACACACCACCCGAGGTCCCGGCGGCCGGTTCGGCGGCCGGACCCGTACGGCGCTGGGCGCGGGCGTGACCGCCCTGGCGCTCGGCGCCGGAGCGCTCGCCCTCCTCCCCGGCGGCGCCAGCGCGGACACCACCACCAACCTGATCGCCAACTACGGCTTCGAGACCGGCTCGCTGAGCGGCTGGACCTGCGACGCCGGCACCGGCCAGATCGTCGGCAGCCCGGTGCACTCCGGCTCCTACGCGCTGTCCGCCACACCGACCTCCTCCGACGACGCGCAATGTACGCAGAAGGTGAGCGTGCAGCCGAACTCCAGCTACACGCTGAGCTCGTGGGTGGAGGGCTCCTACGTGTACCTGGGGGCGAGCGGGACCGGCACCTCCGACGTCTCCACCTGGTCCAGCCAGTCCGGCTGGAACCAGCTGACCACGTCCTTCACCACCGGCGCCAACACCACCACTGTCACCGTCTACCTCCACGGCTGGTACGGCCAGGGCACCTACGGCGCCGACGACCTCTCCCTCAGCGGCCCGGCCGGCTCCGGCTCCACCCCGACCCCGACGCCCACGCCGACCCCCACCCCCACCCCAACCCCGACCCCGACGCCCACGCCGACCCCCACCCCCACCCCTGGCACGGGCACCGGCGCGCACCTGGTCACCGGCTACTGGCAGGACTTCGACAACGGCGCCACCGACCTCAAGCTCTCCCAGGTCGACCCGGCGTACGACATCGTCGCGGTCGCCTTCGCCAACGCGGACGCCGCCAACCCCGGCGGCATCACCTTCTCCCTCGACCCCACCCTGGCATCCAAGCTCGGCGGCTACACGGACGCCCAGTTCAAGGCGGACATCGCCACCCTGCACAGCCAGGGCCGCAAGGTGGTCCTCTCGGTCGGCGGCCAGAACGGCACGATCTCGGTCGCCGACTCCACCGCCGCGACCGACTTCGCCAACAGCGCCTACGCGCTGATGAAGCAGTACGGGTTCGACGGGGTGGACATCGACCTGGAGAACGGCCTCAACGTCACCTATATGACGCAGGCCCTCAACCAGCTGCACAGCCTGGCCGGCTCCGGCTTCGTGCTGACCATGGCGCCGCAGACGATCGACATGCTGAGCGCCTCCTCGGACTACCTGGCCGTGGCGCTCAACACCAAGTCGTACCTGACCATGGTCAATACGCAGTACTACAACTCCGGCTCGATGAACGGCTGCGACGGGAACGTCTACTCCGAGGGCACCGTGGACTTCATCACCTCGCTCGCCTGCACGGCGATCCAGGCCGGGCTGAGCCCCAGTCAGGTCGGCATCGGCGTCCCGGCCTCCAGCAGCGCGGCCGGCAGCGGGTATGTCTCACCGACCGTCGTCGACAACGCCCTGGACTGCCTGGCCAAGGGCACCGGCTGCGGCAGCTTCAAGCCCAGCACCACCTGGCCGGCCATCGGCGGCGCGATGACCTGGTCGATCAACTGGGACGCCAGCAACGGCAACCAGTTCGCCACCCAGGTCGGCGGCCACGTCCACGCGATGAGCTGACGCCTACGGGCCTCGCCCCCGCCCGAGCCGCTGCGCTCGGGCGGTGGCTCCATTCCTCGCGGCCGACCTCCCGGCCTCCCTCTTACGCGCTCCGAGCGGTCATGCGCCGACCGGGCCGCCGTCCGCAGGACCGATCTCCCGGCGCAGGTCGATCATGCAGAAGACCTTGTCGTAGCGGCGCTCGCCGACGGCGACGAAGTCCGGCAGGCGGCCGTACTCGGTGAAGCCGAGGGAGCGGTACAGCGCCAGCGCGTTGTGGTTGTCGCCGCGGGCGTCCAGGGTGAGCACCTCGACGCCCGCCCGGCGGGCGTCCTCGATCAGCGCCCGGGTCAGCGCGCGCCCGATGCCCCGGCCGTGCGCGGCCGCGTCCACGGCCAGCTTCTCCAGGTCCGCGTGCGGCCGGTGGGTCGGGCGCTGATAGCGAAGCCAGTAGCCGAGGCCGACCAGCCTGCCGTCCAGATAGGCCGCGCGGAGGGCGCCGTCGCCCGCATCGGCGGCCCGCACGACCTCCGTCAGCAGCTCGGCCACCTCGGCGGGGGAGGGCGGATCCACCCAGCCCAGGGCCGCGCCACCGCGCACCAGTTCGGCCAGCAGCCGATGCGCCGACGCGGCGAACTCGGCCGACTGTCCCGGTGTCTCGGAGAGCCGGCCGGCGTCCAGCAGGATCGGCCGGCCGCCGGCCGCCCCCGCATCGCTCGTGATCTTCTCCATCCCCGTGAAGCTACCGGCCCCGCGGCCGCCCGGTCGAGCCCGGTCCGTTCGCGGAGTGAGCCCCGTCACATCAGCGGGCGGGACGTCACGCTTTGGCGCCCCGGAAGCTCTTGGATGGTGACCGCGCGGAGAAGGGCAGCGGCAGAGCCGGAAGGAGCCGCCATGACCGATACCCCCCGGCCGGGCGACGCCCTGGACGAGGCGACCGATGTGTTCCTCGCCCATCGGGAGCTCCTCTTCTCCCTCGTCTACAACATGCTGGGCAGCGTGGCGGACACCGAGGACGTCCTCCAGGACGCCTGGCTGGCCTGGTCGGCCCGCCGAGGAGCCTTCACCCAGGAGGACGGAGAGGCCGGAGAACGCCGAGAGCCCCGGGCGGCCGGGGACCCCCGCGCCCCCGGCGCGCGCATCGCCAACCCGCGCGCCTACCTGGTCCGGATCGCGGTCAACCTGGCGCTCTCCCGGCAGTCGAGCGCGGCCCGCCGCCGCGAGCGCTACGTCGGCCCCTGGCTGCCCGAGCCGCTGGTCAGCGCTGCCCCGGGCGCCCTGGAGCCGGCCCCGGTCACGGGACCGGCCGCGGGCGACGGCGCCGAGGCGGTCGAGCGGGCCGAGGCGGTGTCGATGGCCCTGCTGGTCGTCCTGGAGACGCTCACCCCGCTGCAACGCGCGGTGTTCGTCCTCCACGACGTCTTCGGCTACCGGCACACCGAGATCGCCGACTACCTCGACCGCACGCCCGCGGCGGTCCGCCAGCTCGCCCGCCGCGCCCGGGAGCAGGTGCGCGAGCGCCGCCCCGCGCACCGCCGGACGCCGCCGCGGGTACGCCGCGAGGTCACCGAGCGCTTCCTGGCCGCCGCCCTCGGCGGCGACCTGGGCGCGCTGATGGACCTCCTCGCCCCGGACGTCACCATGTGGACCGACGGCGGCGGCCGCGTGCGGCAGACCGTCATGCGCCCGCTGAACGGCCGGGAGAAGGTGGCCCGCTTCATCGCCGGCGTCACCGAGCGCGCCCCGCGCGGGGTCGAGCTGCGCTACCCAGTGGTGAACGGCGACCCGGCCGCCATGCTCGTCGCGGACGGGGCCCCGTTCGCCGTCATGGTCCTCGAACTCACCTCCGACGAGCAGCAGGTGTCGGAGATCTACACGGTCACCAACCCCGACAAGCTCCACCCGCCGGGGAAGAAGGACACAGCACCGGGAAGGAGCACCCCATGATCATGGTCACCGGAGCGACCGGGAACCTCGGCCGCCCCCTGATCGCCCGACTCGCCGCCGAAGGAGCCAAGGTGCGCGCCCTCACCCGCGACCCCGGGCGCGCGGCCCTCCCCGAGGGCGTGGAGGCCTGCCCGACCGCCCGGCCGGACTTCGCCGGCGTGGACGCGGTCCTCCTCAACATCGCCGGGGTCGCCGAGACGCTGGACGCGTTCCTCGACGCGGCCCGGGCGGCCGGTGTGCCGCGGATCGTCACCCTCTCCACGCTGCTGGTGGCGGAGGAGCCGGACGCCGCGCCGGGGAGCACGGCCGCACTCCACCGCGGCCTGGAGCGGGCGGTGGAGGCGGCCGTCCCGCAGTGGACGCACCTGCGTGCGGGCGCCTTCGCCTCCAACGCCCTGCAGTGGAGGCCGCAACTCCGCTCCGGGGACGTGGTGCGCGGCCCCTACGCCGAGGCCCGCACCGCCCCCCTGGACGAGTCGGACCTGGCGGCCGTGGCCGTACGGGCGCTGCTGGAGGACGGCCTGCTGGGCCGGGCACCGGTGCTCACCGGCCCGGAGGACCTCACCACCGCCCGGCAGGTGGAGATACTGGGCCGCGTCCTCGGCCGGTCGCTCCGGTACGAGGAGCTGGATCCCCGGTCGGCCAGGCGCGCGTTGCTCGCGATGGCCCCGTGGGCCCAGGAGGCCGCCGTGGACTCGATGCTCGGCTATCTGGCGCGCACGGTCGGCCGCCCGGCGCGGGTCACCACCGAGACGGCGGACATCCTCGGCCGCCCCGCCCGTACCTTCGCGCAGTGGGCCGCCGCCCGCGCCGAAGCGTTCGCGGACTGAGGGGGCGCGCGATGGATGCCGTGCAACCGGCGTATGTCGTCGTGACCGTGCTGACGATCGCCTACAGCGCCTTCTCCGCGGGCTGCGACTTCGTCCGCTTCGAGCAGGTGGCGGTGGGGATGGACAAGGCGGGAGTGCCCAGGTCGTGGATGCCGGCCCTCGGCGTGCCCAAGGCCGCGGCGGCGTTGGGCCTGGTGGCCGGGTTCTGGTGGCCGGTGCTCGGCACGGCGGCCGCGGCCGGCCTGGTCGTGTTCTTCACCGCCGCCGTCGGGGTCCACCTGAGGGTCCGGGACTACTCCTTCGGACTGCAGTATCCGTTCTTACTTCTGGCCGCGTCCGTCCTGGTACTCGGACTGCTACGCTGAGGCCGAGCCGGGGGTATTCCCCCGGTCCGGCGTACCGGGGCGCCCCCCTCAGAGCTTGGGTGGTGGCCCCCGCCGAGATCCGGGTGCCGGCCGTATGGGCCGGTGGCGGGCCGTTTCCTAGGGTCGTGGAGACGATCGTTCGTTGCTTCACACCCTGACCAGGCAGGAGCCCGCATGCCGCCCATCAGCACGCTCTCCACACCCGTGCGCAGCCGCGCCGGCACCCCCGTGCGCGGTCGCGCCGAGAGCGATTTCTCGCCCCTCCTCAGGCAGGTCAAGGAGGCCGGGCTGCTGCGGCGCCGGCGTGGCTACTACGCCCGCGTCATCACGCTGAACCTCCTCGCCCTCGCCGCCACCTGGGCGGGGGTGCTCCTCAGTGGGGGAGGGTGGTGGGTGCTGGCACTGGCCCTGCCGATGGCGGTCTTCAGCGCGCGCTCGGCCTTCATCGGGCACGACGCCGGTCACCAGCAGATCGCCCGCACCCGGCGGGTGAACCGCGCCCTCGGCCTGATCCACGGCGACCTCTTCCTCGGTATGGGCTACGGCTGGTGGAACGACAAGCACAACCGGCACCACGCCAATCCCAACCACGTCGGCAAGGACCCGGACGTCGAGGTCGGGGCACTGGTCTGGACCCGGGCGCAGGCCGTGGAGCGGGCCGGGTTCGCCGGCTTCCTGACGAAGTACCAGGCCTGGCTGTTCTTCCCGATGCTGCTGCTGGAGGGCTTGGCCCTGAAGGTCGCCAGTGTGCGGGACCTCCGCCGCCAGACCCCACGGGCCCGGGCACTGGAGGGCTCGCTGCTCGCCGTCCACCTGGCCGGGTACGCGGCACTGCTGCTGATCGCCCTGCCGCCGCAGGTCGCCGTCGTCTTCGCACTGCTCCACCACGCGCTCTTCGGACTGCACCTCGGCTGCTCTTTCGCCCCGAACCACAAGGGCATGGAGATGCCGGAGGAGGGCGACGGCGAGCGCTGGGGGCATCTCCGCCGACAGGTGCTGACCTCGCGGAACGTCCGCGGGACGGCGCTCGTCGACTGGTTCCTCGGCGGGCTGAACTACCAGGTCGAGCACCATCTGTTCCCCAGCGCCCCGCGCCCGCACCTGCGCCGCATCCAGCCGCTGGTGCGCGCGCACTGCGAGGCACTCGACGTGCCCTACACCGAGACCGGGCTGCTCGACTCCTACGCCCAGGCGCTGCGCCATATGCACGCTGTGGGCGCTCCACTGCGGGAGCGCTGAACCTGCGGCTCCCGGCCGCCGCCTCCGCGGAGGCGGCGGCCGCCGTGCCGCCCGACGGGCCCGCCGCCGTCGGCGACGGGCCCGCGTCCGTGCGGCCGGCGGCCCCTGGCGGTTCGGTCAGCCCGCCGTGCCGAGCACCGCGTCCAGCGCCCCCGCGAGCAGCCGCCGAGCCTCCGCCGGGTCGGCCGGGGCCACCCGCTGCCGGAAGGCCACGTACAGGTCGGGCCGGACCAGCAGCACCCCGGAGTCCTCGATCTCGCGGGCCTCGGCCCAGGTGCCGTAGGGGTCCTCGTACTCCTGGCCGGGGCCGACGCACACCGGGCGGAGAAGCAGGCCGCGCTCGTCGGCCAGCTCGGCCGCGGCCCGCAGCCAGGCCTCGCCGCCGATTCCGGTCAGCACGCTGAACTCGCCCTTGCCGCCCAGGTCCAGCGTGGAGAGCCGGCGGCCCTCCCGGGTGACCCAGGCGTGCGGCAGCTTGGCGCCGGGGCGGCTGGTCGGCTGCGCGTACAGCTCGGGGTCGCGGCGGAACTCCTCGCGCGGGGAGCCGTCGGGGACCACGGCCCGGGAGGAGTACCGCTGGTTGTGCTCGACGCCGTGCGCGTTGAACTCGTAGGACTTGTAGGCGATCGCCTCGCGCAGCGCCTGCCGGATCTTCTCCCCGCGCGGACCGGGCTCGCGGCGGGCGGCGAGATGCTCGGCCAGGGCCTCGGCGTCCGAGGTGTCGCTGAGCTCGAGCGCCTGCACGATCCGGCCGGTGTCCGCGATGGACTGGTTGGCGCGCTCCACGATCTGCCGGGCGATCGGCGCCCGCTCGGCGTCGTAGCTGTCCAGCAGCGCGGGCGAGGCCGTGCCGCGCAGCACGTGGGCGAGCTTCCAGCACAGGTTGTAGGAGTCCTGGACCGAGGTGTTGGAGCCGAGGCCGTTGGTCGGGGGGTGCCGGTGGACGGCGTCGCCGACGCAGAAGACCCGGCCCTGGGAGAGGGCGGTGGCGTAGTGGTGGTTGACCGTCCAGGGGGCGGAGGACTTGATCCGCATCTCGAAGTCCTCGGTGCCGACCAGCTGGACGGCGAGCTTGCGGATGAACCCGTCGGTCAGCTCGGGGGGCCCGACCGCGGGGTCGTAGCCCCACATCAGCATCCACTCGGTCCACGGCTTGATCATCCGCAGCACGCCGAGGCCGATGCCGTCCTTGTCGGCGCCGGGCTGCAGCATCCAGTACAGGACGGACGGCCGGTGGGCGACGAAGCGGGTCAGATCGGCCTCGATGATGATGTTCATCGCGCCGGAGACCGGACCGGGGCCCTCATAGGGCAGTCCGGCATGCTCGGCGACCGTGCTGCGGGCGCCGTCCGCGCCGATCAGATACCGCGAACGGACCTGGTACTCCTGGCCGGTGAGCCGGTCGCGGACCAGGGAGGTGACGCCGTCGGCGTCCTGCTCGTGACCGAGGTACTCGCTGTCGAAGCGGATCTTCGCACCCCGCTTCTGCGCCTCGCCGACCAGGATCGGCTCGGTGATGGTCTGCGGGGCGTCCACCATCGAGCAGGGGCTGGCCAGCTGGTAGGCGGCGTGCTTGACGGGGTCGGTGCCCCAGGAGGGGATCCGGCCGAGCTCCTCGCCGACCAGGCTGGTGCAGAAGGTGGTGTTGCTCATCAGCTCCCACGGGGTGGCCTCGCGCATCAGGCGCTCTTCGAGCCCGAGGTCGCGCAGCACCTCCACGGTGCGCTGGTTGGTGATGTGGGCGCGGGGGGTGTCCGCGAGCGCGCCGTACTTGGTGATCAGCTGGACGCGGATGCCGTAGGTCGCCAGCAGCAGCGCGGCCGCGCCGCCGGCCGGGCCGGAGCCGACGACGAGCACATCGGTTTCGAGGAGGGGTATGGACGGTGAGGGGGAGGCGGTCACTGAGGTCCTTGTCCGCGGGCGTCGGGAGCGGCGCGCGCGCCTGACCGGAACGGGACGTCAACTCCCGTACGCCGGAGGCTGATCGAGACGACGACGACCGGCCCGGCCGCGCATGATCGACGAGGATAGAGGCTCCGCGGAACAAGCGGAACCTCGGCCTCAACCTGGGCGGCCATGGCCGGCCGTGGCCGGCCCCGGCTGCGCCCTCGATCGGGCGCCGTCAGTCGGACGCGGCGCCGTCCGCCACCACCGTCTGCACCGGCGTGCCGGTCTCGATGGTGCGGCTGACCGTGCACAGGCGTTCGTGGGAGGTCTTGACCGCCCGCGGCAGGATGGTGCGGGCGCGGTCGCCGCCGTCCCCGGGCGGGAAGGACACGTGGAAGGTGACCTGGAGGTCCGTCATCCGGTTGCCCAGCTCGTCGCTGACCTTGTTCCCGGTGACGGAGAGGGTGAACTCGGTGGGCTCCGCATGGCGGCCGGTGGCGACGTCGACGTCGGCCGCGGTGCAGCCGCCGATCGCGGCCAGCAGGAGCTCGACCGGAGTGAACTCGGTGCCGCCGTCCGGCCCGGAGCCGGTGCCGAAGCGTACGGTACCGCCCCGGGCGTTGGTGGCGGTGAAGCTTCCGGGACCGGTCCGCTCGACACCGACCGAGCGCAGAGAGTCGTCTGTCATCCCCCGACCCTACCGCCACCAGCGACTTCACCCGCGCGAGGCCGGACCGGCACGGGACCGGCACGGTACCGGCGCGGTGTCGGCCCGGGACCGGCGCGCTCGCGGTGGCGCCGCCCGCACGGCCGATCCGCCCACCCCGCACGAGGGTTGAGGATCCAAGATCCCGTCCTTACACTTCCGGCGCCGAGTGTAACCACCCGAGCACCGTCAACCGGTCGGAGGCACTCCGGATGGCCGAGGCAACCATGAGCGGGACCCGGGCCGACGCCCCTCGGACCGCACTGACCAGCGGTGAGTTCTGGGGCGGCGATCCCCACACCGGCCTGACCTGGCTGCGTGCCAACGACCCCGTGCACTGGGACGCCGAGGGCGGCGTCTGGGCCTTCACCAAGTACCAGGACGTCCGCGAGGCCTCGCTCCACCCGGAGGTCTTCTCCAACGCCGGCGGCATCCGCCCGGAGACCGGCGCCCTGCCGATGATGATCGACATGGACGACCCGCAGCACCTGCGCCGTCGCCGCCTGCTCAACAAGGGCTTCACCCCGCGCCGGGTACGCGAACTGCGCCCGCGCATAGAGACCGTCTGCCACGCCCTGGTGGACCGGGTCTGCGAACGCGGCTCCTGCGACTTCGTCACGGAGATCGCAGCCTGGCTGCCGCTCATCGTCATCGGCGACCTGATCGGCGTCGTACCCGACCGGTACGGGGATCTCCTCCGCTGGTCGGACGACCTGATGCGGGCTCAGGGGCAGCTCGGCGACCCGGGGGTGATGGAGCGGTCGGCCTGCGCCTTCGCCGGCTACAGCGAGTACTTCGGCTCCGTCCTCGCCGACCGCCGGGCCGGCCCGGCCCGGGACGACCTGGTCAGCGTGCTCCTGCGGGCCGAGGTCGACGGGGACCGGCTGGACGACGACTCGCTGCTGCACGAGACGCTGCTCCTGCTGATCGGCGGGGACGAGACCACCCGGCACGTCATCAGCGGCGGCCTCTACCGACTGCTGGCCGACCGGGAGAACTGGGCGCGGCTGGGCGCCGAGCGCGCCCTGCTGCCCTCGGCGATCGAGGAGATGCTGCGCTGGGTCACGCCGATCAAGAACATGGCGCGCACCCTCACCCGGGATGCCACCGTCCGCGGCAGGCGGCTGGCGGAGGGCCAGAAGGTGCTGCTGCTCTACCCCTCCGCCAACCGCGACGAGGAGGTCTTCCCCCACCCGTTCCGATTCGACATCACCCGCAGCCCCAACGACCATCTGGCCTTCGGCCTCGGCTCGCACTTCTGCCTGGGCAGCTCGCTGGCCCGGCTCGAACTGGACACCGTCTTCACCGTGCTCCTCGATCGGCTGCCGGACATCCGCCTCGCCTCCGCGGAGGAGCCACCGCTGCGGCCCGCCGCCTTCGTCAGCGGATACGAGAACCTCGCCGTCGAGTTCACCCCGACCGCGCCGGTCGGCGCCAAGCTGTAGCCCGCCGGATGAAGCCCGAACCGAGCGCACCGCCCGCAGCGCGCGGTGCCGCCCCCGCGACGCTCCGCGCAGCGTGTGTCCCCCGCGGTCCTGGGGTAGGCGCGCGGAGCACCCATCCGGCCCGCACTCCCCGGCGGTCCGGGAAAGCGCCGGCCTCCACGCCGGCCCCAGCATCAGCGGAGGAATCGTGGGGACTTTCACCAGGCCCGCGCAGTGGGCGATCCAGTACCGCGAGGGCGGCCCGCTGGAAGCCATATCCCGGCCGTCCGAGACGGAGAATCTCACCGTCCGCTTCGTCGGCGGCCCCCGCGACGGCGAGGAACTGCCCTTCCCGAAGGACCACCGCCTTCCGCTGGAGGTGTTCACCGTCCGCACCATCGCCCGAGCCGAGGACCTCGCCGGTCATCCGGACGCGGACGCCCCGCACTACACCCTCACCCGGCCGGAGCAGGACGAGAGCTCCGTGCCCCGCACCTACGAGTGGAGCGCCCGGGACTGAACCGGCCGGGGGGCGGCCGGTCAGTCGTCGAGTCACCGGCTCATCGAGGCATCGCGTGACCGACTCACCGACTCACCAATGGCCCGGCCGCACCAGGCCGGCGGGCAGCCGGGTCGCCCCGTCGCCCCTCGCCGAGTTCAGCTGAGCCTGCGTCAGGAAGATGCTCCCGGTCAGGTCGGCGCCCCGCAGATCGGCGTCGCGCAGGTCGGCGCCGATCAGGTCCGCCGTCCGCAGGTCGGCCCCGCGCAGATCGGCCGCGATCAGCAGCGCCCCGCGCAGGCTCGCACCCCGAAGGTCCGCGCCGGCCAGCCGTGCGCCGACCAGATCGGCCCCTCGGTGGTCGCGCTTCCGTCCCCGCACCCCGGCGCGCACCAGTTCGCTGGCGCGCAGCAGCAGCGGGTTGACCCCGTCCCGGACCGCCGCCACATCGAGCCCGGCCAGTTCCTCCGCGCCCAGCCGGGTATGCCGGTCGACGTCCGCACGCGCCCGCCGCAGCTCCTCGTGGACGGGCCCGGCGGCCGGCAGCGCCAGGGCCTCGGTGAGGTACCACAGCAGCTCGTGGAGCTGCCGCATGACCGGGAAGACCTCGAACATCAGCGCCGCCCGCCCGGGCTCCGCGCGCCAGTCCCGGCCGCCGAAGGTGACCTGGGAGACCTGCTGCCCGGCCCCGAAGCAGTCGAAGACGGTGCAGCCGGGGAAGCCGCTCTCCCGCAGCCGGGCGTGAATGCCGCAGCTGAAGTCCTTCCGCAGGTTCTCGCAGGGCTGCCCGGCGGCCTTGTTCACCGCGAAGTCCGCGGAGCGGGCGAAGGCCAGGGCGACGCAGCACAGCCCGAAGCAGGCCGTGCAGTCGGCCTTCAGGGCCAGCCGCAGGGCGGCCTCGGTCGGACGGTCGTCGTTCTGCTCGGACAAGGCGCCAGGTCTCCTGCCGTACTCTCAACTCTCGCCGGACGGATCCGCCATCATCCCACCACCAGCCGCCTGCCCCGCCGCCGCCCGCGCCGCGCGCCGGCGCTCATGCGCGGCCCAGGTCCTCGCCCACAGCCGGCGGCGGGTGGCGGCGTCCAGATCGGAGAGGTCGAGGCCGAAGAGACCGGTGAGGATCGCGTACCACTCCTCGGCGCTCACGATCTCCCGCTCGCGCTGGCCGGACGCGTCCAGGCGGCGCAGCACGCAGCCGCGCAGCACGTCGAACCCCTCGGCGTCGCGCCGCTGAGCAGTCAGCGTGCGGACGAAACCGGACTCCGGCGAGGTGGCGAACCACTCGTGGATCTCGGCGAAGTCCTCCGGCAGGCGTGCCGGGGCCTCGTCGAACTCGAAGAACCGGAAGGAGCCGCGCTCGTGGTTGGTGAACCGCCACCCGCCTGGCGTCCGCTCCAGCACGAAGGTGAAGGAGCCCTGGGTGTACCGGCCGGGCCGCAGCGGCAGGGGATCGTGGAGCCCGTCGCCCAGCCCCACGTCGGCCAGGTAAGCCCGGCCCCCGGCCGTCACGGTGAGGGCGAGGTGGTGTCCCTCCTCGACCGGGCCGCCGGCGGTGTGCTGCACATCGGCGCGGTGGAGGGTGACGCCGAAGCCGAGGTGGCGCAGGAGTGCGCCGAACGCGCCGTTGAGGTGGAAGCAGTACCCGCCGCGGCCGCCGGCGAGCCGGCCCACCGAGTCGGCGGCGGCCAGCGGGGTGCGACGCGGGACGTGGTGGTCGATGCACTCGTAGGCGATGCGCTCGACATGCGCCCGATGGAGCGCGGTCAGGGTCTCCGACGTGGGCGGAAGCGATCGCTCCGCGAAGCCGAGCCTGTCGAGGTAGCCGGCGAGGTGAGTGGGGTCTATTCGGGGCCTCCCAGGCCGTTCGGCTGCCGCGGAGAGGCTCCGCGGAATCGACCCCCGAAGCCTAGTCCTCCCCGCCGCCGGGGCCGCCGGGCCGTCCACGCCCGGGAGAACAAAACGGATCTTTCGCCCCGCCCTTCCCCGGGTACGCGACCCGTGAAAGAGGCCCCACGAAAGAGGCCCCACGAAAGAGGCCCCCGAAAGAGGTCGCAGCCAGTGAAAGGAGCAGCCGTGAGCCCGAGCCGGAAGGAGACCGTCGCCCGCCTGCTGCGCGAGCACCCGGGCGCGTACGCGGAGGACGCCGGCATCACATTGGCCGACAAGCCCGCCCCGCTCTACCAGCTGCTGGTGGTCTGCGTGCTGGCGTCGGCGCCGATCCGCGCCGAGATGGCCGCGCATGCCGCCCGGGAGCTGTTCCGCGCGGGGATGCGCACCCCCCGCGCGATGGCCGACGCGACCTGGCAGCAGCGGGTGGACGCGCTGGGGCGCGCCCACTACCGCCGCTACGACGAGAGCACCGCGACCGCGCTGGGGGAGGGGGCGGAGCTCGTCCTCGACCGCTGGCACGGCGATCTGCGCCGCCTCCGCGCGGAGGCGGACGGCGACCCCAAGCGGGTGCGGGAGCTGCTGCGCGAGGTGCCGCGGATCGGCCCGACCGGCGCGGACATCTTCTGCCGCGAGGCCCAGGGCCTGTGGCCGGAACTGCGCCCGACCTTCGACCGCCGCGCCCGGGAGGGCGCCGACGCCCTCGGCCTGGGCCGGGACCCCGGGAAGCTGGCCGGTCTGGTGGACGGCCGTGACCTGCCCCGATTCGCCGCGGGCCTGGTCCAGGCGGCCCTGGACGCCCGCCACTCCTGACGGACGGGCCGGGGCGGTACGGGAGTGCGGAGCTGCGGTGCGTGCCTGGCGCAACGAGGCCGGCGAGGCGGCCGATTAAGGGCTTCAGCCGTGGGGGCGGAGTCTTCTAGAGTGGTTCGCCACAGTTGATGACCGGGCGTCAACTATGCCGGAGGGGAACCGCTTTGGGCATGGCGAGCACGCGAGGGGCCGACGGCGCCGAGGAGTGGGCCCCGGTCGGCCGGGACCTGCGCACCGACCTGCCGCACACCGCCCGGATGTACGACTACTACCTGGGCGGCAAGGACAACTTCCCCGCCGACCGGGCGGCCGCGGAGAAGATCCGCGCGCTCTTCCCGGACACCTTCACCGCCGCCCGGGCCAACCGCCGGTTCATGGTCCGCGCCGCCCGCTACGCCGCCGAGGAGGGCATCACGCAGTTCCTGGACATCGGCACCGGCATCCCCACCAGTCCCAACCTCCACGAGGTGGCGCAGGGGATCCACCCCGCCGCCCGGATCGTCTACGTGGACAACGACCCGATCGTCCTCGCCCACGCCCGCGCCCTCCTCACCAGCACCCCGCAGGGCCGCACCACCTATATCGACGCGGACCTCCGCGATCCGGAGACGATCCTCTCCTCCCCGCAGCTGACCCGCACGATCGACCCGAAGCGGCCGATCGCGCTGTTCCTGATGGCCGTCCTCCACTTCGTCCCGGACTCCGACCGCCCCCACCAGACCGTCCAGCGGCTGAAGGAGATGCTGCCGTCGGGCAGCATGCTGGTCCTCTCCCACAGCACCGCGGACTTCGTCGCCCCGGAGATGCTGACCCACCGCAAGGACACCGAGGACGCGTACGCGACCGGCGGCACCAGCCTCGCGCTGCGCTCCGGCGAGGAGATCATGCGGTTCCTGTCCGGGCTGGACCCCGTCGAGCCGGGCCTCTGCCCGGTCCACGAGTGGCGGTCCACCGCCCCGGAAGACCTCGCCCTCTCCCGCGAGCGCGTCCCGTTCTACGCCGCCGTCGCCCGCAAACCCTGACCCGGCCGGGCGCGGCCCCACCCGACCCGGCTCCCGCTCCACCCCCGCGCCCCCTCCACCCCACCCCGGGTCCACGCCACCCCCCGGCACCGGCGAAACTGGTCTGGGAGAGAGACCAGCCGAGGGGAGCCGACCATCATCCACGTCACCGCCGCGCCCGCCACCGCCGTGGCGGTCGCCTTCGTCTGGCTGGGGATGGTGCTGGCCATCTCCTTCCTGGAGGCGCCGCTGAAGTTCCGCGCCCTGGGGTCACCATCCCGATCGGCCTGGGCATCGGCCGGATGGTCTTCCGCGCGCTGAACACCGCCGAGGCGGTCCTCGCCGTGGTGGCGCTGGCCGCCTGCGGGATCTGGGGCCACAGCGCGTCCGTCGTCCCGGCGGTCGTCGCGGCCGTCCTGCTGGCCGCGCAGCTCGCCCTGGTCCGTCCCGGCCTCAACCGCCGCTCGGACCGCGTCCTGGCCGGCGAGGAGCTTCCGCGCTCCCGGGCCCACCTCTACTACGTCGCCCTGGAGTGCCTGAAGGTGCTGGCCCTGCTGGCGCTCGGCATCTCGGTCCTCACCGCCGGCGCCTGAGAGCCGAGGCGGGGCTCACCGCGGGGACGGCATGAGCGCCGTGCGGTCGAACGGCCCCGAGTGCTCGGCCGCGTAGGCCACCGCCTCGTTGACCTCCTCCAGGGCGAAGCCCCGGACCTGCTCGCCACCGAGGTCCAGCAGCCCCGAGCCGACCAGCCGGATCAGCCCGGCGTTCGCCGCGCGCGGAAGCATCCACTGCCCGCGCACGGTCACCGAGTTCCGCATCAGCCAGGGGTACGGCAGCGCGAGGTCCTCGCCCCCGAGCATGCCGACCCCGCCCATCAGCACCACCCGCCCGTACTCGCGGACGGTCATCGCCGCGGCGCGGACGGCCGCGCTCGGCGCCTGCGGCGGCAGCAGGTCGAGCACCACGTCGACCGGGCCCTCCGCGGCCTCCACCATCGTCGCGGTGTCGGTCTCCGGGTCCCCGCTCAGCGGGACGGTCCGCACCCGCGGCCCGAACCGCTCGGCGAGCCGGGCGAGCACCTTCCGGTTCCGGCCCGGGGCGACGACCAGGCCCGCGCCCATCGCCAGGCCGACCGCCACCGCACTGCTGCCGAAGTTCCCCGTGGCGCCACTCACCAGCAGGGTCTCCCCGGCCGCCAGGCCGCCGGCCGCCAGGCCGCTGTAGGGGACGGCGTACACGGTGAGCGCTGCCGCCCAGCGGGCGGGGTCCTCGTCGGCCGCCGGCGGCAGCGGATACACGTTCTCGGTGAGGGTGCGCATCAGCTCCGCGTAGGACCCGTCGGGCAGATGGCGGGCGAGCCGGGCGCCGCCCGCCCCCCGGGAGCTCCAGCCCTGGAGCGCGATGTCCGGGGTCAGGGCGTCGTCCCGGGAGCGCAGCGTGGCGTCGCACCAGACCAGGTCCCCGACCCGCAGCCGGGTCGCGTCCGGACCCACCGCGGCGATCCGGCCCACCGCGCCCACCCCGGGCACCACCGGCGGCTCCAAGGGGTAGTTCCGCGCCCCCGAGAAGACCTCCTGGGTGTACGGCAGCACGGCCGCGGCCAGCACTCCCACCAGCACCTCGCCCCCGCCCGCCACCGGGTCCGCCAGCTCGCCCACCGTGAGGGGGCTTCCGAAGGCCGTCAGTACCGCTGCTCGCATGGCTCTTCTCCTCGTTCGGCGTCCACCGGCCCGTCGTGCCGGCGGTTCGACGCTAACCACCGGCCAGGGCATGCGGGAAGCGAAGGTCTCGCATCTCTGGTATGCGTACTGCGCATGGACATCTCCACCGGGAGCCTTCGGGTGCTCCGCCAGATCGCCGAGTCCGGGAGCTTCACCGCCGCCGCGGGGCAGCTCGGCTACACCCAGTCGGCGATCTCCCGGCAGGCCGCCGCCCTGGAGCAGGCCGCCGGCGCCGCTCTCTTCGAACGCCGTCCGGACGGGGTCCGGCTCACCGACGCTGGCCTGACCCTGCTGCGGCACGGCCGCACCATCCTCGACGCGGCGGCGGCAGCCGAGCGTGAGCTCTCCGGCGCGGCCGCACCCGCCCAGGTGGTACGCCTCGGGGTCTTCCTCAGCGCGGGGGCCGCCATCCTGCCCACCGTGCTGGCCCGGTTGGCGGCGGAGCAGCCGCAGATCACCGTCCGGACGCGGGAGGGCACCACGCCGTCTCTCGCCCGCGCCCTCCGCGCCGGCTCGATCGATCTCGCCGTCCTCTCCTCCCGGCCGCCGCACCGCCCGCCGGACACGGAGTCCCCGCGGCTCCACCTGCGGGTCGCGGGGGAGGTGGAACTCCAGGTGGCGGTGGCCGCCACCGGCCGGTTCGCGGGGCGCACCGCCGTGGACGCCGACGAGCTCGCCACGGCGGACTGGATCGACACCCCCTCGACCGGCGCGGAACCCCTCCTCGGTGTCTGGCCGGGTCTGCCCGGCCGGCCGACCGTCGCCCACCGGGCCCGCGACTGGCTGACCAAACTCCACCTGGTCGCCGCCGGCTTCGGCGTCACCACGGTCCCCGCCCGCCTCGCGCCCGTGCTCCCCCCGGGCGTCGCACTGGTCCGGGTCGAGGGGGCCCCTCCGGAGATCCGCCGGATCCTGGTGGCCCGGCTGCCCGGCCGGGCAGCCCCCGCGGTCACCGCGGTGGCCGAGACCGTGGCGGCGGCGCTCTGATCGCCGAGGCGCCGGAGATCGGCATAGGCCATTGCGGGCGACCCGCTGGTCATCCGGCCCCGAGAGGCCCTACGGTCACGAAGGAATCGCAACGACCAGGGACGACATCGTGGACCCGCGCACTTTCCACCTTCCTGACAGCCCTGCCCGGCGCAAGCTGGAGCAGGAACGCCGGCAACTCCTGGAGGCGCTGCAGCGCGCGAACCAGGTCTACACCCTCACCTGCAGCCAGGCCCTGATCACCGGCGTCCCCGACTGGGGCGAGAGCGAGGAGGCCGACCGCCTGCTCGCCCATGTCGTCGAGGCCCGCACCGCCCTGCGCGAGTTCGACGAGCAGCACCCCCAGGTCCGCGAGCCGGACGACGCCCCGCCGCCCCCGGAGTCCTGGCCCCAGCCGCGCTGACCGGCTCGGGGCCTCAGGAGCGGGGCTGCCCCGGCAGCAGCACCCGAAGGGCGTCCGGGAAGGAGCCGGTGCCGTCCTGTTCGAGCAGTGCCAGGTCGAGGAGGAACCCCGGCAGCATGGCCAGCAGTGCCAGGGCCACCGCCTCGGCGGACGCGCCCTCCAGCCCGCCCGCCGCCTGGACCTCGCGGACCACGTCCGCGAGGTCCCCCGCCATCTGCGCACTGGCCGAACGCAGCCGCTCGGCCAGTGCCGGATCACGCAGTGCCTCGGCCCAGACCATCAGCGCCACCGTGGCGAGCCGCTGGTCGGCGTGCCGGGAGGCGACGTCCTCCAGCAGAGCGGTCATCACCCGCGCGGGATCGGAGCCGCCGCCCCCCTCGCCACCGCCGCCGCTCTGGCCGCTGCTGCGCACGGCCGCTCGCAGCGCGCCGGCCACCTCGGCCAGGTTCTCCGTCGCGACGGCGAGGATCATGTCGTCCTTGCCGGCGAAGTAGCGGTAGACGGCCCCGGTCGACCGGCCCGCCTCGGCGATGACGTCCTGCATCGAGGTGCGGTGGAAGCCGTTGCGGACGAAGCAGCGCCTGGCCGCGTCCAGGATCTCGGCCCGCTGCCGGTCCTTGTACTCCTGGCTCACCTTCGGCACGGGTCCTCCTCGGCGCGGAGCTCCGGCCGGGGGCGGAGCTCGGCGCGCAGCAGGGCGGCGTGGCGGACGATGCCGTCCGGGGCCGAGGTGGTCCCGCCGTCCGTGGTCACGTACATCACCCGGCCGTGGTCGCCGGGCTCGCTGCCCCAGTGGGCGCTGGACGGCCCGACGAGCGCCCGGTCCAGTGGGTCGCCGGCGATGTGCCGGACCTCGCTGCCGTGCCGCGGGGCGAGGGGGACGCGGTCGAGGGTGTTGGCCCGGTGCCGGGTGACGTAGGCGAAACCGGCCGCCTCGTCGAGGCAGAAGTCGTCGGCGTTGTCGATGGCCGCGACGAACTCCGGTGGCCCGGAGGGGTCGAGGGTGTCCGGGTCGACGGGGACCCGCATGAACACCTGCTGCGCGGTGGAGGTGAAGTAGAGGTAGCCGGTCCGCGGGCCGTAGCGGACGCCGTTCACGCCCGGCTGGGGCGGCCAGGGGACCCCGCCGTCCGGGTCGTCGGCCATGGTGTCGTGCTCGGCCCAGACCCGGGCGGTCGCGGAGCGCGCACCGGGGCCGAGGTCGACGCGCCAGACCAGGCCCGCGAAGCAGTCGGCGACGGCCAGCACCCCGGGTCCGAGAAGGCAGCTGCCGTTGAGGGCCCGGGCCCGCTCGTCGAAGCTGAGGATCACCTCGGGCGAGACGGGCAGACCCGGGGCCCAGCCCGTCAGATCGAGGCGCACCAGCTGGGACTCGTGGGTGGTGTAGCCCTCGGTGAGGCTGAGCACCAGCACGCCGGGTTCCGGCTCCACGAGTCCGGTGACCGGATGCTCGAAGGTGTGCACCAGTACCGGCTCGGTCATGGCGCGCGGAGCCGGGCCGGGGACGCACCACAGCTGCTTCTGCAGCAAGGCGGTGATCAGCACCGACCCGTCGGCGCGTACCAGGAGGTTCTCCAGGAAGAACCCCTCCGGGAAGTGGGCCACCGGCGTGAGGGTGACCGCGGGCAGGGGAGCGAGGGCCATCTCGCCTCCAAAAAAAGAGAGCGTTCGTTCGCTATCGCTCCCACCCTACGCCCTACGGCCCACCCCCTACGCCCTACCCCCTACGCCCTGCCCCCCGGCCCCGCGGCGGCCGGACGCCAGGGGACCACCCGACCCTCCCGCACCAGCTCGCCGTACTGGCCCGGGTCGAGCGGGCCCAGTGCGAGATCCAGCAGGGCCGAGGACGCCTGCTCCGGGGTGGGCGCGGCGCTGACGTCCCACCACGCCTGGGAGGTCGGGGTGTTCATCATTCCGGGGCAGACCGAGGCGATCAGGATGCCGCGGGCCAGGTCCCGCTCCCGCCGCTGGGCGGCGAGGGTGCGGACGGCCGCCACCTGGCCGATCTTCGAGGGGATGTTGACGAAGGCCGGCCAGGGACCGCTGAAGGCGCTGCCGTCGCGGACGGCCTCCCGCCAGTCGATGACGGCCGCGTCCACCGCGTCGAGGGTGGGCAGCCCGTCGAAGCGGCTGTGCAGCGAGGGCGCGAGGGAGGCCAGCGTGCCCAGCGCGCTGGCCACCACGATCAGCCGCCCGTGGTCGCGCAGGGCCGGGGCGAACGCCCGCAGCAGCCGGGTGGTGCCCAGATTGTTGACCTCGGTGAAGGGGGTCACGACCGCGCGCGGGTCGTCCTGTGGCGTCACCCGCATCACCGCGTTGCCGAAGACGATGTCGACTCCGCCGTGCCGCTCGGTCAGGGCGTCCGCCAGCTCCTGCGCGCGGGTGGGGTCCGCCACGTCGAAGAGCTCGGCGCGAATCTCGGCGCCGGAGCCCACCTGTTCCGAGGCGATCTCCTTGAGCCTGCGGGCGTCCCTGCCGGTCGCGTAGACGATGTCGCCGGCGCCCAGGCGCCGGGCCAGTCCCTTGACCAGGGCCAGACCGAGGCCCTGGGTGGCCCCGGTGACCAGGGCGATCCGCTGTCCGTTCGTCGTCATGCCGTCTCCTCTTCTCTCCTCGTTCTCTCCTGGAAGCGGTTCTCCCGATGCCACCGGGGCCGCCGTCCCCGGCTCAACGGCGGGCTGTGCCGGCCCCGTCGGCGAGCAGCCGCTCGGAGAGGGTCCACAGCCGCTCGGCGTTGTCGGGGTCGACGGCGTAGCGGGCGACGCCGTGCAGTGTGCCGGTGCGGCGGTCGACGGTCTCGGCTTCGTTGCAGTCCTCGAAGTAGCGCCCGCTGACGCCCTCCACCAGCGGGGAGGCCGCCAGCAGGACGGTGGTGGCGGCGCCCTGCTCCAGGGTCTTGATCTGGTCGGGGGAGACCCGTCCGCTGCTGCCGCCGACGTGCCGCTGGAGGTTGGTCCTGACGGCCCCCGGCATCAGCGCGTTGGCGGTGATCCCGTCCCGGGCCCAGCGGCGGGCGGCGGCCACGGCGAAGAGCACGTTCGCGGTCTTGGACTGGGCGTACGCGGCCCATGGGTCGTAACTGCGGAAGGCGAAGTGCGGGTCGTCGAAGACCACCGGTGAACGCTGGTGGCCGGTGGAGCTCAGGACGACCACCCGGGCGCCGCCGGCCGCCGCGAGCGCGCTGTGGAGGGCGTTGGCGAGGGCGAAGTGCCCCAGATGGTTGGTGGCGAACTGGAGCTCCCAGCCCTGCGGGGTGTACTGCTCGGCGCAGGCCATGATCCCGGCGTTGTTCACCAGGATGTCCAGCGGCCCGTTCCAGGCGGCCGCGAAGGCGGACACCGAGGCGGGGTCGGTCAGGTCCAGCGGCGCCACCCGCAGGGCCTCGCTGCCGGTGGAGGCGGTGATCCCGGCGGCCGTCCGCTCGCCGGCCGCCGGGTCCCGGACGGCGAGGACGACCTCGGCGCCGCGGGCGGCCAGCACCCGGGCGGTCTCCGCGCCCAGTCCGGAGGAGGCGCCGGTGACCACCGCGCGCCGCCCGCTCAGGTCGATCTCGGCGGCCACCTCCTCGGCGGTGGTGGCGAAGCCGAAGGGGGTGGTCAGAAGGGTCATGCCGGACTCCTCGCTCGGGGGTGCTCGTCGCGGAGCCGCCGTGCGACGGCTCCGCACCCCACCGTAGGAGCGGCGGCGTCCATGACGCCAACGAAAGTTGGACACATGTGGTATGCGTAGACGTCATGGACTTCCGGGACGTCTCCCTCACCGGCCTGCGGGTCTTCCGCGCGGTGGCCGAACAGGGCACCTTCACCGCGGCGGCGATCGCGCTGGGCTACACCCAGTCCGCGGTGTCCCGGCAGATCGCCGCCGTGGAACGGGCCGCCGACGCCAGACTGCTGGACCGGCGCCGGGACGGCGTCCAGCTCACCGCCGCGGGCCAGCTGGTCCTCCGCCGTGCCTCGGCGGTGCTGGACGAGATCGAGCAGACCGCCCGCGAGCTGTCCGGGATCGAGGACCAGGGCGGCACCGTACGGGTCGGCTGGCCGCCCAGCCTCGGGTCGGTGGTGGTGCCGCGGGCCATCGTCGCGCTGCGCGCCAGCCATCCCGCGATCACCGTCACCACCCGTGAGGGCGGAACCCCGGCACTGGTCCGGGCGCTGCGGACGGGCAGCGTCGACCTGGCGCTGCTCGGCTCCGCCCCGCCGTTCCGGCCGCCGGACTCGGAGTCGCCCCCGCTGGTCACCCAGACGCTGGCCGAGCGCAGCCTCCGGGTGGCGCTGCCCGCGAGCCATCCGCTGGCCCGCCAGGACTACGTGGACATCGCCGACCTCCACGGGCAGCGCTGGATCGCCGCCCCGCCCTCGGGCGGCGAGCGCCTGATGGGCGTCTGGCCCGGCCTGGACGAGCGGCCCGAGATCGCCCACACCGCCCGCGACTGGCTGGCCAAGCTGCAACTGGTCGCCGCCGGCTGCGGCCTGACGACGGTGCCGGCCCCGCTCACCCACGCCGTGCCCGAGGGGGTCCGGATCCGCCCGGTGCGCGGCGGCCCCCAGGAGCAGCGGCGGCTCGTCCTGGCCCGGCTGCCCGAGCCGCCGCAGGAGGCGGTGGTCCGGGTGGCCGAGGCGCTGCGCGCGGCCGCCCTGGAGGTGGACGCACTGCAGTGAGAGCGGTGCCCCGGGGGGACGTCTGCCTGCGGGGGGAGGGGCGGGCTCACTCGAAGACGGTCAGTACCGCGCCCTCGATCTCCACCGCGCGCCCGGGGGCGGTGTTGCTGCGCAGCGCCTCAAGGCACCGCTGGAAGAGGGCGCATTCGTCGCCGTCCAGCACGGCCGCGGCGAGGTCCAGCAGTTCCTGGACCGCCTCGTCGGTGAGCACCGCCGGCATCTCGCCGGACAGCAGCAGCACGGACTCGCCGGAGTGGGAGCGCACCACGGCGGTGGTGGGACTTCCCTGGACGATCAGCACAGTTCCCCCTCGGCCCAGAGGAACCGTGTCCCTCACGTACCTCGGACTGCGGGTGACGATAGCCCGGTGTCCCTCGTGCGAGTGACAGGCCGCGAGTACATCCCGCGCGGAATCCCCCGTGCGAGTGGAAACCGGCCGAAGCCGCAACCATCGTCCGCTCGGCTGCGTCCCCGGTTCCTCGAATCCGCTCGCCCGCCCCGCCCGGGCGTCAGTCGGCCGCGGGCTCTCCGCCGCCCGCGGAGTCGCCGCGTCGCAGCAGCGAGTCCACCAGGGCGGTGACGTGCCGGCGGTCCTCGGGGGAGAGCCGCTGGAGGCTGGCGATCAGGGTGTTCACCTCGGGGTCCGCGGGCGGCCCCGCGTCGGCGTAGACCTGGATGCCGCAGGCCTCCGCGGCGGCGCGGCGAACCGTTTCTGGAGTCAGGCCCAGCCCTTTGGCCAGCCCTTCCAGCGTCGCGGGCTGGGGCATCCGGACCATCCGGTCGGTGGTCGCCAGATGGTGGACCGTCGAGCGCGGGATCCCGCCCCGGCGGGCCACGTCGCCGTACGACCAGCCGTGCAGCTCCAGCTGCTCCCTGATCAACTGCTGCATGGCGTTGGACACGTGACGGATCGCTCCCTGCCTCGGTCGGCGTCGGCCGGCGCCGGACATCTGTGCTCGGCCGCCGCTCAGTCTAAGAGGATCAGCCCGCTCCGCCGAAGGCAAGGCCGTCCACCTGCCCCGCACCGGCGGTTACCCATCCGTTACCAAGCGTTGCCGGGATTCCCCTTGCGGAGCCGCTCGCCGTCCGGCTAGTGTCCAATCTCGTTGGACAGAGCGTCCCACTCCGTTGGACGCAACCACTCTTCCCTGAAGGGGGAACCACCGTGATCGACTTCCGTGAGCTGGATGCCGAGTCCGCCGACCTGCTGCCGGGCCGCGAGGCGCTGGGGAAGCTGACCTTCACCTTCACCCGGACCACCAACGTGACCAAGCACGTGGCCAACGTCCACGCGCACAACGAGTCGGCCGCGGTCAACCAGTGGTCGCCCGAGGCGGTCGCCCAGTCCGAGGCCTCCCAGAGCATCTCGATCCACCAGTAGCGGCGAGGCACTGCGGTCGCATCGCTCCTCCCCACTGACCGCGGGCCGCTCCGCGCTGGACCCCGCAGTTCCACCCATCAGAGTCCCAGAGACCACAGATCAGCAAGCACAGAAAGGCCACCATCATGAGCATGGACCCCCGCGAGTTGGATGCCGAGTCCGCCGACCTGCTGCCGGGCCGCGAGGCGCTGGGGAAGCTGACCTTCACCTTCACCCGGACCACCAACGTCACCAAGCACGTGGCCAACGTCCACGCCCACAACGAGTCGGCCGCGGTCAACCAGTGGTCGCCGGAGGCGGTCGCCCAGTCCGAGGCCTCGCAGGGCATCAGCATCAGCCAGTGATCCGAGCACCCGTGCGGCCGGCTTGTCGGTCGTAGGCCGCACGGGTCCCGCGGGGGCGGGGGCGACGAGGGAAGGGCCGGAGATGACTGCGATCGGGGATCGCGAGAACAGCCGCCATCGGCGGGGGCGCAGGCGCGGCCAGGGCACCGCGCACGCGACCTCCGGGCTGGTCGCGACTCCACCCGTGACGTCGGCACCGACTCCACCGCCTCCGGAGCCGCCATGGGACGCGCCTCCCGGCCTCGTCCCCGCTCCCGCCCCTGGCGCCGGCCGTTGGGACGGCGCCACCCGAACCGACGTCCACACGGACCCAGGGTCCGAGACGGGTGCTCCGTACCAGGAACCGCGCCCGTGGGGGGTGCCGCGGCTCACGGCAGGGCTGCGGCTGCACGGCGAGTACCGGGGCTCGGGCTTCACCGAGCCCCGGTACATCGCCCGGCGCGGCGACGGCCAGGTGCTCCAGCTGTCCCGCCTGCTGTACCTGGTCACCCGGGCCATCGACGGCCGGCGCGACCTGGAGGGCGTCTCCCACCGGGTCAGCGCCGAGTACGGCCGCGAGCTGAGCACCGAGAACATCGCCTACCTCATCGACCGCAAGCTGGAGCCGCTCGGCGTCACGGTGCCGCCCGGGCAGGAGAACGACCAGGTCGACGCCCCGCGCTCGGACCTGCTGCTCGCCCTCCGCTTCCACAAGGTCCTCTTCCGCGAGTCCGCGGTGGCCCGGATCGCCGGCGCGCTCAGCTGGCTCCACCGGCCGCTGCTGGTCGCCCTCGTCCTGCTGGGCATGGGCGGCCTGGACGCCTGGCTGTTCGGCAGCTTCGGGGCCATCACGCCGGTGCTTCACACCCTCGACCAGCCGGTGCTGCTCCTCGCCGTCTTCGCGCTGACCGTGGCCTCGCTCGTCTTCCACGAGTTCGGCCACGCCTCGGCCTGCCGCTACGGCGGCGCCAGCCCCGGATGCATCGGCTGCGGGATCTTCCTGGTCTGGCCCTCGCTCTACACCGACGTCACCGACGTCTACCGGATCGGCCGCAGCGGCCGGCTCCGAACCGACCTCGGGGGGGTCTACTTCAACCTGGTCTTCATGCTCGGCCTGGCCGGGCTGTTCTTCCTGACCGGCCAGCAGTTCCTGCTCGGAGCCGTCTACCTGGGCCACTTCGAAGTGCTCGAACAGCTGATGCCGGCCGTCCGGCTGGACGGCTACTACATCCTCGGCGACCTCGCCGGGGTTCCCGACCTTTACGGGAAGATCCGCCCCATCCTCCTCAGCGCGCTGCCCGGCCGACCCACCCACCCCGAGGTGGCCGGCCTCAAGCGGTCGGCGCGGACCGTGGTCACGGTCTGGGTGCTGACGATGATCCCCCTCCTCCTCGGCGATCTCGGCTACGCGCTGTGGAACCTGCCGAGGATCGTCACCACCGGCGTGCGCTCGCTCACCGTGCAACTGGTGGGCACCGCCGACGCCTTCGGCTCCGGGCGGATCGCCGAGGGGCTGCTCGGAGTGGTCGGCAGTGTGATGCTGATCTGCCCACTGCTGGGGATGGGCTACCTCTCCGTGCGGCTGGGAGGCCGGCTGATCCGGGCGGCGGTCGCCGGCACCCGCGGCAAGCCGGGACTGCGGCTGACGCTCGGCGGGGTCGCGCTGGGGGGCGCGGCCGCGCTCAGCCTGGCCTGGGCGGTCGGCGTCACCCCGCGGCCGCTGCCGGAGCAGCCGCCGATCGTCCCGGTGCTCCAGCCAGGGGTGCCGACCACAGCGCCGAGCAGCTCCCCGACGGCGGTGCCCACCCGTCCGCACACCCGGCGGCCGCACCCGAGCGCCACCGCCCACGCCGGGCCCAGCTCCACCCCGCGCCCCAACCCCTCGGCCACGCACACCTCCAAGGCGTCCGGTCGCGCCACCTCGGCGGCCTCGGGCACGGCCTCGGCCACCCCGAAGCCGAGCGGGCCGGCCGCCCAGCCGGCGAGCGGGCCCACCCCGTCGGCCTCCCCGACGCCGATGTCCTCCCCGACTCCGTCGCCGCCGCCCCCCTCGGTGAGCGCCAGCGGTACCGCCACCGCCTTGCCCACGGTCAAACCGACGCCGTGAACCCCGACTTTCCGTCGTCCGCCGACGAGTGTCCGCCGGCGGCCCAGCAGAGGAGCTGCGCACGATGAATCCACACAAACACCGCCGGTACCAGCTGACCGTGAGCCGCCGAACCGTCCGCTTCGGGCTGCTGGCCACGGCCGGGCTGGCCGCGCTCGCCAGCGCCGCGCCGGCCGCCGAGGCCGCCGAGGGCATCGGCCACGACGTCGGGGTGGCCACCGACGACGTGTTCAGCCGCGCCGACGCGGCCCACACGGTGGACGCCACCGACTCCTTCACCGTCCACCAGTTCGGCCCGCTGGTCGCCGCCCATCTGCACAACGAGGCGGTGGCCGCCTCGGTGGCCTGCCACCCGGACCGGCCCTGCCGCTCGGTGGCGCTGTCCTTCCAGATCGACACCATGGCCGGCACCCGGATCCACCTCCAGGCCGACAACACCAGCTCGGCCGAGAACATCCACTGTGCGGGCTGCGAGACCTTCGCCGGGGCCTGGCAGTTCGTGGTCTCCACCCCGCAGGCCTTCCGGCTCACCCCCGCCGAGCAGGCCCGACTGGGCACCATCCACCGGCAGTTGGACGCCCTCACCCACTCGAAACTGCCCACCTCCGAGGTGCGGGCGCAGGCCGACGTGCTGGCGGGCGAGGTCACCACGCTGCTGCAGACCGCCGCCGCCCACGCCCCGCAGGGCCCGGGCACCGACCCGCTCGGCTCCTTCCGTCCCACCGTCACGGTCCAGCACCACTTCGCCGGCTGACCCCGCGCCTGCTCGTCAGGCCTCTGATCTTCGCCGGGCCCGGAGCGCCGCCGGGCCCGGCGAGGCGGTGTGCGCTCAGCCCGCCTCGCGGCGGAGGCCGGCGAGGAAGGCCGCGCCGTTCGGGGTGCCGACCCCGGTCGTGGTGTCGTAGCCCCGGACCGTCACCTGCTGGGTGTCCGCCCGGTTCTGGACGTCGAAGACGTCCACGCCGGGGCTGCTCCCCGAGCCGTCGGCGGGGAGGTAGGCGGCCCGGTCCGCCGCGGGGGTGTGCGGACCGAGCGGCAGGATGTCGTGCAGCGCCCGTGTTCCGGCCAGCCGGTACAGCACCGGGTCGAGGAAGCCGAACGGCGTCCGCCGGCCCTGCTGCGCGTCCGCGACCAGCCCGGCGACCAGCGGGCAGGCCAGGCTGGTGCCGGCGTTCGGCATGGTCGCGTACGGCCCCGGCCTGCCGTGGCTCTCGGTGGCGATGTAGCCGGTCAGCAGGCCGGTGTCCAGATCGGCGTCGGCGGCCAGATCGGGCACCGTCCGGCGGAGCACCGTCCGTCCGCCCACCCGGGCGCGGGCCATGGAGGCGGGGACGACGCCCTTCTGGTAGACGGGCTGCGGATAGCCGGACGCGGCTCCGCCGCCGCTCCCGCTGACCCCCAGGTCGGACCACCGGCCGGCGTCGAGGGTGGCCGCATCGCTGGACCAGCCGGTCTCGAAGACCCGCCCGCCCGTCCTGGCGAGGCCGAGGCTGGTGCCGCCGACGGTCACCGCGTAGGGGTCGGCGGAGGTCGCGGTGATGCCGGGGGTGTCGCCCGAGGCGAAGTACATCCCCACGCCCTCCGCGGCCCCCCGCACGTCGAGTGCGTGGACGGTCTGTGCCGGCACCGAACCCTCGGGGATCTGCCAGGAGTTCGACTCGATCGAGGCCAGCGGGCGGCGGCCGTCCGCGGTGAGGACGTGCATCGCCGCGTTGAGCAGCGCCTGGTTCTCGTCGCAGCCGCCTCCGACCACCATCAGCTGCGTGGCGCCCGGGGCCATCGCGTACACGGCCTCGGAGTCCATCTCCGCCTCGTCCTCGTAGGCGGCGGTCCGGGCCGAGCGCGCGGAGGGGGTGGCGCACGCCCCGGCCTGGACGATCCTCAGCTGGGCGGGGTTCGGCCTGGGCAGGTGGTTGCGGGCGGCGTACTCGGTCAGGGTCCGGAACATCGCGGTGGGGGTCTCGTCCTCGATCAGCGCGACGGTCTGGCCCCGGCCGGTGTCCGTCCGGGTGGCACCGTAGGCGGCGCGGATCTGTGCGGCGGAGTACCCGCAGATCGGCAGGGAGGCCTCGGCCAGCCCCCGGTAGCGCGGACGGACGGCATGCCGGTACCGGCCCCAATAGGGGGAGCAGGCGGGCGACTTGGCGGTGTGCGCGGCGCGGACGGCCGGGGCCGGGGCGTGCGGGGCCGCCGCGCGAGAGACCGCCGCGCGGGGCATCGCCGCTTTCGGGACGCCCGCCGGGACGCTGCCGAGGCCGGTCACGCCGATCACGTCCGGCAGCAGCCCCGTCGGCAGCGAGACCTCGCGGTCGTTGGCGGACACCGTCCGGGACCCGCCGTCGGCGCCGCTGATCCGGTACCGGTCGATCCGCACCCGCAGGGCGGCCTCCACCGTCGCCACCGGGCCGGTCGCCGACACGTAGTCACGGCCCGGGTCGGTGCGCACCTGGGTGAGACCGCTGTGCCGCAGCCAGTCGGCGACCGCCGCGGCCCGGGCCAGGGAGGGGCCGAACCGCGCGGTGTAGGCGGCGGGGCTGAGGTAGCGGTGGAAGGCCGGGGTCCCCGGGGTGGCCGCGGCGGTGGCGAAGGCCTCCGCGCCGGCCAGGTCCGGCCGCAGCCACACCTGGAAGGTCATCGGCCGGTCGGCCGGGGCGGCGCCGGTGACCGTCGCGGCGGCGGACCGCACGGCGGGGGAGACGCTGCCGGGCAGCGGAGTCGTCCCCGGGGCGGTCGCCGTTTTCCCAGCGGCCCCGGAGACCCCCGTCAGACCCAGCGCCAGCGCGAAGACCCCGCAGCAGGCCAGCACGGTGTCGCGAGCGCGACCCCGATCCCTCTTCGCCGACTTCCCCGACTTTCTCGACTTCCTCGACGCGATCACGCGACCACTCCCCGTCCGGTAAGGCGTCCGCCGACACTTCCCCCACATCGGCCGAGCGCCATCATGCCGTCCGGTCCCCGCGTCGCCGGGGGCGACACGAGGGTTTTCTCCCCGGCTGGAATGATGGCCGAAAGCGCCGGTGGGGCGCGTGCGGCGGAGGAACGCGTGGATCGGTTGGTGGTGGCCCGGGCGGCCCGGCCCGAGGACGGTGGGTGCCGGCATCTGCTGGTGTGGCGGGCGGGGCCGGGCTGGCGGATGGTCAGCAGCGCGATCCTGGGCGGCGGCATCGGCTCCCGCCGATGGGTGCTGAACGCCCAGGTCCGCCCCGGCTATGCGCGGATGGACCCGGACCGCCATCTCCAGGAGCTCGCCGACGCACAGGAGTTGACCGGTCCCGGCGTCGGCCTGATGACCGCGGCCCAGGTGGACGACGTGGCCTGGGCGGAGGACCACGGCGTCACCGCGGTGGTGACGGCCGGCATCGGCGTGCCGGCCTGGGCGGCGGAGGCCGTCGCGGGTGGGGAGGCGGGCCCGGTCGCGCCCCCGCGCGAAGCCGCCGCCGCCGTCCCCGCCTACCGGCCCGGCACGATCAACATCCTGGTCGCTGTCCCGGCGGCGATCCCGGACGCGGGCCTGGTCAACCTGCTGGCCACGGCGACCGAGGCCAAGGTGCAGGCGCTCCTCGACGCCGGCTACGACTGTTCCGGGACCCCCTCGGACGCCGTCTGCGTGGCGGTGCGCGAACCCGGCCCCGGTACTCCGGCCGACGCCTTCGGCGGCCCCCGCTCGACCTGGGGGACCCGTCTGGCGCGGGCGGTGCACGCCGCCGTCCGGCTCGGCGCCGAGCGCGACCGCGCCCGGCGCGCCCAGGGCCCGCCCATGGTCCATGCCGAGCCCGGCCCCTCCTGCGCGCTTGACGACGTGGGCGCTCGGCTGTCGGCGTACCGGCCCGCCGGCTAGGAGCCTGGCTGAACCCCCGGCTGGCCTCGGCGCCGGTCGTTGCTGTCCTGCCGCAGCCGGTCGGTCTGGCGGGTGAGGCGGTCGATCCGGTCGGAGAGGTCGGACTCGTCCGCGGTCAGATGCTCCTGGGCGCTGTTGATCGGGCCGATCAGGTCGGCGGCGTCGTCGCCGCCGAGCGCCCCGGCGAGGGCGTCCCGGGTGGCCGGCGGGAGCTCGGAGACCGCGGTGATCTGGCCGGCGAGCTGACGCAGATCGGCGGCGTTGTCCCGGGCCCAGGCGGTGACGGCGCGGTCGGCGGCGCGGCGGTCGCGGGTCTCGCGGACCCGCTCCTCCCGGGTGGTCCCGGGGGAGCCGGGCCGGAGCCGCAGGTAGCGGCGTTCGGCGGCCTGCCGGCTGGCGACGCCGAGTGGGGGAGCGAGGTCGGCCCAACTGGCACCTGCCGACCGGGCGGCCTCGATCAGCTCCGCCTCCCACCCGGTGAGCTGTTCGCGCAGCCGGCGCAGGCTCTGCAGCGCGTCCAGCGCCCGGGCGGAGTCGCCGGCGGGGAGCGCCGCCTCGATCGCCGCCAGGGACTCCCGGGCGGTGGGGAACTCCGGCTGCGCGGTCACAGGCCACACCTCGCATCCTCGTCGTCCGGTTGATGACCCGGAGATTTGTCATCGGTTCGACGACATGCTACAACAGCAGCAGACAGCAGCGCATGAGCAGCCACCTGAACAAGAGGAGGTGTTCGACCATGCTGATGCGCACCGACCCCTTCCGCGAGTTCGACCGCCTGACCCAGCAGTTGCTGGGCGGCCCCTCCGGCACCTGGTCCCGGCCGACGGCGATGCCGCTGGACGCGTGGCGCGAGAAGGACGAGTACGTCATCGCCTGCGACATCCCGGGGGTGGACCCCGAGGCGATCGACATCGACGTCGAACGCAACATGCTCACCGTCAAGGCCGAGCGCCGGCCGACCGCCAGGAGCGACGAGGCGCAGCCGGAACTCTCCGAGCGGCCACTGGGCGTCTTCTCCCGCCAGATCATGCTGGCCGACACCCTCGACACCGAGCGCATCAGTGCCGACTACCACGCCGGCGTCCTCACGCTGCGGATCCCCATCGCCGAGCGGGCCAAGCCGCGCAAGATCTCCATCAACGCCGGGGAGACCGGCCGCCGGGAGATCACCGGCTAGGGGCCGCGGCCGCCTGGTCACGGGGCTGGCCGGGCAGGGTGGAGACGACCCCCTGTCCGCTCCGCCCGGCCCGCCCCGGCTCGATCCGCCGCCGCGCCTGCCGCATGCCGCCTTCGCGCCACTGCGGGCGAGGACCGCGTGCGAGCACCGCGTGCGAGCCCGCCACTGGCGGCCACTGCCCGCCGCCATCGGCCGCTGCCGGCCGATCGCCTCCGGCGCAGCGCCCCGTGCCCTCCGTGCCCTCGGCACCCGGACCACCGACCCCTTACCGTCCCCTACCGCCAGACACCCCAGAAAGGGCATCCCCCTACCGATGCGTGCCACCCCTGCCCCCACGCTCAGCACCGACTACGTCCAGATGCTGGAGATGATCCGCTACCGCGGCGCCTTCCCGACCCGGGAGCGTGCCCAGCAGGCGGTCGAGAACGTCCTCGGCGCCCTCGGACGCCGCCTCTCCGGCGAGGAGCGCGTCGACCTCGCCGCCTGCCTGCCGCGCGAGGCAGCCCGCGTCCTCGCCGCCCAGATCCCGGAGCCGGAGGCACTGACCGGTTGGGAGTTCGTCAAGGACCTCGCCGAGCGCACCGGCGGCGACCTGGCCCCCACCCGCTGGGAGGTCGGCTCGGTGCTCGGCGTCGTCGCCCGCATCGTCGGACCCGCCCTGCTCGGCCGCGTCCTCTCCCGCCTCCCCAACGGCTACGCCCTCCTCTTCGGCCAGGCCGAACTCACCCAGGCCGCGTGACGGTTGACGCGGGCCGTCGGTGACGTGACCATGCGGGCAGCGGCCGACAAGGACGCCGTCGACGAAGAGGAGCGGCCAGGCCCCAGCCCACCGTCCTGCTCTCCGGATTCGCCTTCACCGAGGCGCCGCGCTGGAGGGACGGGCGCCTCTGGTTCTCCGACTTCTACCAGGGCCGGGTCTTCTCGGCCGCCGAGGACGGCTCCGACCTGCGGGTGGAGGCGGTGGTCGAGGAGCAGCCCGGCGGCCTGGGCTGGCTGCCGGACGGCCGGCTGCTCATCGTGTCGATGCGCGACCAGCGGATCCTGCGCCGGGAGGCGGACGGAACCCTGGCCGTCCACGCCGACCTCGCCGGCCGGATGCTCGGCTATGCCAACGACATGGTGGTCGACGCCGCCGGCCGGGCCTGGGTGGGCGGCTTCGGCTACGACCTGATGGGCGGAGCCCCCCTCGCCCCCTCGGGCCTCCTCCGGGTCGACCCGGACGGGAGCGTCCGCGAGGTCGCCGACGACCTCTGGTTCCCCAACGGCATGGTGCTCACCCCGGACGGAACCCTTCTGGTCAACGAGACCTTCGGCAACCGGATCAGTGCCTTCGCCGTGGACGCGGCCGGCGAGTTGGGCGACCGCCGCGTCTGGGCGCGGTTCGGCGACCTCCCGGTCGAGCGGGAGTTCCTGAAGATGGTGCCGGAACTCGTGGTGAGCCCCGACGGCTGCTGCCTGGACGCCGAGGGCGCCCTGTGGATCGCCGACGCCACCGGCGGGCGTCTCCTCCGGATCGCCGAGGGCGGGACGATCACCGAGGAGATCCGCCCGGGCACCAACGTCTACGCCTGCGCCCTGGGCGGCAGCGACGGCCGGACCCTCTTCGCCTGCGCGGCCCCCGACTTCTTCGAAGAGGCCCGCCGGGCCGCCCGCGAGGCCACCATCCTGTCCATCGAGGTCGCGGTGCCGGCGGCCTGACACGCCTTGGGCGTGGGCGGGCCACGGAACGCCCGCCCGTCCCACTCCCGCGCCTTCCGGCCCCCGTGCAGAACGAGCCGCTGGTAAAAGATGACTATTTTTGATCGGTAGGAAATTGTTCCTGATTAGGTAACGAGAGGCGTCTCCGCCTCTTCTGCGGCATGCGCGGATCCATGCTCGTGGTCGTTCCGGACGACAACGTCCGGGACGTCAAGAGATCTCCGATCTCCCACGCAGAAAGGCCAGATTCCCATGGCTCATTCGATGGTCCGGATCGCCCGGGCTGCCGCCGTCGCCGCCGTGGCCGGTGGCGCGCTCCTCGGCCTGGCGGGCACCGCCTCCGCCGCCGCCCCCGCCCACGAGGGCGGGCCGGTCGGCTTCTACCACCACCACTGCCGCCACCACGAGGGCTTCCGCGACCACCGCTGGTACCAGGGCCGCCGCGACGACGACGACCGCTGGCGCCCCGCCTTCTCGGAGCACTCCGAGCACTCCGACCACTCCGAGCACGGGTACGGCGAGCACTTCGGATACGGCGAGCACGAGGGCTACCGGCGCTGACGGCCTGCTGAGGACGCCGACAGCGGCTCCGGCCCCGGCCCCCGTGGACAACGGGGGCCGGGGCCGGAGCCGTTCGCCCCTACCGGCCGATTCCCTCCCCGCGCCTGCGCTCCCAAGGGAGCACCGCCCCGCGCTGATGCCGCGCCGCGGCGAGGGCCACGTCGATGTCGGTGGTGCCGGCGGCCTCGCACAGGCTGCAGGCGGCCTCGTCGAGTCGGCGCCGGGCCTCGCCTCCACCGTGCACCGCATTCTGCAGTCGCAGTTCCTCGTACTGGGCAGCCAGGCCGAACAGGCTGCGCGCGCTCACCATCAGAACCTCCGGCATTCGGTTGCGGTGGAATCCGATTCCGGCCATCTGCCCGTTCACCGCGGCCCTATCCTTCCGCCTCCGGTATTAATCCGAATGGCGCATGCCGCCGGCATTCACTCACCGCAGCGGCATTCCGCCGGCGGCGCGAACCTGCCCGGGCGGCGAGATCGCCGATGTCCCCTCGGAGGGAACCGGGCGGCTGCAAGAATCGTCGCAGCAGGCGACGGCTGTCCCAGCAGAACTCCGAGCAGGCGGATGGTAGGTGGTGGGGGGATGCCCACGGAGGCGCTCCAGGCCGGCGATCCCCGGACGGTGGGCCCCTACCGCCTCCTCTGGCGCCTCGGGCGGGGCGGGATGGGACGGGTGTACGTCGGTCGCTCGCGTGGTGGGCGGGCGGTCGCGGTGAAGGTGGTGCACCCGGAGTTCGCCGGTGATCCGCAGTTCCGGCGGCGGTTCGCCCAGGAGGTGGCCGCCGCGCGGAAGGTCGGCGGGTTCTACACCGCACAGGTGGTCGACGCGGACCCGCAGGCCGAGACGCCCTGGCTGGCGACGGCGTACGTGCCGGGTCCCTCGCTCTACGAGGCGGTCGAGGCGCACGGCCCCCTCGCCGGCCCGGCGGTCCGTGCCCTGGGGGCCGGCCTGGCCGAGGCCCTGATGGCCGTCCACCAGGCGGGCCTGGTCCACCGGGACCTCAAACCGGCCAATATCATCCTGGCCGGGGACGGCCCGCGGGTCATCGACTTCGGCATCTCCCGGGCGCTGGACGCCAGCCATGCCTCCACGACCGTCATCGGCACGCCCGGCTTCATGTCTCCCGAGCAGGCCCGCGGCCTGGAGGCGGGCCCGGCCGGGGACGTCTTCGCGCTGGGCGCGGTGCTGGCCTTCGCCGCGTCCGGGCGCGGGCCGTTCGGGACGGGCCAGGTCGAGGCGATCATCTACCGGATCGTCCACGCGGAACCGGACCTGGAGGGCGTACCGGGGGACATCGCGGATCTGGCGCGCGCTTGCCTGGCCAAGGAACCTGCCGAACGCCCCGCCGTGGCAGAGGTGCTGGACCGCCTGGCGGCCCCCTCCGGGGCCTCCTCCACGGCCACTTCCGCGTCCTCCTCCGCGACCGCGACCGCGTCGGCGGCGGGGGAGACCTGGGTACCGGCCGCCGTGACGACGATGATCGACGAGCGTGAGCGCGAACTCTCGGCCCAGATCAGGGCTCTGGGCACCACCCTCGACGGCGGCGGCTCCAGCGGCCCGCGAACCCCCGCCGGCCCCCGCGACACCCTCGCCCAGGACGCCGCCGTCGACGCGCCGTCGGCCCAGACGGGCCAGGAGGGCGGCCCAGCACCCCGGCGGCCCCCCGTCAGCCGCCGCAACGCCCTCGCGGCGGCCGGCCTGGGGGTCGCCGCCGCCGTCGGCGTCCCCCTCGGACTCGTCCTGAGCTCCGGTTCGCGTCGAGGAAGCGCGAACGGCGATCAGGGCCGGGCGAGGACCGCCTCGGACACCGCGAGCGGGAACCTCCGTCCGCAGGGCCCGGTGACCGTCTTCGACGGCGGTGCCGGTCTCGTGCGCTCGGCCGCGTTCCATCCTGGCGGCGGCCATCTGGCCAGCGCGGGGGAGGACGGCGTGGTGCGGCTGTTCGAGACGGCGACCTGGCAGGCCGCGAGGACCTTCACCCACAAGGTCGCCAACCCCTGGAATCTGTCGCTCGCCAAGATCACGGCCTTCAACGCGCTCTTCAACGCGGCGATGTGCGTGAACTTCCGCCCGGACGGGCGCGACCTGGCGGTCGCCAACGGCGACGGCACGGTCAGCCTGTGGAATCTCGCCCAGGGTACCGAGGTCGTACTGCCCTTCATCGACCCCACCGAGTGGAACGGCGTGGTCGCCTCCGTCGCCTTCGCGCCGAACGGCGGCACCCTCGCGGCCGTCTACGACTCGGCCGCCGTGCGGATCTGGCGGACCGGCGACCAGACCACCGTGGCCAACCTGGCGACCGGAGCCGGTTACTGGATCGCGCAGGTGGCGTACCACCCGGCCGGGGGCCTCCTGGCCAGTGCGAGCGGTAACGGCAATCCGGGCAACGGCGTCGGCGACGGCCTGCTGGAGTTGTGGGACCCCACCTCCGGCTCCAAGATCACCACCCTCGCCGACACCAATTCGCCGGAGGGGCAGCTGCTGGCGTTCAGCCCGGACGGGAAGACCCTGGCGAACGTCCGCAGCGACGGTCAGACCACCCTCTGGGACGTGGCCGCCCAGAGCGCCCGGACCGTCCTGACCCCGGCCGGCTCCGGGGCGAGCTGCGTGGCCTTCGGGCCGGGCGGCCTGCTGGCGACCGGCTTCACCGACGGCACGGTCACGGTGTGGTCCGCGCGGTCCGGAAAGGCCCTGGCGACCCTCACCACCCGGAGCGACAGCAAGGTGCACAGCGTCGCCTTCAGCCCGGACGCCCGCTACCTGGCCGCCACCACAAGCAGGTTGAGCGTCTGGACCCTCAGAAGCTAGTGCCTTGGCCGCCGACTGCGAACTCCGCTGGACAGCGTGCACCCCCTGGGCAAGCATGCGCACGGTGACAGACGAAAACGACCGGCGGTCGTGCCGGGTGCGGTTGGTGGAGCTGTCCGCCGGCACCATGTCCGCGCTGCGCGACGGCGACCTCCGCCGGGCCGGTGCGCGGGCCGGCGTTGAGCTGACCGAGTTCTTCGTGACGGATCGGGCGCGGTGGCTCTGGCGGCTGCGGCTCGAACAGATCGCGGCGGACCCCGGCCATGCGCGGTGGATGGTGCGGCAGGCCGTGGTCGCCGCCGACGGACTGGTCGTCGGCCATGCCGGGTTCCACGGACCTCCCGATCAGGCCGGCATGGTCGAGATCGGCTACGCGATCGCTCCCGCCTTCCGCCGCCGGGGCTACGGCCGGGCGGCACTGATCGAACTGCTGCGCAGGGCCGCTGCGGAGCGCGGGGTGACGACCGTGCGGGCGGCGATCAGCCCGGACAACGCGGCGTCGCTGGCGACCATCCGCGGGTTCGGCTTCGTCCAGGTGGGGGAGCAATGGGACGACGAGGACGGCCTTGAGCTCGTCTTCGAGGTCCCCGTGGGCGGGAGCCCGCGCCTCTGACCGGGGAGTGGCGGGGCGACGCGGAAGCCTCAGCCGCGGATGCGCTGCCGGAGGAAGAGGGCGGCTCGGTCGAGGGCCTCGCCGGCCTCGTCGAGGCTGTCCGTGAATGCCTGGAAGACGTGCGGCACCTTCGCCGTGATGTCGAGGACCACGTCCACCTCGGCGTCCGAGGCGCGGAGGGCGAGACGGCGGGCGTCGTCGAGGAGCAGCTCGTTGGTGCCGACCTGGAGCAGCATCGGCGGGAGGCCGGCCAGGTCGCCGCTCACGGCGGGGCTGAGCAGCGGGTCGCGGCCGTCCGCGTCGGCGACGTAGTAGTGGCTCATGCGATCGATGTCCGCGCGGTCCAGGAGTGGGTCGGCGGCCGCCTTGGTCACCATGCTCCGGCCTTCTCGGGTGGCGTCCAGGCCCGGTGAGAAGGCGACGAGGGCGGCGGGCATCGGGAGCCCGGCATCGCGCGCCGCCAGTGCGCCCGTGACGCTCAGTCCGCCGCCGGCGGAGTCGCCGGCGAAGGCGATCGACTGGGGCGGATGCGCCGCGTCCAGCAGTTCCCGGTAGGCGGCGACCACGTCCTCCACATCGGCGGGGAAGGGGTGCTCCGGCGCCAGCCGGTAGTCCAGCGAATACGCGGGAATCCCGGTCCTGAGCACCAGCTCTGCGGTGAGTCCCAGCGCTGTGTGGGGGGATCCGACCACATGGGAGCCGCCGTGGAAGTAGAGAAGGGTGCCAGTGGCGGCTTCCCGGCTCTCGGGACTGATGTGCAGTGCGGGGCGCCCGCCCAGTGGCCTCGCGTCGACCCGGACGCCTCCGGGCACCGGCAGTGTGCTCATCAGCTGCACAAAGCCCGCACGCAGGTCCTCGACGGTCGGCTGCACGGCTGCCCCGGTGGAGCCTCCGACACCATCGCCTCCGGCCCCGTTGGCACTGCCGCCGCCACCGCCACTGCTGCCGTCGCCGGCGCTCCGAAGCTGCGCGTCGAGCTGCTCTCGCTGAATCCTGGACATGGTCGGTCCTTCCCTCCGGGAGTTGTTGCTACTACAGTACATGCCATGGCAGATACTGCAAGGGAAGATTACATCGATCTCGGCACGGTCTTCGACGACCTCGTCCGCGTCGAGACCCGCCTCTACAACGCGGTGGCCGATCGGCTGAAGAGCGAGGCCGGCATCTCGGCCGGGCACTTCGAGCTGCTGCGGCACGTCCACGCGCAACCGGACGCCCGCGTCGCGGATCTGGCCGCGGTCTTCGCGATCGGGGTCGGGACGACCAGCAAGATCGTTGACCGGGTGGAGGAGGAGGGCTGGCTGGAGCGCCGGCCGAATCCGGCGAACCGGCGCTCCTCCCTGCTGGCGCTGACGCCGGCCGGCCAGGCGGTGGTCTCCCGGGCCGAGTCGGTCTGGCGGGCGGCGATCGAGGAGATCCTGGGCGCGTCCCCGGTCACCGCCGCGGAGCTGGCCGCCCTCGGCCGAACGCTCGGCGCCCTGCGTTCCGATCTCGAGGACCGCCGCCTGGGTCTCCCGAACGGATGAGGCGCGGCGGGGCGGCCCGATTCCGGCCGCCGAACCGCCGACCCGGCACCGCGGGGCTCAGCCCGCCCAGATCTCCGGCCTGCGGTCGGACCACGGGCGGGCGCGCTCCAGTTGGGCGGAGAGGGAGATCAGGAGGGCTTCGGCGCCGTAGCGGGCGCCGAGCATGGTGCCGATCGGGAGGCCGTCGGGGTTCCAGTGGACGGGGACGTTGACCGCGGGCAGGCCGGTGGCGTTGTACACCGGGGTGAACGGGGTGAAGGCGCTGATCCGGCGGAACTCCTCGACGGGGTCGGCGTCGTTGCGCAGCCCGCCGACCGGCGCGGGCGGCTGGGCCAGCGTCGGGCTGAGGATGACGTCGTAGGGCCCCTCGGGGGCGAGGAGTCCGGCCACCAGCTGGCCCATCGCGCGGAAGGAGTACAGCGCCTCGTGGTAGCGGGCCGCCGGGACCGCGCGCCCGCGCTCGCGCAGGCTGCGGGTGAGCGGGAGCAGCAACTCCTCGCCGCCTTCGGGAACCGGCCGCGCCGCCGCGCTGACCTCCCACACCGTGGTGAACATCCGGGCGAAGTAGTCGTCCCCGGCCGGGAGTTCGAGCGGTTCGACCTGGTGGCCCAGCTGGCCCAGCAGTTCGGCGGTCTCCTGGGCGGCGGCCAGGCAGTCCTGATGCACCGTCAGCCCGGGTACCAGCGGTGCGGTGAGGAGCGCGATCCGCAGCGGTCCGGGCTCGCGGTCGGCCGCGGCCAGGAACGAGTCGCCGGGGGCGGGGGAGGGGGCCGCGTAGGGGTCGCCCGGCATCGCGCCGGCCATCGCGTCGAGCAGCGCCGCCGCGTCGGCGACCGTCCGGGCCAGCGGGCCGCTGGTGGAGAGGCCCGTGACGTCGTGCTGCACCGGCCCGGCGCTGATCCGTCCGCGGCTCGGCTTGATGCCGAACAGCCCGCACACCGCGGCCGGGATGCGTACCGACCCGCCGCCGTCGCTGCCGTGGGCGAGCGGCGCGAGTCCGGACGCGACGGCGGCGCCCGCGCCACCGCTGGAGCCGCCCGCCGACCGCTCCAGGTCCCACGGGGTGCGCGCCGGGGGAGCGACGTCGTTCTCGGTGTGGCAGGGCAGGCCGAACTCGGGGGTGTTGGTCTTGCCGAGAATGACCGTGCCGGCGGCCCGGAGCCGGGTGACGACGTGGTCGTCGGCCTCGGCGGTGTACTCGGCGAACGCGGCCGAGCCGAAGGTGGTGCGCACCCCGGCGACGTTGTTGAGGTCCTTGATCGGGCAGGGCACCCCGTGCAGCGGGGGGAGCGCACGGCCCTCGCGCCGGGCCGCGGTGGCCTCGGACTCGGCGTCCGCGGCCTGCTTGCGGGCGAGCTCGGGGGTCGGGGTGGTGTACGCGCCCAGCTCGGCGCTGTGCCGCTCGATCCGGGCGAGGTAGTGGTCGGCCAGCTCGACCGGGGAGAGGTCGCCCTCCCGGATCATCCGGGCCTGCTCCAGCGCGGTCAGATCGTGCAACTGCGTCATGTCGGGTGCCTCCTGGCCTGGTTGCGGACGCAGGCGGGCCGGGCGGACCCGGAGACGCCGCTGCTCGAATCGTCCCGGCGTCGATCTTGCCCTCATCCGTCGCCCGGAGTCCAGGGTCCGGCGCCCTGTCGCTTCCGCCTCGCCCCCGTTGTCAGTGGCGGGGGCTAGGTTGTGGGCAGTCGGAAGCCGCATGGTGCGGTCGCGCGCCGGCGGCGCGCCGGCGCCGTATCAACCGGGAGGGGAGCACGCGATGCCAGCTGAGGACGAGGCCCCGTCGTGGGCCGGCGGGGTGGCGCTGATCAATCTCTTCGTCGCCGACCTCGATGCCGCACGGGCCTTCTACCGGCGGGTCTTCGGCCGGCCCGTCGAGTTCGAGGACGACCGCTCGACGGCCTTCCGCTTCGGAGAGGTCCTGGTGAACCTGCTGGACGAGTCCGCGGCCCCGGGGGTCATCGCCCCGGCCGTGGTGGCCGCGCCGGGCGGTGGTTCGCGCTTCGCCCTGGCGATGACCGTCCCCGACGTCGACGCGGCCTGCGCCGAGCTCAGGACCCGCGGCGTCGAGCTCCTCAACGGTCCGGTGGACCACCCGTGGGGGATGCGCACAGCGGCCTTCGCCGACCCCGACGGCAACGTGTGGGAGATAGCCTCACCGGTGTGACCGGACTGGATTCGGCGACCCTCGACGCCTTCACCCGCGCCCGCTACGTCAGCCTCACCACCTACCGCCGCGACGGTACCCCCGTCGCCACGCCGGTCTGGCATGTGATGGCGGACGGAAGGCTGTACCTCACCACCGCAGCCGCGGCCTGGAAGGTGCGGCGGCTGCGCCGCGACCCCGCGGTGAAGGTGGCGGTCTGCGACGTCCGCGGCCGGGTCGCCCCCGGGGCGACGGAAGCCGTGGGCAGCGGCAGGATTCTGGACGCCGAGGGCACCGCGCGGGTGCAGTCCCTCCTCGCCCGCAAGTACGTCCTGGCCCGGCTGGGCAATGGCTGGTCGCGATTGACGGGCCGGTGGAACCGCCATCCGGTCGTCGCCCTCGAGATCGCCTTCCCGGCGAAGTAACCCGCGTACCCGGCGCCCGCGCACTCGGAACGTGGGTGGATGGCGCCCGCGTTCCCGGGGCCTACCGGCGGAGCCCGTGCAGCAGCAGCTCGGCCAGGCAGGCGTAGGCCTCGGCGTCGGCGAGGCCGGTGGCCGCGGCCACCTGGCGCTGCTGGATGCGGACCATCACCGAGGAGATGACGTCCGCCGCGAAGGCGACGTGGACGTCGTGGAACTCGCCGGCCGCCACGCCCTCCTCGATCAGCTGCTCCACCCGGCGGGCGGCGGCCCGGGTGTTCTGCTCGTAGACCTCGGAGGCCGGTTCGAAGCCCGCCACGTCCTCGAAGAACCGCGGCGAGAGCGGGGCGAGCTCCGAGGCGACGGCCCGGAGGTAGGCGGCCAGCCGGGCCGCGGCCGGGCCCGACTCGGCCGCGAGGTCGGACTCCACCCGCACGGTGGCCTTGCGGAAGAAGTACACCACCACCGCACGGACCAGCTGCTCCTTGCTGTCGGCGAGCCCGTAGAGGGTGCGCTTGGAGCAGCGCAGGCGCGCGGCCAGGTCGTCGAGGGTGAGGTGGGCGAACCCCTCCTGGGTGAGGAGGTCGACCAGGGCCTCGAACAGCTCGGTCCGGCGCGCGGCACCGCGTCCCGTCTGCTTCGGCCCGACCTCGTCGGCAGTTTCGATCACCTGGGCATTATGCCCAGGCCCGATTAGCGCTACGATTTCCGGTACTGACGTACCCCTCAAAGTACCGGTTGGAGTCGCGATGTCTGTCGACCGCCTGCTGCCCACCCCGGAGGCAGCCGATCTCATCGCACTGACCAGGGAGATCGCCGACAAGGAGCTGGCCCCCAAGGCGGCCGAGCACGAGCGGCGCGAGCTCTATCCGGAGGGACTCTTCGCCACCCTGGGCCGGGCCGGCCTGCTGGGACTCCCGTACCCGGAGGAGTACGGCGGCGGAGGCCAGCCTTACGAGGTCTACCTGCAGGTGCTGGAGGAGCTGGCCGCCCGCTGGGCCGCCGTCGCGGTGGCGACCAGCGTCCACACCCTCGCCTGCCATCCGCTCAGTGCCTTCGGCACCGAGGCGCAGAAGCAGCGCTGGCTGCCGGCCATGCTCGGCGGCGAGGTGATCGGCGGCTACAGCCTCTCCGAGCCGCAGGCCGGCTCCGACGCGGCCGCACTGCGCTGCAAGGCGGAGCCGGTCGCGGGCGCGGACGGCGCGCTCACCGGGTACCGCGTCACCGGCACCAAGGCCTGGATCACCCACGGCGGCCGAGCCGACTTCTACGCCCTCTTCGCCCGCACCGCGCCGGGCAGCCACGGCATCTCCTGCTTCCTGGCGCCCGGTGCCGCGGAGGGGCTGAGCTTCGGCAAGCCGGAGGAGAAGCTCGGCCTGCAGGCCGTGCCGACCACCTCGGCCATGTGGGACGGCGCGGTCATCGACGCGGACCGCCTGATCGGCACCGAGGGGCAGGGCCTGCAGATCGCGTTCAGCGCCCTCGACGGCGGCCGGCTCGGCATCGCGGCCTGCGCCACCGGTCTCGCCCAGGCCGCGCTGGACGTGGCGGTCGACTACGCCAACGAGCGCACCACCTTCGGCCGGAAGATCGTCGACCATCAGGGCCTCGGCTTCCTCCTGGCGGACATGGCCGCCGCCGTCGACTCCGCCCGCGCGACCTACCTCGACGCGGCCCGCCGCCGCGATCTGGGCCGCCCGTTCGGCCGCCAGGCCAGCGTCGCCAAGCTGATCGCGACGGACGCCGCGATGAAGGTCACCACCGACGCGGTCCAGGTGCTCGGCGGTTACGGCTACACCCGCGACTTCCCGGTCGAGCGCTATATGCGCGAGGCGAAGATCATGCAGATCTTCGAAGGGACCAACCAGATCCAGCGCCTGGTGATCAGCCGCCAGCTCTCCCGGGGGCACTGAGCCCGCACTGCTGCGCGCCCGCTCAGCCGGTCGGGTACCGGTCGGCGCAGATGAGAACGGTGTCGTCGGCCGGCACCCCGCCGCCGTGCCGGACCAGTTCCGCCCACAGGCGCCGCAGCAGAACCTCCGGCTCCCGCCGGGCGGAGCCCTCCGGGCGGGGTGAGGTGCTGTCGCGGGCACACCGGGCCGCGCATTCGGCGAGGGGAAAGAAGCGGCCCTCGCGGTCGCGGGCCTCGCTCGCGCCGTCGGTGTAGAGGAGGAGGACGGAATCACGGGGGAACGGGAAGACCGTGGACGCGTAGGCGCACCGCGCCAGTTCGCCCAGCCCCAGCGGGACGGCCGGGCGTTCGACCCGGAGCCAGCTCGCGCCCCGGTCGCCGATGAGCAGCGGAGCCGGATGTCCGCAGCTGATCAGCTCGATCTCGTCGCGCTCGTCGGGGATGTCCAGGACGGCGGCGGTCACGAAGTGCTCCTCGGCCTGGAGGGGCTTGCCCATCCCCGTCGCGCCGCGGTACAGGGCGTTCTGCTGGTTGAGGCCCCAGCGCACGGACTCCTCCAGCTCCGCCACCAGCTCGGGCAGCGGCATCTTCCGATGCGCCGCCGCGCGGAAGGAGCCGACCAGCAGGATCAGCGCGTCCAGCGCCGCCATGCCCTTGCCCCGGACGTCGCCGATCATGATCCGGGTGCTGGTCTCCGTGCGCACCAGGCTGAACAGGTCGCCGCCGAGGTCGGCCTCGCCGGCCGCGGCGTGGTAGCAGGAGGCGAGCCGAAGTGGGCCGGCCCGGTCCGGCACCGGTGGGAGGAGCGTCTGCCGGGTGGTGGCGTAGGCCCGGCTGACCCGCTCGTTGCGCTGTCTGAGCCGCTCGCGCAGCATGGCGAGGGCGGTGAGGAGGACGCCCAGCAGCACCAGCGAGGCGAGCTGGACGATCAGGTTCTCGGTGCCGAGCGCCCCCCGCACGAACCCGATGACGACCAGCGCCGTCACGGCCAGTGCGGCGATCACCGCGGTGGCCCGCACCCCCGCGAAGCCGGCGACGAAGGCCGGCGCCGCCGCCAGGAGCGGGCCCAGATGGACGTCGGGCGGCGCCAGCACGTCGACCAGGGTGATCAGCACCATCCATGCCAGCGCCGGGCCCAGCAGCGCGACCACGCGTCGCCTGCCACGCATCCACCGGGAGCCCTGCGGCATACCTCTGGGATACACCCCGTCCGGCCCAGGCGCCCGCCGAGCCCCATCGGCCCCAGCCGCGGGCGGCCAGCGGGCGCGGTCCTCGGACAGCCGCCGGGAGACCGCCCGCAGCGGCGGCCCGCGGCGCGCTGCTGCGCGGGGTGGCTCCGCACTGGTACTCCTACGGTGACCAAGGTAAGCCGCTGCGCCTGGGAGGGCCGCATGACAACGGACCGACTGACCGACGTCCACGCCCACTTCGTCACCGCCGGCTACGTCGCCGCCGCCCGGGCGGCCGGCGTCCAGCACCCGGACGGGATGCCCGGCTGGCCGGAGTGGAGCGTGGAGCAGCACCTCGACCTGATGGACCGGGGCGGCATCGGCAAGTCGTATCTCTCGGTCTCCTCCCCGGGCGTCCACTTCGGGGACGACACGGCGGCCCGCGCGCTCGCCCGCGAGGTCAACGAGTTCGGCGCCGGGGTGCGCGCCGAACGGCCCGAGCGCTTCGGCCAGTTCGCCTCCCTGCCGCTGCCCGACGTCGAGGGGGCGCGCGCCGAGGCCGGGTACGCGCTGGACGTCCTCGGCGCGGACGGCGTCATCGTCGAGAGCAACCACCACGGCGTCTACCTCGGCGACCCGCGGCTGGAGCCGCTCTGGGCGGACCTGGACCGGCGGGCCGCCGTGGTCTTCGTCCACCCCACCTCTCCGCCGCACGCCGAGGACCTGGCCCTGGGCCGGCCGCGACCGATGATCGAGTTCATCTTCGACACCGCCCGCACCGCGGCGGACCTGCTCTTCCGCGGTGTGCTGGCACGGTACGGCGGCATCCGCTGGATTCTCACCCACGGCGGCGGGGCGCTTCCGCTGCTGGCCGACCGGATGGAGCTGGTCCGCGGCCTGGTCGGCGACCGGGCGCTGAGCGGCACCGAGGAGGGCGGCGGCCCGACGGTCCTGGAGCAGCTCGGCCGGCTCTGGTACGACATGGCAGGCACGCCGTTCCCGCGCCAGATCGCGGCGCTGGACGCCGCCTTCGGCACCGACCGCCTGCTCTACGGCAGCGACTACTGCTGGACGCCGATCGGCATGGCGCTCGACCAGGTCGCAGCGGTGGACGTGGCCGAGCCGCCGTCCGCCGACGACACCTGGCGCAGTCTCACCAGCCGCAACGCCCGGCGGCTCTTCGGCGGGTGACGCCCGGGCACGTCCGGGCCTCCGGGTCAGCGGGCGGAGCTCAGCGTGCTCCTGCTCAGCGACCAGATCACCATGAGCCCGAGGCCGACGCCGATCACGGCCCACACCGGGGTGTAGGGCAGCCACATGAAGTTGGCGATCACCGCGAGGCCGGCCAGCACCATGGCGGTCACCCGCGCCCAGGTCGTGCCGCGCAGCACGCCCAGGCCGGTCAGGAACAGCAGGACGCCGAGTGCGATGTGGATCCAGCCCCAGGCGGTGAGGTCGAACCTGAACGCGTAGTGCCCCACCACGGCGTAGACGTCGTCCTTCGCCACCGCGGCGACGCCCTGCAGGACGCCGAGGACTCCCTGGACCAGCAGGAGCACGGCGGCCAGCAGCGCGCCGGCCTCGGCCCACGGCCGGTGCCGCCCGTCATCCGCCGGGCCCGGGGGGACCGAGGCCGAGGAGGCCGAGCTGCGTGCTCCGTCGGAACGGCTTGTGGAATGGCTCATGAGGGGATCTCCTCTCCTGCGACCGTTCCCCCCGCTCCGGGATGGGTCGCGTCATCAGCACCGACGCTGCGCGATGAGGGCGAGGGCGACTATCCGGCGGGGCCATTCGGGTGAGTGCCGGTGCCCGGCGGGGAGGACTTCAGGCGTCGTGCGGGACCAGTGCCACCGGACCCGGGGCCAGGTCCAGGATCCGCTGCAGCCCGGGCGCCGCCGGAGCGGCTGCTCCTCGCCGCCCGCGCTCCACCCCGAGGACCAGGACGGATGCCTGCTGGGCGGCCCGGAGCAGCTGCTCCTCGGGGTCGCCGGTACCGGGACGGCGGGCCACGCGCACCGAGGGGAACTTCTCCTGCATCCCGTTGAGGAGACCGTCCAGGCCGTCCAGGTCGTCCTCGTCCCCGTTCGCCGGGCCTGCGCCGTCGCTGCCGGCGGTGCCCGGGCTCTCGACGGCCAGCCGCGCTCCGCGCTCGTCCGCGAGCCGGAAGGCGAACTCGGCCGTGACGGCGTCGATGCGGCCGTCCACCGAACCCAGCACGATGTCGAACGGAGGCACGACGCCCTGTGGCAGATGCACTCTCAGCAAGGCGACGGGGCAGTGGGCCCGGGCCGCCACAGTGGCCGCGGCGGCCGTCACCGCCCCAGGCGCCGCGCCGGCCGGCTGCTCCGGCGGCCCGGCCGCCAGGACAAGCAGGTCCGTCTCGGCGCTGGCGGCGACCAGAACGGGACCCGGCGGCCCGGCCGCCGTCCGTACGGTGACGGACACCCCGGGGAAGGACCGGGGGAGGTCCGTCGCGAGCAGCCGGAGCCGGGCCGGGAGACCGTCCTCGCGGCCGCTGGTGGAACCGGCCGGGGCGACGCCGAGGAGGACGAGGGGCGCCCGGCGCAGCAGGGCCTCACGTGCTGCCCAGCGAGCGGTGACGGCATCGCTCGGGGTGCCGTCCGGGCAGGCGACGACGGGTAGGACCATGGCAGCACCTCCGGCAAGCGGCGCCGATCCCTTCTCCTCCCAGTCTGGTCCGCGTCACCCGCGCGGGGTATGGGCTTCAGGTCCCTCGCTGCGGGCGCTGTGGAGGCTCAGCGTCGGGCCAGGCGGCGCTCGCCGCCCGCACCCTGGGTGTACGCGAGTTCGTAGTGGGCGAAGAGCGCCGGCTCCTGCTCGGCCTTCAGCACGCCGTCGGTCTCGATCGAGGGGGCGTCCTTGACCAGGCCCTTGGCGTAGGGCACCCGGACGTAGCCGGGGCCCACCACGGCGCCGATCAGCGGCACGAAGACCAGCCGGCGCTTTCCGGGCAGTCCCACCGTCACCGTGATGAAGAACGGCTGGTCGGTGGCTGTGTCCACATACACCGACTCCAGGGTGCCGATCTTCTTGTCTTTCTCGTCGACCACGTCGTGATCACGCCATTCGCGGATGTCGGCACTTTCCATGAACGCTCCCAGCTCGAAGTTGATCCAAGTTATCGCCTTGAGCTTCTTCCCGGCGTGCGCCCCGGCCGAGCGCCGCCGCACAGGTGAATTCCTCGCAGGGCGACCCCCCAGCGGCCGAACCACCCCCGGAGGGTGATGCCGCCGCCCTCGCGCCGTCCGATCCTGCGGGGTCGGGCGCGAGTACCGGCACGGGCACGCCGCGCGGGCGAGTGAGAGGACCGAGGGCGATGGCTGACGAGAGAAGCGCGCGGATAGCGGAGTTCGTCCGGCCGCTGCGGGTCGTGCCCGGCACCAAGGTGGACCTGCCCAGGGATTTCGATCCCGGCCACCGGGCGGGCATCCGCCGGAAGAAGGACGGCGTCGAGCTCCTCACCAGCGGGATCCAGCTGCTCGCCGACCTCCAGCGGCGGCTGGCGGCGCAGGACACCTACGGGGTGCTGGTCTGCCTGCAGGCGCTGGACGCCGGCGGCAAGGACGGCACGATCCGGCATGTGATGAGCGGCATCAACCCGCAGGGCGTGCGGGTGGTGGGCTTCAAGGTGCCCTCGCAGGAGGAGCTGGACCACGACTATCTGTGGCGTTACGCCTGCCATCTCCCCCGGCGCGGGGAGATCGGGATCTTCAACCGCTCGCACTACGAGGAGGTCCTCGCGGTGCGGGTGCACCCGGTCAACCTGGAGCGGCAGAAGCTGCCGCTCGCGGCGCGCGGTCCGGACATCTGGGAGCGGCGCTATCGGGAGATCAACGACTGGGAGCACTATCTGACCGACAACGGCTTCCGGATCGTCAAGCTGTTCCTCAACCTCTCCAAGGAGGAGCAGCGCATCCGATTCCTCAAGCGGATCGACGTCCCCGAGCGGAACTGGAAGTTCTCCTCCTCGGACGTCCGCGAGCGGGCCCGGTGGGACGACTACCAGCGGGCGTTCTCCCAGATGCTGTCGGCGACCAGCACGGAGTGGGCGCCGTGGTACGTGGTCCCCGCCGACCGCAAGTGGTTCGCGCGGGTGTGCGCGGGCGCGGTGCTGGCCCATGTGCTGACCGACATCGACCCCCACTACCCGCGGATCGACGCCGCGGCGCGGCGCGAACTCGCGCAGGTGAGGACGGAGTTGCGACACGAGGCTCCGAAGGGGGCGGCCGCCGACCCCTATCTGGAGTCGGCCTCGGAGCAGGGCGCCGGGGATGGGCGGAAGGGGAAGGGAGCGGAGGGCACGAAGGGCGCGAAGAAGAGCAAGATGGGCGCCAAGAAGAGCACGAAGGGCGCCAAGAAGAGCGCAGAGAAAGGCGCGAGGAGCGCGAGGAGCGCTGAGAAGAAGGCGTCCGCATGACCACGCGGACGGGCGTGCCCGGCCAGCCGGCGGCAGCGGACCGCGCCTGGCACGCCCTGTCTCCGGCGCAGGTGGCCGCGGCGGTCGGGGTGGACCCGGCCCAGGGCCTGAGCGGGGCGCGGGCCGCCGAGCTCCTCGCCGCCGACGGCCCCAACACCCTGCCCGAGGAGAAGCCGGTGCCGGGCTGGCGCCGCTACCTTCAGCAGTACCGCAGCTATATGCAGCTGGTGCTGGTGAGCGCGGCCGTGGTCTCCCTGGTGATCAAGGAGTGGAGCACCGGGGTGCTGCTGCTGGTGCTGACCGTCGTCAACGCGGTGGTCGGGATGCGCCAGGAGGGCAAGGCGGAGAGCGCCATGAACGCCTTGCGCTCGATGCTGAAGGCGACGGCCCGGGTGCGCCGGGACGGGACGGAGTCGGAGATCCCGGCCGAGGAGGTCGTCGTCGGCGACGTGGTGCTCTGCACCGCGGGCGGCGAGGTGCCGGCCGACGGCCGGATCGTCTCCGCGAGCGCGCTGCAGATCGACGAGTCCGCGCTGACCGGGGAGAGCGTGCCGGCGGCCAAGGACGCCGGCACTCTGATCGCGGGCGAGGATCTGCCGCCGGGCGAGCGCACCAATATGGCCTTCATGAACACCCCGGTCACCCATGGCAGTGGCACGGTGGTGGTCACCGCCACCGGCGCCGGCACCGAACTGGGCCGGATCTCCGCGATGCTGACGGCGACGCACCGGGAGGCCTCGCCGCTCTCCCGCGAGCTGGACCGGCTCACGCTGTGGATCACCGGCACGGCCGGGCTGACGATGATCGTGATGTTCGTACTGGGCCGCGGCCGCGGGACGGCGTGGGACGCCCTCTTCGTCAGCGCCGTGTCGCTGGCCATCGCCGCCATCCCGGAGGCACTGCCGACGGTCTCGCAGACGATCCTCTCCATCGGCGGTGTGGAGCTCGCCCGTCGGGAGGCCATCGTCAAGGACCTGCCCTCGGTGGAGGCGCTGGGCTTCACCTCCGCGATCAACTCCGACAAGACCGGCACCCTGACGATGAACCAGATGACGGCCGTGGAGGTGATCGACCCGGGCGACCGCTACACCGTCTCCGGCACCGGCTACTCGCTGGAGGGCCGGATCCACCACGCCGTCGGCGAGGCGCCGGACATGACGGAGGCGATCCTGCCCTTCGTCATCGCCAACGACGCCGTGCTGCTGGACGGCCAGGTGGTCGGCGACCCCACCGAGGGGGCTCTGCTGGTCCTCGCCCACAAGGCCGGGCTGGACATCGAGGGCGCTCGTGAGCGGCTGCCGCGCAGCGCCACCCTGCCCTTCGACCCCGCCTACAAGCTGATGGCCGTCTTCAGCCGGGCGACCGACGCGGCGGGCCGCCCGGTGGTGCGGTGCTTCGTGAAGGGGGCGGTGCCCGCGGTGATGGAGCGCGCCGGCACCGCGCTGGCCAGGGGAGCGTCCCTGCCCTGGGACGAGGGGCTGCGGGCCCGCGCGCAGCAGCACGTCGAGCGGATGGGCGGCGAGGGGCTGCGGGTGATGGCTGCGGCCCGGCGCGATCTCGACCCGGCGGAGTTCGACCCCGAGGGCGACCTCCTCGGTTATCTGATGGGCCTTCAGATGACCGCGCTGGTGGGGATGGTGGACCCGCCCCGGGCCGAGTCGCGGGCCGCGGTGGCCGCCGCGCAGGCCGCCCACATCCGGGTGCGGATGGTGACCGGGGACGACGTGGTCACCGGCGCCGCCATCGCCGGCCGTCTCGGCATCGGGGGAGAGGCGGTCCTCGGCGCGGACTTCGCCGCGCTGCCGGTGGAGGAGCGGCTGGCGCGGATCGACCGGATCGGGGTGGTGGCCCGGGTGGCGCCCGAGCACAAGGTGCTCCTCGCCGACACCCTGAAGAAGCGCGGCGACGTGGTGGCGATGACCGGCGACGGCGTCAACGACGCGCCGGCGATCAAGGCGGCCGACATCGGGGTGGCGATGGGCTCGGGCACTGAGGTGGCCAAGAACGCCGGCCGGATGGTGCTGACCGACGACAACTTCGCGACCCTCGTCTACGCCGTCGAGCAGGGCCGGAAGATCTACGACAACCTCACCAAGTACATCCGCTTCGTGCTGGTGCTCCTCGTCGTCTTCGTGCTGACGTTCCTTGGCGCGACCCTGTTCGACATCGCGGCCGGCGAGCCGTTCACCCCGGCCCAGGTGCTGTGGATCCACTTCGTGGTGAACGCCGCGTTCGGCTTCGCCCTCGGCTTCGACCGGCAGAGCCCCGGCCTGATGGCCCGGCGGCCGCGGCCGCGCGGTCAGCCGGTGCTGACCGGCTCGGTGGCGCTCACCGTCGGCCTCTCCGGTCTGGCGATCACGGTGGGTCTGCTCCTGCTGATCAAGCTCGGCGAGTCGCACTTCGGGGAGGTGGCGATCGGCCGGTCGATCGCGTTCACCGCGTTCGCCCTCTGTCTGATCGTCGCCGCGCTGGAGTGCCGGAGCGAGACCGGGACCGTCCTCACCACCGTCACCTTCGACGGCAAGCAGATGAACCGGGCCCTCCTGGCCGAGTTCGTCCTCGCGGTGCTGACGACCCAGATGGACGCCTTCCGGCACCTCCTGGGCACGACCCGGCTCGACCTGACCCAGTTCTCCTGGGCCCTGATCCCGCCGGTCGCCCTCCTCGCCCTCTGGGAACTGGGCAAACTCCTCGCCCGCCACCGACGCGCGCTACCCGCCTCGCCGGGGGAGAGCGGATAGCTTGGCCGGTCATGGATGTTCTCTTCATCACGAGCGTGGCGGCGGTCGTCGCCGACCCGCCGCGCAGCCGCGAGCTCTTCATCGACGCGCTCGGCCTGCCCCTGGAGGGCGAGGGCGACGGCTACTACTCCAGCGGCAGCATCCCCGGGAGCAGGCACTTCGGCCTCTGGCCGCTCACCGAGGCGGCGCAGGCCTGCTTCGGCACCGCCCGCTGGCCCGCCGACCAGGTGCTGCCGCAGGCCTCCATCGAGTTCGAGGTGGCGAGCCCGGAGGCGGTGGCCGCCGCCGGCGCCGAGCTGGAGGAGGCGGGCCATGAACTCCTCCACCAGGCCCGCACCGAACCGTGGGGCCAGACGGTGGCCAGGCTGCTCACCGCGGACGGCCTGATCATCGGCATCTCCTACGCCCCCGCCCTCCACGAGGAGGGGCGCGGCTGAGCCGGAGGCCGGGTGGGCCGGCGCTTCCCGCCGGTTGCCCGCCGGTTGCCCGCCGGGTGGCCGGACTGCTAGCGTTCCGGCGATCGTGCGTCGACTTCAGGAGGTGAGCCCCATGAACGCGGTATCCGCAGTGGGTGCTCCCCCGCAGTCCACGATCACGCGGCTGAGGTAGTCGCCGCCGGGAGCGCCCGACCCGCACTTCGCGAAAGGCGACTCCCATGGACGCGACACCCACTTCTTCTGCACCCACCTCCCCCCTCGGCGACCGCGCGCTGGTACTCGGCGGCGGGGGATCGGCCGGCAACGCCTGGACGATCGGCATCGTCGCCGGGCTGTCCGAGGCCGGACTGGACGTGACCGAGGCCGACCTGATCGTCGGCACCTCGGCCGGATCGACGGCGGCGGCCCAGATCACCGGAGGAAAGCCGGCCGAACTGCTGGCCGGCATCCTCTCCGCCACGCCCCCGCAGCGGCCCCGCGCGGGCGGACCCGACGGTGGCGGCGTACGGCCGGCGGCCGACCATATGGAGGTGACCGCCGCGATCATCGCCGGCGCCGAGGACGCGGCCGACATGCGCCGCAGGATGGGCGCGGCGGCGCTGCAGGCGGACGCCGGCTCCGACGGCTCGGCACAGGCCCGGTGGCGCGCCACGGTCGCCGCCCGACTGCCCCGCCAGGACTGGCCGGCGCGGCCGCTGCGGATCACGGCGGTCAACGCCCGTACCGGCGAACCGGTCGTGTTCGGCCGCGACAGCGGGGTCGACCTGGCCGATGCCGTCGCCGCCAGCTGCGCCAACGGCTTCGGTGTCGGACCGTACGCCATCGGCGGAGAGCGGTACATCGACGGCGGCTACCGGCGCAACGAGAACGCCGACCTGGCGGCCGGCCACCGGCGGGTGCTGGTGCTGTCGCCGCTGGGCGGCAGGACCCGGCACCCCCTGGAGTGGGGGATGCAACTCGCCGCCCAGGTCGAGGAGTTGAGGGCGGGCGGCAGCCGGGTGGAGACCGTCCTCCCCGACGAGGCGGCCCGGAGGGCGTTCGGCGACAACCTGATGGACCTGTCGGCCCGCCGGCCGGCCGCGCGGGCCGGCCGCGAGCAGGGCAGGGCGCTGGCCGAGGAGCTCGGCGCCTTCTGGAGCTGACGCCCGCCTCCCGCCGGGCCGTCGGCATCGACGGGCCCGGCGGGGGCCTGCGGCCTGCGGCCTCAGAGCGGCGGCAGCTGGTCCGCGCAGCAGCCCTCCCGGCGCAGTTCCCTGGCCACCCTCAGCCAGTCCGCGTCCGAGGCGCGGTCGGCGGGGGCGGCCTGCCCGGCGTACGCGCCGACCAGGTCGGAGGGGCGGTGGAGAAAGCCGTCCCGGATGGCGTACGCGGTGTCCGTCAGCGCGTCGAAGTCGGTGAACGGGTCTCCGTGGACCACCGTCAGATCGGCGACCTTGCCCGCCTCGACCGTGCCGAGCCGGTCGCCCAAACCGTAGAGGCGGGCGGGCACCACGGTCGCCGTGCGCAGCGCCTGGGCCGGGCTGAACCCGTTGCGGTGCAGTCCGCGCAGGCCCAGGTGGACATGGAGGCCCACCGGCACCAGCGGGGCGTCCGTGCCCAGCGCCAGCACCCCGCCCTCGGCGACGATCCGCCGGTACACGCCCACCTCGGTGGCCAGGGCGTCCAGTTGGGCGGTGGTGGGCGGGGTCTTGGCGTAGGTCTGGACGGCGGCGGTGTCCCAGGGCGGCATCAGCACCGTCACCCGCGGATCCTGCGCGAGGCCGGGATCGGCGCCGAGCAGCGGCAGGGCGGTGAAGGGGGTGATGACGATGGCGAAGGCGCCGTCCCGGTACTCCTCCAGCAGGTCCTGGTAGGAGTGGCCGGTCGGCGAGGTGGCGTGGCCGTACTCCAGGCGCTGGGTGGCCTGCAGATGGGTCGTCAGGTCCTGGCCGGCGTTGCGGCCGGGGAAGCACAGGTGGCTGCCGGAGCGGACGCCGAGGCGGTGGTGGGCGGTGGCGGCCGCCGCGGCCATCGTCGATCCGGGGGCGCGGACGTAGGTCTTGACGAAGTCGTAGTCCAGGGCCACCGCCCGGGACAGGGTGCGGGCGACGCCCTCGGGCGTGCGGTGGGCCCGGCCCATGCTGTAGGCGACCCGGGAGCCGTCGATCAGCTCGCCGGTGGCGAGCAGCCGCGGGCCGAGGGTGGCGCCGGAGGCGAGGGACTCGCGCAGCCGGACCGCCTCGTAGGCGAAGCTGCCCAGGGAGACGTTGGTGGTGATGCCGTAGGCGAGCATGGTCAGGGTCTGCCGGCCGCCGTAGGTGTACTGCCAGGGGTGGGTGTGGGAGTCCCACAGCCCCGGCAGGAGGGTGCCGTCCGAGCAGTCGAGATAGGTCTCGCCGGCGCGTGCGCCGTCACCGCGGTGGGCGGAGACGCTCTGGATGCGGTTGCCGCGCAGCACCACGTCCACGTCGTCGCGGGCCGCATCGCCCAGGCCGTCCCACATCCGGCCGGCGTGGATGCGGGTGGTGCCGGTCCGGTCAGGGAGCGAACGGCGGTAGGTGAGAGGGGTGCTGACGGACCGTCGGGCGCTGCCGTCGGCGCTGATCAGCTTGAGGGTGCCGTTGGAGAGGTAGAGGAGGGTGCCCGAGTCGGCCGACCAGGAGGGGTGGTCGGCGGGCTCGTCGTCCCCGGTGAGCCTGCGGGCCGGGCCGTTGGGGGTGCCGTCGGGGCCGACCGGCAGCAGCCACAGGGCGGACTCGGCGATCAGGGCGAAGTGCCGTCCGTCGGGGGACCAGGTGGGTCCGCTGTCGCAGCGGTCGGCGATCGACTGGTGTTCGGCGGGCAGGTGGTAGGTCGACGGGTAGCCGCCGGAGCCCCCGGCCGGGCCGGCGGTGTCGATCACCCGGATGAGGTTGTAGCCCTCGCGGTACTTCTGGTTCAGCCGGTTGCGGTCGCAGATGGCCAGGTAGCGGCCGTCGGGCGACCAACTCGGGCGGCCGGGCAGGCCGTTGGCGCCGATCGGGGTGGCCGCCACGGTCTCCGCCCCGGTGGCGAGGTCCTTGACGAGGATCTTCCCGGTGCTGTCCTCGCAGGCCAGCCTGGTGCCGTCGGGGGAGAGGGCGGGGTTGAGCCGGCCGCCGGTGGCGAGGGTGGTCTCCGCGCCGTCGGAGAGCCGGTGGCGGTAGACGGCGGCCAGGCCCTCCCGGTCGGAGACGTACAGCAGCGACCGGCCGTCCGGCGCCCAGGAGGGCATGTGGAGGTAGGCCGTGGGCGGGGACTGCACCAGGCGGCGCGGGGCGGAGCCGATCCGCATCACCCACAGCGCGTTGAGGGCGACGAAGGCGACCTGGCGGCCGTCGGGGGAGAGCGCCGGCAGGTGGATGCCGCGCACCGGGCGGTCGGCGGTGGAGTCCAGGTCGTAGGTCTTGTCCCGGTACCGGGGCCGCTCCACTTCCAGCCGCGCGTCGAACGGGATGCTTCGCGCCGCGCCGGGGGTCCCGGCGCCGCTCCCACCCGGTACGACCCGGGTCCGGACCTCCCCCGAGGCGGTGTAGAGGAGGGTCGAGGGGTCGAGCCAGCGCGGGGTCGCCGGGAAGACGTCCTCGTCCGGGTCGCTGACCTGTGTCCCGTCGACCATCAGGCGGGACCGCGGCAGGGGGTCGGCCGCCGTGGCGGCGCTGTAGTGCACCCAGGCGACGGACCCGCCGTCCGGCGAGACGGACGGGCACAGCACCGAGCTGCCGGCGGCCACGGTCCGCTCGACGCGGACCGTGCCGCCGGTCCCCGCGGCGAGGGGGACGGAGGCCAGCGTCAGTCCGCCGTCGTTGCCGCCGGCGGCGAGGTGGGCCGCCCGGACGAAGACGATCCGCGCGCCGTCGGGCGTGAACGCCGGGTCGTAGTCCTCGTATCCGCCGGGCGCGGTGATCTGCCGCAATGCGCCGTTGCGCACGTCCACCGTCCAGATGGTGTACGAGCTGCCGGCGGCCGGGTCTCCGCCGCGCTCCGAGGAGAAGGCGAGAAGGCTGCCGTCCGGGGACCAGGCCGCGCCCCGGTCGTCCCAGGGGCCGCTGGTCAGCCGGCGCGGGCGGGAGCCGTCGGCGTCCAGCAGCCACAGGTGGAAGCCGCCGTCCTGGTAGCCGCAGACCGCGAGGGTCCGGCCGTCGGGGGAGAAGGCCGGCCGGGTCGGCTCCAGCTGCCACCGGGTCAGCGCTGTCGCGGTGCCGCCACCGCGCGGAACGGACCACAGCAGGCCCTGCACCTCGACCACCAGCGGGCCGTCGCCCGGAGCGGCGGTGACCGAGAGGTTGGTGCCCTGCCGGTAGCCGAGTGCCGCGGTGGGGCCGCGCCGGACGGCGGCTGTGGCGGCTGTGCCGGCTGTGCCGACATCGGCGGCTTCCGCGACCGGAGTGCGGAGGCCATTGAGCCCGGCGGCGACCAGCGGCGCCGCCCCGAACGCGGCCAGCACCGTCCGCCGGGCGACGCCGGGGCGGCCGGGCGGCTGGGAGGAGCTCTGGGCAGAGCCCTGCGGGATAGAGGTGTCCGACACGTTCTCCGCCTTTCTCGAACCGGATCGAACCGGGCGTGCCTGTCTGGCAACTGACGGAAACGGAGAATGTCCTCCGAGCTGTGCACGATGGCACCGCCCGACCCTCCGGTCAATGCCGCCCCACTCGCGCCTCCGGCGCAATCACCCGTCCGACCTATGCCCCCGCGCGCGGTAATCGGTACGCTGGACGCCGTGACCACGGGGGAGATCGACTACAACGACTACGAGGCGTTCGCGCGCGTCTACGCCCGCAACAGCGAGTCGAATCCGATCAACGCCCTCTACGAGCGGCCGGCGATTCTGGCGCTGGCCGGCGACGTGCGCGGGCGGCGGGTGCTGGACGCGGGATGCGGTCCCGGGGCCCACAGCGCGGAGTTGATCGACGGCGGGGCCGAGGTGACCGGACTGGACCTGAGCGCGGACCTGCTGGCCGTCGCACGTGAGCGACTCGGGCCCGACGTGCCGTTGCACCGGCTCGACCTGCGCCGCCCGCTGCCGTTCCCGGACGGCGCCTTCGAGTTGGTGCTGTGCTCGCTCGTCCTCCACTACCTGGAGGAGTGGGGGCCGACACTGAGCGAGTTCCGCCGTCTCCTGGTCCCCGGCGGCCGGGTGGTGCTCTCCACCCACCACCCGTTGATGGACATGCGCGTCAGCGGAAGCGACGACTACTTCGGCAGGTACGCCTTCACGGAGGACTGGCAGCGGGAGGGCCGGACGATGCACATGCGCTTCTGGCACCGCCCGCTGCGGGACATGCTGGCGGCGTTCGCCGAAGCGGGATTCGTGGTCGATGAGATCCGCGAGCCGAATCCGCTGCCGGAAATGGCGGAGAGCGCCCCGGAATTCCATCGGCATCTGACCCGCAACGCCCAATTCCTGTTCTTCGCACTGTCCGCCCGCTTCGCCCGCTGACCGCTTCGCCCGCGCGGGTGGGCGGTCAGGCGGCGGTGATCTCCGTGGTGACCGTGGCGTTCACACTGGAGACCGTGCCGGCGCCCGCCTCGCAGGCCAGGATCGCCGTCGCGGGGGCGACCTGGACCTGCTCGAAGACGTCGCCCTCGAAGACGCCGGAGGTCACGGTGCCGGTGAGGTCGGTGATGATGTCCGCGCCCTCCACACTGGTCACCCGGGTGCCGCTCCAGGTGGTGGTCTGCCCGGTGTTCCAGGTGATCGTCGAGCCCACCGGCCCGGTGGCGAGGAGGTCGAGACAGGACATCGTCGTGTCCACCGTCTCCCGGGTGCTGCCCGAGGTGATGTCGGGGTGGCTGAGTGAGACGCAGGGGCCGTAGGTCGTGGCCAGGGTGACGTGGGTGGGCTGCGCGGCGAGGGTGAGCGGCGGGTCGAAGCCGGTGACCCGGTTGCTCGGCAGTGAGCAGGTGAGGTCGGCGAGCCCCGCCGCGTGCGAAGCCGGGGCGGCCAGCAGGCCCACCCCGGAGAGCGCGGTGAAGAGGGACAGTGCGGTGGCCCCGCGTAAGGTGCGAAGACGGTTCATGGAAGAGACCCCCGAAGTGGATGCGGGAAGCGGGTGCGGCCATTCTGCGCAATGCGCTTCGGGCATATTCCTGTGAAGCGCTCAGGGCAGAGACGGCATACCCAGATCCTCGCTCGCTTAGGCGCTGGAAGGCACCTCGGGATATCCGCCAATTCCCAACCGCGTCCGCGTTCCCGCGTCCGGTGATCGAACCCGAATACGACCGGATGCGGCGCTGGCGGGGAGTGCCTCCGGGGTCCTCCCGGCGGCCGACACTACGCTGGCGACCATGAGCACCGTCGAAGCCGAACGCCCGGCGCATCCCTGGTACGTCCTGGCAGCCGTCGTCTTCGCCATCGGCATGGCCGGAACCACGCTGCCCACACCGCTGTACGGGCTCTACCGCCAGCAGCTCGGCTTCTCGGAGTTCATGGTGACGGTCATCTTCGCGGTCTACGCGGTCGGGGTCATCACCGCGCTGCTGGTGGCCGGCAACTTCTCGGACGTGCTGGGCCGCAGGCCGGTGCTGTGGGCCGCTCTCCTCCTCTCGGTGCTCAGTGGCTGCTGCTTCGTGTTCGAGGGCGGGTTGCCGCTGCTCTTCCTCGGCCGCCTCCTCTCCGGTTTCGCGGCCGGTCTCTTCAGCGGCGCCGCCACCGCCGCCGTCACCGAGCTGGCGCCGGAGCGATCGCGCGGACGGGCCGCGTTCACCGCCACCGCGGCCAACATGGGCGGCCTGGGCTGCGGCCCGCTGCTCTCCGGTCTGCTGGCCCAGTACGCCCCCGCGCCGCTGCGCCTGCCCTACCTCGTCCACCTCGGACTGCTGGTGGTCGCGGCCGGGTTGGTCCGGGTGCTTCCGGAGTCCGTGCCCAGGACCGACGCCCGCGGGCTGCCCCGGCCGCAGGGGATGGTGGTGCTGCCCGAGGTCCGCGGGATCTTCGTGCCGGCTGCGCTGGCCTGCTTCGCCGGCTTCGCGGTGCTCGGGCTCTTCACCGCCGTGGCCCCGAGCTTCGCCGCCCAGTACCTGGGGGTCGACAATCTCGCCGCCGAGGGCGCGATCGTCCTGTCCGTCTTCCTCGCCTCCACGGCCGGCCAGTCGCTGACCGGCCGGGTGGGCGCGGCCCGGGCGCTGCCGATGGGGGCCGCGGTGCTGGTGCTCGGGCTGATCGGGATCGGCTGCTCCCTCCTCGCGGAGTCGGTGGCGCTGCTGGTGGTCGGAGCCGTGATCAGCGGCCTCGGCCAGGGTCTGGCCTTCCGCGCCTCGGTCGCCGCCGTCGGCCGGGCCGCACCCGGCGAGCAGCGCGGCGCGACCATCTCCGCCCTCTTCGTCACCGCCTACGTCGGCATCTCGCTGCCCGTGGTCGGGATCGGCGCCCTCGCCCTGGCCGCGGGGCTGCGCGACGCCGGCGTGATCTTCGTGGCCTGCGTGGCCGCCGTCTCCGCTCTGGTCTGCGGCTACCTGCTGCGGCATCCACTGGCGCGGGCCGCGTAGCGGGTGGAATGAAGTGGGCCGCCGATTGTTGAAAGCGATATGAAAAAGATCGGGTTCCTGTCCTTCGGGCACTGGTCGCCCGCGCCGCACTCGCAGACGCGGTCCGGGGCAGACGCCCTCCTCCAGTCGATCGACCTCGCGGTCGCCGCCGAGGAGCTGGGCGCCGACGGCGCCTACTTCCGGGTGCACCACTTCGCGCGGCAGCTCGCCTCGCCGTTCCCGCTGCTCTCCGCGATCGGCGCCCGCACCAGCCGGATCGAGATCGGCACCGCCGTCATCGACATGCGCTACGAGAACCCCCTCTACATGGCCGAGGACGCCGGCGCGGCGGACCTGATCTCCGGCGGCCGGCTCCAGCTCGGCCTCAGCCGGGGATCCCCGGAGCAGGTGATCGAGGGCTGGCGGCACTTCGGGTACCGCCCCGAGGAGAACGGCAGCGACGCCGACATGGCCCGCGCCCACACCGAGCGGCTGCTCGACGTGCTCAAGGGAGAGGGCTTCGCGGAGCCCGACCCCCGGCCGATGTTCGCCAACCCGCCCGGGCTGCTGCGCGTCGAACCGCACTCCGAGGGGCTGCGGGACCGCATCTGGTGGGGCTCCGGCTCGAACGCCACCGCGGCCTGGGCCGCAAGGCTGGGGATGAACCTGCAGAGCTCGACGCTGAAGGACGACGAGAGCGGCGAACCGCTGCACGTCCAGCAGCGCAAGCAGATCGAGGCCTACCGGGAGGCCTGGCGCGCCGAGGGGCACGCGCGGGAGCCGAGGGTCTCGGTCAGCCGCAGCGTCTTCCCCCTGCTCGACGACCGCGACCGTGCCTACTTCGGCCGGGGGGGCGGCTCGGAGGACCAGATCGGCTACATCGACGCCCGCACCCGCAGCGTCTTCGGCCGCTCCTACGCCGCCGAGCCCGACGTCCTGGTCAAGCAGCTCGCCGCGGACGAGGCGGTCGCGGCGGCCGACACCCTGCTGCTCACCGTCCCCAACCAACTGGGCGTCGAGTACAACGCCCATCTGATCGAGGGCGTCCTCACCCACGTCGCCCCGGAGCTCGGCTGGCGCTGACCCCCGGCCCGGCGTCTCCGAACACCCCCGCCACCCCGTTTCGTCGCGGACGACGAAGCGGGGTGGCCCGGCTTGTGGCCGGCGACGAAGCCATCGGGAGGGCGGGTGGCCTAGCTTCTTACGGCATCATCCGTTCGACGGCTCGGAGTTGGGGATCCGGGGGTGCCGGCTGTCCACGAGGTGCGCCGCATCGGTGCTCCCGCCGAGGCTCGCCGTGAGCCGGCCGCACCGGGCGGCCTGCCACGTCGCCGTCCCGTCCGGCCCTTCCGCCGGGGGTACCCCCCTGCGGATCCGTCCACCCCGTCCGCGAGGAGACCGCACACCGTGACGCGACGCCTGGCCATCGACGACCTCTACGCCATCGCGCTGCCCGAGCAGCCGGCGCTCTCCCCGGACGGTGCGCGGATCGCCTACGTCCTGCGCACCGCCGAGCGCGAACAGGACCGCGACGAACGGGCGTTGTGGACCGTGCCGACCGGTGGGGGAGCGGCGCGCCGGCTCACCCGCGGTCCCGCCGACACCGCGCCGGCCTGGTCGCCGGACGGCCGGTCGCTTGCCTTCCTGCGCGGCGGCGACGGCCCCCCGGCGCTGTGCCCCCCTCAGCTGTGGCTGCTGCCCTCGGCGGGCGGTGAGCCCCAGGCGCTGACCGGCCTCCCGGCGGGCGCCGGTGAGCCGGTGTGGAGCCCGGACGGGAGGGAGATCGCGTTCACCGCCCCGGTGGAGACCGGCGACCGGGAGCCGGCGGCCGGCTCCGGGAGGCCGGCCCCGCCCGTGGTGGCCGACCGGCTCTCCTATAAGGCGGACGGGCACGGCGTGTTCGGCACCGTCCGCGTCCACCTCCACGTGCTGGACCTGGAGAGCCGTGCGGTCCGCCAGGTCACCGACGGCGACTGGCACGCCGGCCGCCCGGCCTGGTCGCCCGACGGCCGCAGCCTCGCCTTCTGCGCGGCATCCGACCCCGACGCCGACCTGACGATGCGTTCGGCCGCGTATGTCCTCGACCCCGCCGACCCGGCCGCCCGGCCGCGCCGGATCGGCACCGGCGAGGGGACGGCGTACGCCGTCGACTGGACCGCCGACGGCGAGGCGCTCCTGGTCACCGGCCGTACGGACACCGAGCTCGGGCACGCGAGCGTTCTGCGCGTCCCGCTGGACGGCGGCGCCCCCGCCGACCTCACCGCCGTTCTCGACCGCAACGTCATGCCGGGCGGCACCGGCTACCCGGGCGCCGCCCCCCGGGAGGCGGCGGACGGGCGGACGCTGTTCTGCGTCCGCGACCGGGGCTGCACCCACCTGTACGCGCGGGACGCCGACGGGGGCGCGCCCCGGCCGCTGGTCGCCGGCGCGGGCCGGGTGGTCTCCGGGCTCTCCACCGTCGGCGACACGGCCGCCCTCGTCCTGGCCACGCCCACCTCCTACGGCGAGATCGCCACCGTCCAGCTGTCCACCGGCCGCGAGGAGGTGCTCACCCGGCACGGCGCCGGACACCAGGAGGTGGAGCTGTTCGCCGCCCGGGAGCGGGAGTTCACCGTCTCCGACGGCCGCACCGTGGAGGGCTGGCTGCTGCGCGACCCGGCCGCCACCGGCCCCGGCCCGCTGCTGCTGGACATCCACGGCGGCCCGCACAACGCCTGGAACGGATCGGCCGACCCCTTCCACCTCTACCACCAGGCGCTGGTGGCCCGCGGCTGGTCGGTGCTGCTGCTCAACCCGCGCGGCAGCGACGGCTACGGCGAGTCCTTCTTCACCGCCTCCCGCGGCGTCTGGGGCGCGGGCGACGCGGCCGACCTCCTGGAGCCCCTGGACGCCCTGGTCGCCGAGGGGATCGCGGACGCCCGCCGGCTGGCCGTGGCCGGCTACAGCTACGGCGGCTTCATGACCTGCTATCTCACCGGCCGCGACCGGCGCTTCGCCGCGGCCGTCGGCGGCGGCGTGGTCAGCGACCTGGCCAGCATGTGCGGCACCAGCGACGAGGCCCACCTGCTGGCCGTGGCCGAACTCGGCGGCCGCCCGTGGGAACTGCGCGAGCGCTACGCCGAACTCTCCCCGTACTCCCGGGTGGCGGAGGTCCGCACGCCGACGCTGCTCCTCCACGGGGCCGCCGACGAGCGCTGCCCGGTCGGGCAGGCCGAGCAGTGGTTCACCGCGCTGCGCGAGCGGGGCGTCCCCAGCCGGCTCGTCCTCTACCCCGGCGGCTCGCATCTGTTCCTCCTCGAAGGGCCGCCCTCCCACCGGGTGGACTACGCCCGCCGGATCGTCGACTGGGTGGAGCGCCACGCCCGCGCCACCGCCGAGGCCCCGGCCCGCGCGCCGCTGGACGCCGCACACTGGAACCGGCGGCTGGCGGCGCTGGCGGCCCGGCACCGGGTGCCCGGCGCGGTGCTGGGGATCTCCCGGGGCGGCGAACTCGCCCTGGCCGCCTGGGGCGTGCTGAACACCGAGACCGGCGTCCAGGTGGGTGAGGACTCGCTCTTCCAGATCGGGTCCGTCACCAAGATCTGGACCACCACCCTCCTCATGCAGCTGGTCGAGGAGGGCAGGCTCGACCTGGACGCCCCCGTCGCCGACGTCCTGCCCGAGCTGCGGCTGTCCGACCCGCAGGCGCGGAAGCAGGTGACGGTCCGTCATCTGCTCACCCACACCAGCGGCATCGACGGCGACGTCTTCACCGACACCGGGCGCGGCGACGACTGCCTGGAACGCTACGTGGAGCAGCTCGCCTCGGCGGCCCAGAACCACCCGCTGGGCGCCACGTTCTCCTACTGCAACTCCGGCTTCGTGCTGGCCGGCCGGATCGTCGAGAAGCTCACCGGCACGACCTGGGACGCGGCCGTCCGGGAGCGGCTGTGCGGCCCGCTCGGGCTGCGGCACACCACCACCCTGCCCGAGGAGGCGCTGCGCTTCCGCACCGCGATCGGCCACGACGCCGGCGGCGACGGGGAACCCCGACCGGTCCCGGCCTGGGGGCTGCCGCGCTCGTCCGGGCCGGCCGGGCTGATCACCGCGAGCGCCGCGGACGTCCTGGCCTTCGCGCGGGTGCACCTGGCCGGGGGGCTGGCCGCGGACGGGGGCCGGGTACTGTCGCGGCGGTCGGCGGAGGCGATGACCGCCAAGGAGGTCGACCTGCCCGACACCCACACCCTCGGGGACTCCTGGGGCCTGGGCTGGATCCGCTTCGGCTGGGACGGCCACCGGGTGATCGGCCACGACGGCAGCACCATCGGCCAGTCCGCCTTCCTCCGCCTGCTGCCCGAAGAGGATCTCGCGGTCACCCTCCTCTGCAACGGCGGCAGCGCCCAGGACCTCTACCTGGACCTCTTCCGGGAGGTCTTCGCGGAGCTGGCCGGGGTCGACATGCCGCAGCCGCTGGAACCGCCGGCCGAGCCGCCGGCGGTGGGCCTGGAGCGGCACCTCGGCCGCTACGAGCGGGCCGGGGCGCGGATCGAGATCCTGCGGGGCGAGGCGGGGCCGCGCCTGCGGCACACGGTCACCGGCCCGCTCGCCGCCATGGTGCCCGAGACGGTGCAGGAGGTGGACCTGGTGCCGGTCGCGGACGGCCTGTGGGTGGTGCGCCTGCCGGGCAGCCGGTCCTGGACCCCGGTCACCTTCTACCCGCTGCCGAGCGGCGAGCCGTACCTCCACTTCGGCCTCCGCGCCACCCCGAAGGTGTCCTGAGGACGGAGACTCGGCCGTTCCGGCCCCGAAGGTCCCAGGAGGTGTGGCCGGTCGGCCCTGGTCGCCGGGAGGCGGTGATCGCAGGCTGGTGCCGTGAGCGGGGGGACAGACGGTTGCCGATCGGACAGGAGTGGGCTGATGGCCGGCACGGCGGAGCGGCAGGGGTCCCGGAGGCAGCGGCCGGGGCGGATCGTGGTCGGAGTGGACGGCTCGGCGTCCTCCCAGGAGGCACTGCGGTGGGCCGTCGGGCAGGGCCGGCTGGCGGGGGCGGTGGTGGAGGCACTCGCGGCCTGGGAGCGGCCACTGGACTACGGCGGCTACGGCGTGGCGCTGATGGACGTCGACTTCGCTGGCCCGGCGCGGGACGCGCTCGATTCCAGCATCGCGGCACTGGGGCCGGAGGCGGAGAAGGACGTGGAGATCGTCCGCCGGGTGGTCCAGGGCCACCCGGCGGACGTCCTCCTCAAGGCCGCCCAGGGCGCTGATCTCCTCGTCCTGGGCAGCAGGGGCCACGGCGGCTTCGCCGGCGCCCTGCTCGGTTCGGTGGGCCAGCACTGCGTCCAGCACGCCGGCTGCCCCGTGGTGATCGTCCGCCACGGCGAACAGCCCGCAGACGCGGAGGCGCGGACCCGCCCGGCCTCCTAGGCGATGCCGAAGACCCGTTCGGCGGTGCGGTGGCCGATGGCCGTCCGCTGGGCCTCCGTGAGGGGCAGGTCCCGCAGGAAGGCCAGCGCTCCCGCCGGGTCCTCGTACGGGTAGTCGATCGCGAACATGATGTTGTCCTCGCCGACGGCGCGCAGGGCGAGGGCGAGGACGTCGGGATCGTCGATGCCGCTCGTGGTGATGACGAAGTTGCGGCGGAAGTACTCGCTCGGGGTGAGCGAGAGCCTCGGCATCGGTGTGGCCGCCCCGGCCGTCCTGGCCGCGAACGCGTGCCGGTTGTCGATCCGCCGCAGCCAGTACGGGATGCCCTCGCCGAGATGCCCGAGGACGACGGTCAGCTCCGGGTGACGGTCCAGGGCACCGCTGAGGATGAGCCGCATGGCGTGCAGCCCGGCCTCCGCCTGGTAGCCCCAGATCGCACCCGGCAAGCCGTAGTCGCGGTAGGGAGCGAGGGCGCTCGGTGCCCGCGGATGGAGGTAGACCGGCGCGTGCTGCTCCTCGGCCGCCGCCAGCAGCGGCGCGAACTCCGGCTCGTCCAGATACCGCCCGCCGGTGTGCGAGTTGACCATGATGCCGTGGAGCCCCAGGGTGCCCATGGCCCGCTCGATCTCGGCTGCCGCGGCGGCCGGATCCTGCGGCGCCACCGTGGCCAGCCCGCCGAATCGGCCGGGGTGCCGCCGCACGACCGCGGCCAGCGCGTCGTTGAAGTCCCGGGCCAGCGGCACCGCGTCGGCGGCCGGGTAGGGCTGGACGCCGGGCGGGTTGAGGCTGAGCACGGCCATGTCCTGGCCGAGGGCGTCCATCTCCCGCAGCCTGGCGTCGAGATCGGTGAGGCGGGCGCGGGAGGCGGGAGCGCGCTCCAGCGTGCGCATCAACTCCATCTCGGTCTCGTCGCCGGGCACGACCTCCAGGCCGTGCGCCACCCGCAGGAACGCCTCGGTGGCCATATGCTCCTCGACCGCGACGACCCTCACGCCCGACGCCCCCCGTCGACCGACAACGCGATCCCGGTGACGTAGGAGGCGTCGTCGGAGCAGAGCCAGACCGCCGCGGCGGCGGCCTCCTCGGGCGTGGCGAGCCGGCCCAGCGGGGTGATCGACGCCTGCATCGCGATCATGTCCGTGCCGGCGGCCACCGCCTCGAAGCCCGGCGTGCGGGTGGGGCCGGGGCAGACGGCGTTGACCCGGATGCCCTGCGGCGCGTAGTCGACGGCGGCGACCTTGGTGAGGCCGACGATGCCGTGCTTGGCGGCCACATAGGCGGGCGCGGTGGGAATCGCGTACAGGCCGCCGTTGGACGCGACGTTGACGATCGCACCGCCGCCGCGGGCGCGCAGCGCGGGCAGCTCGTACCGCATGCAGTGGAAGGTGCCGGTGAGGTTGACCCGCACCACCCGCTCGAACTCCTCGGGCGCCATCTCGTCGAGCCTGCGGTGGTGCGAGGCCAGCCCGGCGTTGTTCACCGCGAAGTCGAGGCCGCCGAAGGAGGCGACGGTGCGCTCGACGGCCGCCGCCACGGCGCGCTCGTCGGCGATGTCGACGGTGACGGCGAGGGCTTCGCCGCCGTCCTCGCGGATCGACTCCGCCGTCTCGGCCGCCGCGTCCGCGTCGATGTCGAGCACCGCCACCGCGGCTCCGTCGCGGGCGAACCGCAGCGCCGTGGCGCGACCGATCCCGCTGCCGGCGCCGGTGACCAGACCCGCCCTCCGGGGGGCGGCCGCGCCGCTCATACCAGCACCTCGTGGTTGGCCCAGGCGACCTTGTAGGGGTGCCGGCTCTGCCAGCGGTCGATGACCTCGTGCATCCCGGGCGCGGCGAAGGCCTTGGCCAGTGCCTCGGTGTCGGCGACCGTCGCCTGCACGATCGCGGTCGCGATCAGGGCCGGAATGGCCTCCTCACCGGGGATGGAGATGTGCCGTCGGGTCGCGACCGACCGGACGAGGCCGGAGTCGAGGAGAACGCGTTCGATGTCTGCCAGGTACTGATCGAGCTCCGCGTCGGCCAGCGGCTGGTCGAAGGAGACGATCATCGTGTGGTTGATCATGCGGCCATTCTTGGCCGGAACCACCATCCGCGTCCAAGACCGATCGGCCATCCTTCGATAACCTGTAGGCATCGATGAACGGGCGCTTCAGTCCCGGCGTCGGTCGCGGTGCGGCCGGACGCGGCCGAGTACCGTCCGCAGTTGCCGCCTCATCCTCCGCGCCTTCGCGTACTGCCGCGCCGCACGGGCCCGCATGGTCGCCGCCCGCTCCCGCACGGCGGTGTTGTAGTCGTCGAGCGGTTCGACGCCCCGGGGAACGTGCGGGCGCATCCGTGCCTCCTCAGTCCGTCGGGGGGGCAGGGACACCGCAGGGCCGGGGAGCTCTGCTGGACTGTGGCGAAGCTGCACCCCCAGCCTCTCGCGGCAGAGGGGATCCACCAAAAGGAAGTGCCGAGTCGGGAACCACGCCGGCGGCGACTAACCGGTCGGTACGCCCAGCGCCCCCGGCCAATCGGCGCTAAGCTGCCGACCGAGGGCCTGCCGACTCCCCCGTGCGGCAGGCCCTCGCCATGGGCGAGCCCCTCGCCCTCCGCCGTCACCCCGGCGCCCGTCCGCTCAGCCACGCGTAGGCCTCGCGGCGGTTGCCGTGTCGAAGCTGAGCAACCGCAGGCCGGACTCCGCCGCGCTCTCGACGCCCGCCCCGGACAGCAGCCGCGACCCGGGCGACCCCGGATGGACCACCACCCCGAGGCCGTCCGGCGACCCGCCGTCCTCGACCAGGATCTCGCCGTGCGGAGTGTCCACCAGGTGGGTGCGGGTCTCAGACATGGCGCCGTTGGTACCAGAGGGGGCAGTTGACCGCGACCGCTTTACCCGGCCGCCACCGGCACCCGGAACAGCTGGGCTCCCGCACCGTCGGTGAAGACCAGGGCGCCACGGCTCTTCGGCACCTCGGTCGAGACCGTTCCGTCCACATACTGACCCGGGGCCGGCTCACGTTGGCCGGACAGCGCGTCGCCCGTCAGCCCCAGTCCGGCGCACTCCGCCCCGGAGTCCTTGGGGCGGCTCAACCGGCCGCTGCCGGAGGCCCACCAGGGGTTGGTGAACGGCGACAGGGAGCCGGTCGTCCCGCCGCTCGCGACATCCTCGACCCGCAGGTGAACGCAGACGATCCGGTCGCCCGCGTCGGGCCGGACCACGGAGCCGTCCTCGTTCGTCAGCACCGAGGCCGACTTCAGCTCCTCGACCGTGATCGTGTACGAGCCCGCGCGGCCGCCCCGCCGGCCGGTCGAGACGGTCGTCGACCGTCCGACCGCCACCGCCTGGCCAGGCGCCGCGGACGCCGAGGCCGATCCGGCCGAGGCCGGCCCGGACGAGGCCGGAGTCGGGGAGGCCGCGGCCGAGGAGACCGGCCCTCCACCAGCCGGGGTGATCGCCGGAGCCCCGCCCGGCGCGCCACCCCCGCACCCGGTCAGCAGCAGCCCCGCGGCACCCGCCGCGAGCGCGGCCGTCACCCACTCCCCAGCCTTCATGAACCCCCCTGGTTCGGCCCACTCAACAACCGACTGTCCTGACGCGGCATCACCCACCCGCGCCCCCGATGGCCGGCCCGCGCACTATCCGCCAGACATATCACGCCACCCCACCCCAGCACCCACCACTCCCACGACGATCAGTCGCGGCGCGCGAAGAGGACCGCCTGCGCGGCCTCCTCCTCGGGGTCCAGCAGCAGCTGAGCCTCCGTCACAAACCCGGCCGCGCGCAGCCAGCCGGCCATCCGGCCCGGCCGGCGGCGGTGGACCCGCACCCTCATCGGATGGCCGCCGTAGCCCTCGGTCTTCAGCCGAGACCCGTCGCCGATGTGGAACAGGATCTGCAGCGCTCCGCCCGGCCGCAGCGCCCGATGGAAGCCACCGATCACGGACGGCATCGCCTCGTCGGGGACGTGGATCAGTGAGTGCCAGGCGAGCAGCCCGGCCAGCGATGCCGCGGGAAGGCCGAGCTCCGTCATCGACCCCACCTCGAACCGCAGGCCCGGATGGTCGCGCCAGGCCACCTCGACCATCCCGGGGGAGAGGTCGATCCCGAAGGCGTCGACGCCGAGGGCGTGCAGATGGGCGGTGACATGACCAGGGCCGCAGCCGACGTCCGCCACGGGTCCGGCGCCCGCCGCCAGCACGCTTTCGGCGAACAGCGCCAGCGCCGTGCGCAGATACCGCAGCCGGGGAATGGCGTCGCGCACGAAGTCGGCGTAACCGGCCGCGACCGTGTCGTAGGAGGTCCGGGTGTCGCTCAACCAGTCGTCCGCCCGCATGGCCGAGAGGCTAGCGCCCGGTGATCGCCGCGGTGTGCTCCGCGCGTCGCGGGCGGTCCGCGTCCGATCGCCGGTCAGGTCAGTAGTCTTCTTGTGTGCAGAGAACTCCACGTGGTGAGGGCAGCGGCCGCTGGTCGGCCGTGCTGGTGGCCTCCTCGGCCGGCGGCGTCCAGGGACTGAAGACGCTGCTGGGCGGACTCGAGGGGTCTCTCCCGGTGCCGGTGCTGGTGGCCCAGCACCTCAACCGGTCCCGCGAGACCATGCTGGTGGCGATCCTCTCGCGCCCCTCCGCCCTACGGGTCAAGCTCGCCGAGGACGGCGAGAAGCCGCAGGCCGGCACCGTCTACCTGGCTCCGCCCGACCAGCACCTGTGCGTCCGGGACGACGGGACGCTGTTCCTCACCCGCGAGCCCCGGGTCAACTTCGCCCGCCCCGCCGCCGATCCGCTCTTCGAGTCCGCGGCCGCGACGTTCGACGGCGGGCTCATCGCCTGCGTGCTGACCGGCGCGGACAGCGACGGCGCCCGGGGCGTGACGGCCGTCAAGGCCTGCGGCGGCACGGTCCTGGTGCAGGACCCGGAGTCCGCTGAGTTCAAGGGGATGCCGAAGGCGGCGATCCGCTCGGGCCAGGTGGACCACGTGGTGCACCTGCCCGAGATGGCGGGCGTCGTCACCCGCCTTCTCCACGGTGCCCCGGACGGCGGCGAGGCCGCCGGGCCCTCGCGGTGAGGGGGGCACCCGCCCCGGCCCCACCCCGGCGAGGCGAGAGGCCGGCCCTGGGACGAGACTGGTCCTTTACAGAAAGGTGAAGCACCATGACCGAGGCAACGGAGAAGGCCCTGTTGGCGGGCGGCTGCTTCTGGGGGATGCAGGAGCTGATCCGCTCGCTCCCCGGGGTGGTGGCGACCCGGGTCGGTTACAGCGGGGATGCCGACACGCCCCACCCCACCTACCGCAACCACGGGAAGCACGCGGAATCGATCGAGATCACCTTCGATTCCGCCGTCACCGACTACCGGTCGATCCTGGAGTACTTCTTCCAGATCCACGATCCGACCACCAGCAACCGGCAGGGCAACGACATCGGCCTCAGCTACCGCTCGGCGATCTTCTACCTCGACGAGGAGCAGCACCGCGTGGCCAAGGACACCATCGCGGACGTCGAGGCCTCCGGGCTGTGGCCGGGCCCGGTGGTGACCGAGGTGGTACCGGCCGGTCCGTTCTGGGAGGCCGAGCCGGAGCACCAGGACTACCTCCAGCGCTACCCGGACGGTTACACCTGCCACTTCCCGCGCCCCAACTGGCGGCTGCCGAAGCGCGCCTGACGCAGGGCGCGCGGCCGTGGGGGCGGCGGCGACCGGCTGCCGCCGGCCCCGGCCCCCGGCCGCCGTTGCCCCCCGTCGGCCGTCCGTCAGGACTTGTCGAGCCGGGTCCAGCTCCCGTGCGGGGCGACCCGCAGGAGTTCGGAGAGACCGGCCTCGTCGAAGGCCAGTCGCAGATCGGCCAGCCCCTCGGAGAAGTGGGTCCAGCCGTCGAAGTGGGCGGGGACCACCAGGCGGGGGTCGAGGACGGCGGCCGCGGCGGCGGCCCGCCGGCTGTCGAGGGACAGCGGGCGGCCGTCGAACTTGGTCGGCACCCGCGCCGCTCCGGCGTGCAGCACCGCCACGTCGATGTCCGGAAGGCGGCGGGAGATCTCCGCGACGGTCCGGATCGAGGCGTTGTCGCCGCTGATGTAGACGGTGGGCAGTCCCTCGCCGGACAGCACGAAACCGCTCACCTCGCAGTTGACGTTGCCGTCGGCGTCGCGGTCGGCGTCCTCCGGTCCGTGCACCGCGGGGACGACCAGCACGGTGAGGTCGCCTCCGCCGTCTCCGCGGGGCACGGCACGGCTGCTCCAGGGGGACAGGCCCACCGCAGGGGGCCCGAGCCGCTCCGCGGAGCGCGGGCCGGTCACGACCAGCGGGGCGGCCTCGGCGAACGCCCGGCCGCGGTCGTCGAGATTGTCCGGGTGGAGGTCGTGGCTGACCAGCACCAGATCGACCGGGCCCAGGTCGGCTTCGGCGACCGCCGGCCCCGTCGTCTTCGTCAGGTATCCGTGGGGCGCGGGGTCGTCGAAGGTCGGGTCGCTGACGATGCGCAGTCCGCCGATGTCGAGGACGGCGGTGGGGCCGCCCAGGATGGTGACCGCGCATTCCTGCCGCGCCAGTTCCGTGCTCGACAACAGGTCCTCCTCGACCGGTCGGGACGGCGGGAGCCGCCTGCTCCCGCCGCTTCTCGACGAAGAATATCCACGGGCCCGGCGGGCCTGTCGACGGGATTCGGGCGGGCGGCGCGCTAGTCCTCGTCCCGCCGCGCCAGCAGGGCGGCGATCTCCGCGGCAGGCCGGCCGGTGTGAAGGGCGAGCAGCTGGGCGAGGAGGTCGTCCAGCGGCGGCCAGGGCAGGTCGCCGTGGTCGTTGTAGAGGCCGACCAGTCCGTGCATCGCGGTCCAGAGCATCAGCCCGTCCCGCCAGCGCTGCTCCTCCGATCCCTGCCGCCCCCGCTCGCCGTTGACCCGCGCCAGGGAGGTGATGACGGCGTCCAGCAGCTCGGCGCCCTCGCCGTGGCCGGCCCCGGGGACGAGGTCGGCCGGCATCCGTCCGCCGAAGAGGGTCCGGTAGGCGCCGGGCTGCTCGACGCCCCAGCGCACATAGGCCGCGCAGCGGGCCACCAGGCCGGCGAGCGGACCAGGGGCCGCTTCCGCTTCCGCGGCCCGGTCCAGCAGCGCGGCCAGCTCCTGATAGCGCAGCCGCAGTACGTGCTCCACCAGCGCGCCGAGATCCGGGAAGTGGCCGTAGATGCTGGCGGGGGCGACCCCGACCTCGCGGGCCACCTGCCGCAGGGTGAGCGTCTCGGGCTGGTCGAGGGTGGCCAGGAGCCGTGCCGCGGCCTCCACCAGCTGGGCCTTGAGCAGCTGTCCCTGGCCGCGCGGATTGCGGCGCCGGGCGGGGCGCCCCTCGTCGGGCGACGGCATCCTCGGCCTCCTTCCACCGGCACGGCCACTCGGCAACGGTTGTTCACCTTACAGGCACCAGGGCGCTTGACAATGAGTAACCAACACCTGTTCACTCATATAGCCAACACCTGTTCAGTCAAAGGATCGTTCACCATGCGCATCGCAGTTCTCGGAGCCTCCGGAAAGGTCGGCCGCCTCCTCGTGGGGCAGGCGCTGGAGCGCGGGCACGAGGTCGTGGCCCTCGTCCGCAAGCCGGAGCAGTTCGCTCTCCCCTCCGCCGCCGCCCCCGAGAGGCTCGAGATCCGCCGGGCCGACGTCATGGCCCCGGGGGATCTCCCCGCCCTGGGCGACGTGGAGGCGGCCGTCTCCGCCATCGGGATCAGCAAGGGGGACGGCCCGGGGGCGCTGGAGGCCGGCGCCCGGCTGCTCGCCGCCGGGGACTTCCGCACCGTCTGGCTCGGCGCGCTGGGCACGGGAGTGTCGGCCAACGCGGGCGGACGGATCTACCAGGCGATCATGAAGATGGTCGTCGGAAAGGAGATGGCGGAGCGGGTCGAGGCCGACACGATCGTCCTTCAGGCCGGCGGCACGGTCTTCCACGCCCCGGACCTCCGGGTCGGCGGCATAGCCCCGCAGCGACGCGTCCTGCCGCTGGCGGAGTTCAAGCGCCCACTGCTGCCGCCGCACGTCTCCCGGGCCACTCTCGTCGAGCTCATCCTGGACGAGGCCGAGGGGAAGAACGGCGGCCACGGCGGCGAGATCGTCGTCCCACTGGGGTGAATGCGCGGGCGTCCGGGAGCGTCGGAAGCGTGGGAGGCCTCGTTGGGGTCCGGGCGGTGGCTACGCGAGCCGCAGCCGAGGTGCAGCCGAGCGGCGGTGGCTGGGCAGTGGCTCGCTCGATCGCTATGGGCTCAGACGCGGAGGAGCTCGCTGGAGACCTCCCACAGGCGCTTGGCGATGTCGGGGTCGAGTGCCCATTCCTTGACGCCGTGCGGATGCTGGGCGAGATCGGCGTCGTCGGGCACGGTGTAGGCCTCCTGCCCGTCGTCGAGGTAGTGGCCGCCGGTGTGGGCGAACTCGGGGGCCACGGCCGCGATGACGCCGGCGGCGGCGCCCTGCCCCACCGTCTTGTAGGTGAAGACCCCGGCTGCCTCGGCGGCCTCCAGTGAGGCCTTCTGCTCCGGGGTGAAGTTCCGCTGCAGCCCGGTCGCGATGCCGCCGGGGTTCACCGCGTTGGCGACGATGCCGTCCGACGCCCAGCGCCGGGTCGCCTCGACGGCGAAGAGGGAGTTCGCCGTCTTCGACTGGGCGTAGGCGATCTGCGGGTCGTAGGGGCGGTGCTCGAAGTGGAGGTCGTCGAAGTCGATGCCGGAACGCATGTGCGCGGTGGAGCTGACCGCGACGATCCGTGCTCCGTCGCGCTCGGCCGCGCCCCGGGCCAGGGCCTCGTGAAGACCGCGGGCCAGGGCGAAGTGGCCGAGATGGTTGGTCGCGAACTGCAGCTCCCAGCCCTCGCGAGTGCGTTCGAGGCCGCCGGTGACCACGCCCGCGTTGTTGACCAGCAGATGCAACGGCAGCTCCCGCCACGCCTCGACGAACCTGGCGATCGTGTCCCGCTCCGCGAGATCGAGCCGCTCGACTCGCGGACGGATTCCGCCGTGGGCCGACTTCTCGACGGCGTCCGCCACGGCCTCGCCGGCGGCCGTGTTCCGCACCGCGAGGGTCACCTCGGCGCCTGCGCGGGCCAGCACCCGGGCCGTCTCGGCTCCCAGGCCGGAGGAGGCTCCCGTCACGATCGCGCGGAGGCCGCTGAGGTCGACACCGCGCAGCACCTCCTCCGCTGTGCTGGCGGCCGTGAAGCGGGTGGTGATGAGGGGGCGAGATTCCATAGCGGCCACTTTACAGATTGAACGTGACTTGTATAGCTCGTCTGCCGCTCCTAGGATCGGTGGATGCGCAGCACGGATGCCGACCCCACGGCCGCGAGCCCGCGCCGGCCACCCGCGACGCCGCCCCGACCCCGGCGCCCCCGCGGCCCCGGCGCCCGCCGAGACCGATCGGCGTACCGCCGTCCTCGAGGCGGCCATGGCCACGTTCGCCCGCTTCGGCTACCGCAAGACCTCGATGGAGGAGGTGGCGCGGTCCGCGCGGATCTCGCGGCCCGGGCTCTACTTCCTCTTCTCGTCCAAGGAGGCGCTGTTCCGGGCCGCGGCCACCCACATCCTGGAACGGGACCTGGCGGCGGCCGAACGCGCCCTGGCCGTAGCCGACCGCCCCCTCCAGGAGCGTCTCCTGGAGGCGTTCGATCATTGGGCGGGCCGCTACGTCGGCCCCCTGTCGCGCGACGTCCCGACGGTCATCGAGGACAACCCCGACCTCCTCGGCGAGCTGCTGGAGTCGATGCCCCGCCGCTTCGAGCGGCTGATCACCGACGCCCTCGCCGCCGAGCCGGGAGCGGAACCGGCCTCCGCCCTCGCCCGGACGCAGACGCTGATCAGCACCTCGGTCGGGCTCAAGTACCAGGCCTCCTCGCGGGAGTTCTACCGCGACCGGCTGCGGGTGGCGATCGGTCTCCTCATCCCCTGAAGGCGGTCCCGCCGCCTGTTACAGATCCCGGACGATCTTCCTCGAACCGGTTCGTAGGAAGATCCGTCCCTCCTACCGATAAGCGCATCCGACACAGCGAGAGCCGGGCGAGACGATCCGGCACTCCCGAGGGGGACCCATGACCGCCAAGCTGAACCGCGCCCTCCGTTGCACCGCCGCCGCGCTGGCCGTAGCCGTTGTAGGGGCCGGTGCTGCCGCATGCAGCCCGTCCGACTCCTCCGCCGGGGCCGCGGCGCAGTCCTCTGCTGCCGGTCAGCCGAGCACGACACAGCCGACCGGCGCCTCCTCCGCCCCCTCCGCAGCGACCGGTCAGCAGACCACTGCGCAGGCCGGCGGCCAAGGCTCTGCCGGGACCGGCGGCACGAGCGCCCAGGGCAACGGCAACGGCAGTGGCAACGCGGCCACCGGCGCCGTCAACGTGTCCCCGGCGGCCGCGAGCAGCCGCTGCCACACCGGCGAGCTCAAGCTCCGCTGGAACGCCGGCGCCCCCGACATGGGCGGCACCCAGCAGCAGATCGCCTCCGTGAAGCTGACCAACATCGGCTCCCGCACCTGCACCCTGTACGGCTTCCCGGGCGTCCGCCTGATCAGCAGGACCGGCGAAACGTGGGACCTGCCGCGCTCCAAGGACAAGCCGGCCACCCTCACCCTGAAGCCCGGGGACGACACGGCCGAGATCACCATCAACGTCCTGCCGATCCCCGCGAACACCACCGACACCCGCCCGTTCGCCCCGGCCCAGGTCCAGATCACCCCGCCCGACGAGACCACCCACACCACCCTCGCCTGGCCCTACGGCGGAGCCCTGTGGCACCAGGCCGGCGCCACCTCCGACCCCGAGACCTTCGTCAACCCGGTCGGCTACTGATCCGCTCGGCGCGCGGCGGCGGCGGGACCGTGACCTGCGCCGCCGTGCTGCGGACGACCGCCCGCAAATGCCGGCCCAGGGCGCCCCACGGCTCCAAAGAGAACTCCCGGTCGTCGGTCGTGTGCCGGTGTGCCGGGGTGAAGCCCGCGGGGGACGGGTAGTCGCTGAAAGGGAGGTGCGGCAAGGGCGGCTGGAGGAGAGCGTCGATGGTGGCAACGCTGAAGCTGACGCACAAGGCGATCGGCGCCGAGGTGCGTCGTGGCGACTACGAGGTACTGCTGGACGGCAGGCCCGTCGCGGTGGTCGGCATGAACGAGACGATCGAGCTGCCGATCGAGAGCGGCCGGCACGAACTGCGGGTCCGCGACGGCCGGAAGTCCAGCGCGAACGAGACCTTCGACGCCGCCGAGGGCGAGGTCGTCGCCTTCCGATGCACCGGAAAGCGACTTCTGCCGATCTTCCTCGCGTCCTTCGTCGCCCCCCGCCTGGCGCTCAAGCTGAAACGCACCCACGGCTAGCCACGGGGGGCGCGGGGGACGAGGTGCCCGGTACCGGCGTGCGGTGGGTTTCACCTGCGGTTTCTCTGTCGTTGGTACCGGAGAACCGCTATCGGACGCTAGGCTGTGGGCATGCCTGCTCTCAATATCGAGTTCAGCGAAGAGGAAATGGCTCAGCTGCGGCAGGAGGCCGAGGCGCGGGCGGTCTCGCTCAAGACGCTGGTGCGGGAGGCCGTGGCCGGGGACCTGGCCCACCGGCGCGCGCTCGCCGAGGGCGCCGAGGCGTTCCGCCGCTTCGTGGGCGAGCACGCTGGTGCGTTCGACGAGGCCTTCCCGGACAGCGTTCCGCGCCGCACGGCCGGAGCCGCCTGAGGCATGGAACTGCACATCGACATCCCCTGGCTGCTGGAGCGCCAGGCCGAGCTGCTGCCCGAGCAGCCGGCCGTGAACGACTACTCCGCGCTGGTGGCGGCCGTGGCCCGGCACCGGGTGAACACGCCGAGGCTGGGGGAGGAGCCGGACGCCGCCTGGCGTGCCGCCGCCCTGCTCCACACCACCGTCCTCCTCAAGCCGCTTCCGGCGCGGAACGAGCTGTTCGGCGCCGGTCTGGCCACCGCGTACATGCACGCCAGCGAGGAGGGCATCGCGCCGCCCTACGGGGCGCTGATCGACCTGGTCCGGGCCATCCGCACCACCGGCCTGGACGTCTACGGCACCGCTCACCTCCTGCGCTCCTGGCGGATCTGACGGGCCGGTGTCCGGCGACTCGGCGGGGAGGGGCGTTCCGGCGGGGGTCTCGGGGTACTGCCTAAGCGTGGCAGAGGCTGGGAAGGCCCGGTTCCGGGTTGCGTGGATCTGTCTGGCCCTGGTGGGCGCGGGCATCTTCGTCTTCGGTCTGGTGGCCGTCATCGCGCCGGGCTCCGGCGACGTGCGCTTGATGCGCGCGGACGGGCTGGCCGCGATCGGGCTGGGGCTGTTCGGCACGCTGATCACAGTGCTGCCGTTCCGGCGCCGGGAGGTCTGGGCGTGGTGGGCGCAGTGGTTCTACCCGGTGTTCTGGGTCGCCCACCTGGCCGGCCGGCTGCCGCCGGGGAAGGACCATGTCCACCAGGTGGTCTTCATCGTGCTGTCACTCCTCGGCCTGCTGCTCCCGGTGCGGGAGTTCTTTCCGCGCCCGTCCTCCGGGGCGGAGCAGGGCGCGACGGCGGTCACGGCCGTCCAGGACCGAAAGGGCGGGTGATCCGCCCCCTCACCCGGAGCCGGTGGCCGGGCTGCTGCGCGGTGCCGGCGCCTTGGCCGCGCTCGTCTACGGGGCCCGGCCCCCGCGTGCCCCGGCCTTCTGCTCTTCCACCATCTCGCCCAGCTCTCGGCCGGGTCCTCGCCGGCCTCGTCCGCTGCCGCGCTGCTCGCGGTGGGGGCGGTCGCCGCCTTCGCCCGCGCCGGGCCGGCGGCCGGCGACCGACGTTGCGAGAGGGGCTGCATACCGGGTATACATACGCGGTATGTCCATCCGTCACGGGTTGCTCGCCCTTCTCGATCAAGGCCCTCGCTACGGCTATCAACTGCGCGCCGAGTTCGAGTCGCGGACCGGGGGGACCTGGCCGCTGAACGTCGGACAGGTCTATACCACCCTCGGCCGACTGGAGCGGGACGGTCTGGTCGCCCCCTGCGCCGAGGGCGCGGGCGCCGAGGAGGCGGAGGGGCAGGTCTACTACGCCATCACCGAACAGGGCCGGCAGGAGCTGCGCTCCTGGTTCGGCACGCCGGTCGGGCGCAATCACCCGCCCCGGGACGAGCTGGCGATCAAGCTGGCGATGGCGGTCGGGGCGCCCGAGGTCGACGTCCAGGCCGTGGTCCAGGCGCAGCGCGCGCACACCATGCGCGCGCTGCAGGACTACACCCGGCTGAAGGCGCGTGCGCTGGCCGCCGAGACCGGCGCGGCGGCGGACCCGGGGGGCTCCCGGGAAGCGGCCGATTCCACCGACGACCTGGCCTGGCTGCTGGTCCTGGAACAGCTGATCTTCCAGGCCGAGGCGGAGATCCGCTGGCTGGACCACTGCGAGCAGCGGCTCGCCCGCGCCGGCCGGGCCCGGCGGCAGCAGGCCGCCAAGGCCGCCGGGACCGCCGACACCGCCGACACCGCCGACGGCGCCGACGCCCGCGCCGGATCGGCCGGCACCGACGCGACAGGGGCGCGGGAGCAGTCCGCGACCCGCGACACCGCACACTTCTGAGGGAGAGCAGAACGTGTCACCCGAGCACAACCCCCCTACCGGGCAACCCGGTTCAGAGCCAGCCTCCGTATCGGAGGTCTCGCCCGGGCCGTCGGCCCCCGCGGACCGCCCGGTCCTCAGCCTCAGCGGGGTCACCCGCGTCCACGGCAGCGGCGCCGCCGAGGTGCACGCCCTGCGCGGCATCGACCTGGCCGTCCGGGCCGGCGAACTGGTCGCGGTGATGGGCCCCAGCGGTTCCGGCAAGTCCACCCTGCTGACGCTGGCCGGCGGCCTCGACACTGCCACCTCGGGGGAGATCCGGGTCGAGGGACAGGAGCTCGGGGCACTGTCCTCGCGCGCGCTCGCCGCTGTGCGCCGGCGTCAGATCGGCTATGTCTTCCAGGACTTCAACCTGATACCGGCGCTCACCGCCGCCGAGAACGTCTCGCTCCCGCGCGAACTGGACGGCGTCCCGGCCCGCCGGGCCCGGCAGGAGGCGCAGGCCGCACTGGACGAGATCGGCATCGGCGAACTCGCCGACCGCTTCCCCGACGACATGTCGGGCGGCCAGCAGCAGCGGGTCGCCATCGCCCGCGCGCTGATCGGCGACCGGCGCCTGGTATTGGCCGACGAGCCCACCGGAGCGCTGGACTCCACCACCGGCGAGGCCGTTCTCGCCGTCCTGCGCACCCGCTGCGACGCCGGCGCCGCCGGCGTCCTGGTCACCCACGAGGCCCGGCACGCCGCCTGGGCGGACCGGGTGGTCTTCCTGCGGGACGGCCGGATGGTCGACGAGACCTCCTCCGGCACCGCCGAATCGCTGCTCTCCGGGCGGGTGGGCCGATGAGGCCCGCCGCCTGGCGGGCCGCCCTGCGGATCGCCCGCCGGGACGCCCTCCGCTCCCGAGGCCGCAGCGCCCTGGTCGCCGTCATGATCGCGCTGCCGGTGCTCGGCGCCTCCGCGGCGGACGTCACCGCCCGCAGCTCCCACCTCTCGGCGGCCACCGTCGCCACCCGCCAGATGGGCGCGGCCGACGCCCTGGTCTCGATCAGCGACCCGGGCCACCCCATCGAGCAGCAGCCCAACCCCGGGGACGGGTCCGAGGAGAGCGGCCGGCTGACCGCGATGGCCCCGTACACCCCGTCCGCCGCCGCCCGCAGCGCCGCCGCGGCCTCGCCCGAGCGGCTGCTCAAGGCGGCGCTGCCGGCCGGCAGCCGGCTGACGCCCCTCCCGGAGGAGACCACCGGCATCCCCTTCACCACCCGGTACGGCGTCACCTCGCCCGGCTACCGCGAACTGGACCTGCGGTCGCCGGCCACCCGCGGACTGGTGACGATGCGTCAGGGCAGCTGGCCCGACCGGCCGTACGAGATCGCGGCCACCACGGCCTTCCTCAAGTCCGCCGGGCTGCGGGTCGGCGACACCACCACCCCGCTCGGCACCGACCGCCCGTACCGGATCACCGCCGCCGTGGAGTACCCGGGGCTGCTCGCCGACCGCGCGCTGATCGCCCGGCCCGGTGAGCTCTACTCCGTACTGGCCCGTTCCACCAGCGTGATGGCCGACGTGGAGGGCAGCGCCAGGCCGACCGGTGACGGCTCCTGGCTGGTCCGGCTGCCCTCCGGCAGCGGCGGCTTCAGCTGGCCGCAGGTGCTCCGGGCGAACGGCTACGGAGTGGAGGTGACCTCCCGCGCGGTGCTGCTGGATCCGCCCGCCGCGGACCGAATCCCGTACCACCTGGACTTCCACGACCGGGCCTCCCGCGGCGGCGGGATCTCCTCCACCGCCGCCATCGCGCTGAGCACCGCGGTGGCGATGGCGCTGCTGGAGGTGGTGCTGCTGGCCGGCCCGGCCTTCGCGGTGGGCGCCCGGCGCAACCGGCGCCAGCTCGGCCTGGTCGCGGTGGCCGGCGGCGACCGGCGGCACATCCGGGCCGTGGTGCTGGCCGGCGGGGCGGTGCTGGGCGGGGCCGGCGCCCTCGTCGGACTCGGCCTCGGCATCGTCGCCGCGGCGGTCCTCCGCGGACCGCTGGAGCAGTACAGCGGCTCCCGCTTCGGCGGGCTCACCCTGGCCCCGCTGGATCTTGCCGCTCTGGTCGTCCTCGGGGTGCTCACCGGACTGGCGGCGGCCCTGGTGCCGGCCGTCCAGGCCTCCCGGCAGTCCGTCACCGCCGCGCTGGGGCAGCGAGGTTCGGTCCGGGCGCCGTCCCGGGCGCTGCTGGTGTGCGGGCTGGCCGTGGTGCTGCTCGGCGCGGCCGGCGCGGTGTTCGGCGCCGCCACCGGGCACGGCTCGACGGCCGTGGGCGCGGGGTCGGTGCTGGCCGAACTCGGGCTGGTGGCCTGTACCCCACACCTGGTGCTGCTGGCCGGGCGGGTGGCCGGGCGGCTGCCGCTCGGCCCCCGGCTGGCGCTGCGCGACGCGGCCCGCAACCGGGGCCGTACCGCGCCCGCGGTGGCCGCGGTGACCGCGGCCGTCGCCGGGGCGGTGGCCATCCTCACCTACCAGGCGGGACAGGACGCCGCCCAGCGCGCCGAGTACCGGGCGGGCGCCCCGGCCGGCGCCCTCGTCCTCCAACTCGGCGAGGCCCCGGACCCGCAGGGCAGGGCCGCCGCGGCGGAACGCGCCGCCACCGCGGCCGTGCTGCCCGGACTCGGCAGCCGGGCCGACGTCTACCGCACCTACTACGGCGCGGACTGCGCGGTCTCCGCCAAGGGCAGCGACGCCGACACGCGGCGCTGCGGCTCGGTGCAGCTGCGGATGCCCGCCGACCGGCTCTGCCGGGACACCACACCGAAGGCCGCGCTCGATCCGTACGGCTCGGGGGCGGAGATCTCCGCGACGGAGGCCAGGCGGCTGCTGCGGACCGATCCGCGCTGCCGTGCGGCCGAGGTCAACTCGATGTACTTCGGCGACGTGGTGGCCGGCGACGCCGACGTGCTGCGGAACCTGTTGGGGGTGGACGACGCGGCGGCCGAGCGGCGTCTGGCGCAGGGCGCGGTCCTCGTCACGGACCCCCGGTACGTGGAGGACGGCCGGGTGACCCTGCTGCGGACCCTCGACCCGGTGGGCGAGGACCAGAAGCCCGAGACCAGCACGGTCAGCCTGCCCGCCGTGGTGGTGGACGCCAAGGTGCCCTCCGCCCAGGCGGTGCTGTCGGTGCGGGCCGCCCGGGCGGCCGGCGTCGGCACCTCCCCGGCCGGATCGATCTGGCTGCCGGGCGCCGGCCCGGAGGCGGGCGGGGCCGGGGGAGTGACCTCCGCCCAACTCCAGGCGGCCACCGCCGCGGTGGCCAAGCAGGGCGGCAGCGGTTCGCTGACCGTCGAGAGCGGATACCGCTCGGACAGCGGGGTGGTCGCCCTGATGCTGCTGATCATCGCCTCCGCGGTGGCGGTCGCCGCGGCCGGCGTCGCCACCGGGCTCTCCGCCGCCGACTCGCAGCGGGACCTGGACACCCTGTCCGCGGTGGGGGCCGCTCCGCGGATCCGGCGTACGCTCTCGGGCTTCCAGTGCGCGGCGGTGGCCGCGATCGGGGTCCTCCTCGGCACCCTCGCCGGGGTGGTGCCCGCGGCCGGCCTGGTCAAGGCCGACCAGGCCGCCGAGCGGCCCTGGGTCGACGCGGTGACCGGCGACATCTCGCTGGCCGCGCACCCGCTCGTGGTGCCCTGGCCGGAGCTGGGCGCCCTGCTGCTCGGACTGCCCGCCCTGGCCTGGGTGCTGGCGGCCGCGCTGACCCGGTCCAACCGGCTCACCCGGCGGATGTCGGTCTGAGGGGGGCGGCCGCCGGGGCTTGCCGCGTCCGCCGGCGGCCGCCGAGCCCGGCTATCGGCCGCTTTGGTCGGGTGCCGGGCCCTCGTCCGCGCCGTGGGCGATGATCGTGGTGCGGACGACGACCCGGCGCGGGGGCGGAGCCGGCGTCCCGGTCGGCGAGAGCCGCTCCCGGAGCAGCTCGGCCGCGCGGCGGCCGATCTCGTCCGGGTCGTAGTCGACCACCAGCACGGGGACGCTGAGGACGTCGGCGAGGTCGAAGTCGTCGAACCCGGCCAGCGTGGCCGACCGGCCGAGGTGCCGCAGCGCCCGGTAGGCGCCCAGTGTGTTGCGGTTGTTGGTGCAGAAGACGGCGGTGGGGGGCTGCGGCAGGGCGAGGAGCTCGGCGGCGGCCGCCTCGGCCGAGGCCATGTCCTCCTGGCCGCGCTTGACCAGGGCGTCGTCGATGCCGAGTCCCGCCTCGTGGAGAGCGGCGCAGTAGCCCCGGTAGCGCTCGGAACCGGTGTAGACCGACGGGGGGTTGCCGAGGAACCCGATGCGGCGGTGCCCCGCGGCCAGCAGCCGGCCGGTGGCCGCGTAGGCGCCCCCGAAGTCGTCGACCAGCACGCAGTCCGCCTCGTGGCCGGCGGGCGGCCGGGCGACCGTGACCACCGGCAGGCCGGCGGGCAACTCCTCGGCCAGATACGCCTGGTCGGCGCCGGCCGGGACCAGGACCACCCCGTCGACCCGGCGGCCGGAGAAGTCGCGGATCGCGGCCCGCTCACGGGCGGTGTCGCCCGCGGTGTTGGTGATCATCAGCCGCAGCCCCTCCTCGGCGACCGCCGCCTCGATGCCCAGGGCCAACCGGGCGTAGAAGGGGTTGGCGAGATTGGTGACGATCAGCCCGATGGTCCCGGTGCCCTGGCCCTGCCGGAAGTTGCGGGCCAGGGTGTTGCGCCGGTAGCCGAGCCGCTGGACGGCGGCCTCGACCCGGGCGCGCCGGTCCGGCGACACGGCGGTGTCGCCGCGCAGCACCCGCGAGACGGTCATCGGGCTGACCTCGGCGAGGGCGGCGACCTCCTTCATCGTGGGCTGTGCGGTGGGGGCGGGCGACCCGCTGGTCACGATGGACTCCCTTGCAGCTTGTGGGCCAGACGCGTGGGCGGCCCGGTACGTCGCCGGACACGTTCTCTTACCACCAGGACGATGATGATCCTCCCTTGTGCGACCCGTGTCGGCTGCCGTTCCGCACGAACCCGCGCGGCCTGTCAGTCCGGCAGTCGCACCGGCGCGTCCGCGCGGGCCGCGCGGGCGTGCCAGGCCGCACCGATGAGGGCGGCGTCCCGCGGCCGCCGGGCGAGGACTGGACGCGGGGCCGCGCCGCCGTCCGCCCGGAGCCCCGCCGTGAGGGCCGGCTCGATCAGGTCCCAGGAGCCGGTCATCGATCCGCCGACCACCAGGGCCTCCGCGCCGAATCGGCGTAGCCAGGGGGCGAGGGCCTGCCCGAGGGCGCCGAAGGCCTGGCTGAGCACGCGGGCCGCGGCTGCGTCGCCGCCCCTGGCGGCCGCGGCGATCTCCCGCACGTCGAGGCGGCGGCCGGAGGCCCGGCGGTAGGCGGCGATCAGGGCGCGCCGCGACACGCTGTCCTCAAGTGGCCTGCCCTGATGGCTGATCAGGTCGGCGCGGCCCTCCGGGGGCACCGTCTCGCCGCTGGTCACCGCCGTGCCCTCGCGGAGGAAGGCGGAACCGACGCCGGTTCCCAGGGTGACGGCGACGAGCGCGGCGCGTCCCCGTCCGGCGCCCTCGATCCACTCGCCGCGGGCGAAGGCCTCGGCGTCGTTGAGGAACGCCACACCCGTGCAGCCCGGGAGGCCGGCCGCCAGCAGGGCGCCGAGGTCCAGGCCGTCCAGCGCGTCGAACTTGCCGACGCCGCGGTAACGGGCGATGCCCCGGGCGTAGTCGAAGGGGCCGGGCAGCGCGACGCCCCAGCGGGCCGGTGCCCCCGCCGGCAGCGCTCGGCCGGCCCGCAGCAGGGCGGCCGTGACGGCCTCCGCCGGCCCCTCGCCGTCCAGCGGCTCGCGGTGCTCCGCGACCACCCGGGCGGGCCCGGAGCCGATCCGCACCAGGGCGGCCGTGACATGGGTGCCGCCGATCTCCAGGACCGGGACGGTGGGGGAGTGGGCCCACCCCGTGCGGGCTTCGCTCATTTCACGAACGCCTTGACGACCCGGCTCTCCCGGGCGCCGAGCCCGGTGACCGTGTACCGGCCGACGGCCGCCGGGACGACCAGGGTCTCGGCGTATCCCACCCGGTGCTCGACGCCGGCCTCGGTGCGCACCAGCACGCCGTCCCCCTCGACCACGTTGACCACGTGGAAGCGCCCGTCCGTGCGGTCCGGCGCGGTGGCCTGCGCGTCGACGGCCAGTCGGTGGACCACGAAGAACATCTCCGGCAACCGCCCCAGAACCTCCTCCCGCCAGCCTTCGCCCTTGCGGAGGATCCGGGGCGACTGTACGAGATCGCGGGCGACCGCGTCACCGGTGCGTTCGGTGTCGAGATTGCGGAAGGCGTGCTCGACGTGGACGGCGCGCTGCCGGTTCCGGGCGTCCCGGCGCAGCCAGTCGTAGAACCGCAGCGAGTAGAGGTACGGGGTGGCGCTGACCTCCAGCACCACGTTGCCCGCCCCGCTGCCGTGCGGAGTGCCGCCGGGGATGAGGAAGAGTTGGTGCGGAGTGGCGGGGAAGGTCTGCACAAAGCGTTCGATCGGGAAGGGGGTGCCCTCGGCGTCGGCCGCGTGGGCGCGGTGGTGGAACTCGGAGACGTCGGCGTCGTCGCGCAGACCGAGGAAGACGGTGTTCTGCTCGCTGCCCGACATCAGGTAGTAGGTCTCGTGCTGGGTGTAGGGCCAGCCGAAGACCTCCTTCATGTAGTCCGGCTGCGGGTGGCAGTGGACCGAGAGGTTGCCGCCGTCGACGGTGTCGAGATAGTCGAACCGGATCGGGAAGGAGGTGCCGAACATCTCATGCACCGTCTCGCCCAGGACGAGTTCGGGGTGGAGGGCGACCAGGAGCTGGAAGGGCAGCTCGATCTGTGGACCGCTGTCCTCGGAGCCCTCGCCCTCGCCCCCGCCCTCGCCGGCTCCCGTGCCCGCTCCCGGGCGGCCGCCTATCAGGACCCCGGACTCGGGCGCGATCAGCTCGTAGCCGAGTGCGGTGTTCGGACCCTCGGGGTTGAAGCCGAGCTCGCGCCGGCCCCACTGGCCGCCCCACGGGGTGGTGTTGAAGGTCGGACGGGTGCGGAAGGGACGGCGGGCCAGGCCGGCGGCCGTCGCCCGCAGTGCGGCGCCGTCGAGGGAGGCGGGGGCGTCCGGGTCCTGGAGGTCGATCCAGCGGTCGATCCGGTCGGCGAGGGAGTCGCGGTGCCGGTCGAGGATCGGCCAGTCGATGTAGAAGAGCCGCCGGGTGCCGCCAGGACCGTCGGACGGCCGCTGACCGAGGTTGGTACCGGTACCTGCGGCGATCGCGGCTTCGGCGTACCGCTTGGGCAGATCGGCGTACCAGAGGGCGTCGTGCTCGACGAGTGCCGCGCCGGGGCCGTACACCACCGTCAGTTCCTCGCCCGGCCGCACTGCGGGCAGCGCGGTGAAGAAGTCGGCCAGTGTGGCCTGTGAGAGGGCGGCGAAGTGCGGGTCGTGGGCCAGTGCGCCCGCCTCGGTGCGGGCCTCGATCTCGGCCCAGGGGGCCAGGTGGGGGCGGACGTCCAGTAGGGCCAGGCCGGGACGGGCGGCCGCCAGGGCGGCGCGCACCCCGTCCCAGTCCAGCGCCCAGGGGCCGTCCAGGGCCACCACCCGCACCCGCTCCGGCAGTTCGGCCAGGGCCGCGGGCCAGCCGCGGGCGACCGCGCCTCCGACGGCCGCGTAGCGCGGGTTCGGCTGGTAGGGCAGGCCACTGCCGTCGTGGTGCACGGGGACACCTTTCGTTGATCGCGTCGCACTGGTCTCGACCGTGCGGCGTTGCGCCGGGCAGTCGAAGGTATCGGTACCTTACCGCCCGGCGGTCGATTGTCCATCGGGTCGTCGAGGGAAGCCGCCCTATCCACGGAAGTTTCCCGGTTCCCTTGTCTGACCCCTTGTCACCGCCAATTGTTACCGTTACCTTCATCCCGGCCGAGCACCCACCACCCACCTCTCCGGCCAAGGGGCACATGACGGAAGGACAGGTCGATGCAACCTGGCCGCACTGACCCCGGGACGAGGACCCGGGGCCCGATCCCCCCGGGCGGTCCCACCCGACGCGGAGTCCTCGCCGGGCTGGCCGGCCTCGGCGGGCTCGCGGCCGCCGCCGCACTGTCCGGCTGCGCCCGCGGCAGTTCCACCTCGAGCGTCCCCGGCGCCGCCAACCTGTACAACGACAACGCCACCTGGTCGGACGGCTACGAGAAGGCCGGCGCGGTGCTCAAGCGGATCTGCGGGTTCGACCTCCGCCCGCTGTCGAACGCCTCCACCACCTCGTACCAGGAGGTGGTGCAGACCTCCGTGCAGACCAGCCGCGCCGCCGACGTCGTCAAATGGGCCTCCGGCTATCCCCTCTTCTCGCTGGCCCGCTCCGGCGGGCTCACCGAACTCGGCCCGGTGTGGGAGGACGCGGTGCGCAAGGGCTGGGTCTCGCCCCAGCTCCGGCGGGGCGTCACCTTCCAGGGCGGGATCTACGGGATCCCGCTGTACCAGTCCTCCTACGTCTTCTTCTACGCCAAGCCGGTCTTCGCCAAGTACGGGCTCCACGAGCCGGCCACCTGGGGCGAGTTCACCCACAACGCCGAGGTGCTCAAGCGGAACGGGGTCACCCCGTTCCTCGCCACGCAGAACGGCGTCTGGCCGGCCTTCGAGTGGTTCGAGGAACTGGTCAGCAAGCTCGACCCGGACTTCTACACCCGGCTGGTCAACGGCCGCGCCAAGTACACCGACGACACGGTGCGGGAGGCGATGACCATCTGGCGGGACTTCTACGCCAAGGGCTGGATGACCGCGCCGGACTTCGACGGCGCCAACGGCCCGGCTCAGATGAAGGCGGGCAAGCTGGCCATGTTCCTCCACGGCAGCTGGGAGTCGGCCGCCATCGCGGCGGCGGGGCTGCGGCCGGACGTTGACTACGGGGCGTTCGTCATGCCGACCGTCCACGCCGGCACCAAGCAGTCGGTGATCACAGAGTCTGGCGTCTTCGCCGTGCCGAAGCGGGCGGCGAACCACCCCGGCGGGCTCGCCGTGGTCTCGCACTGGCTCGATCCGCGGGTGCAGCGGGTCTGGTCGGACTTCCTCCAGGACAGCTCGGCCAACCCCACAGTGCCGGCCGGGAATCCGGTGATCGAGGCCGTACAGCAGGACATCGCGCGCAACCGGCGGACACTGCTGACCCGCTACAACGAGGCCAGCCCGCCCAACCTCATCCAGGGCAACATCCTCGACCTGGGCAATTTCATGATCCATCCCACCGCGATCCGCTCCACGCTGGAGTCGATGCAGAAGCGCGCGGACCAGGAGTGGGACATCTGGCGGAAGGGCGGCTCATGAGTGTGACCACCGATCCGGTCCGCGGCCGGAGCGGACTGCCGCCGGCCCGGCCGGAGCATCCCCGGGCGGCCGGCCGCCGGGCCGCTGCGCTGTGGCGGGAGCGGCTGATGGCGGGCGGCTTCCTGCTGCCGGCCGCGATCCTGGTCGCCGTGGTGCTGCTGGCGCCCTTCTGCTACACCCTCTACCGCAGCTTCTTCAGCGACTACACCCGCTCCACCTTCAACGACCTCGCCAACTACGGCGCGTTCTTCACCGACCCCAACCTGCTGCGCTCACTGGAGAACACCCTGATGTGGGTGGGCGGCGCGATCCTGCTGCCCACCGGGATGGGCCTGCTGATCGCCATCCTCACCGACTCCACCCGGTGGAGCCGGGCAGCCCGGCTCGCGGTGACCATCCCGTACGCGATCTCGGGTTCGGCGGTCGCCGTGGTCTGGAACTTCATCCTCACCAGCGACGGGGCGGTCAACAGCGCCCTCCGGGGGCTGGGGCTGGGCGGACTGGCCGGCAACTGGCTGCTCGACTGGCCCGGCAACACCCTCGTGATGATCGTCGCCAGCTCCTGGCAGGCCACCGGGGTCGCGGTGATCCTCTTCATGGTCGGCCTGCAGGGGATCCCCCCGGAGACTTTGGAGGCCGCGGCGCTGGACGGCGCGGGCCCGTGGGCCCGGTTCCGCCATATCGTCCTCCCGCAGCTGCGGCCGGTGTCGATCATCGTGATCGGGATGAGCCTGGTGAACGGGCTCAAGGCCTTCGACCTGATCTTCGTCCTCACCCAGGGCGGCCCCGGGCGGGCCACCGAGACCCTGGCCGTCTCGATGTACCAGGAGACCTTCCTCTTCCTGCGGCCGGGCGCCGGAGCCGCCATCGCCGTGCTGCTGACGATCATCGTTCTGCTGGCGTCCTGGACCTATCTGCGCCGCCAGCTGCCGACCCGGGGCAAGGTGTGACATGAGCAGAGTCCTCCGCAACTGCGTGGTCGTCCTGGTGGCACTGCTCTGGTTCGTGCCGACCTATCTCCTCCTGGTCAACGGCCTCACCTCGGTCCACGACTACTCGGGCAGCCCCAACTGGTACCCGAACAGCTTCGGCCTGTTCGCCAACCTCCGGGCCGCCTGGAACACGGCGGACCTCGGGCCCGCGATGGCCAACAGCCTGTACTACTCGGTCGTCAGTTCGGCGGGCGCCGTGCTCCTCGCCTCGCTGGCCGCCTTCGCCGCGGCGATCATGCCGGTCCGGCGCCGCGCCCTGTGGTTCTGGCTGATCTACGCCGGCACCCTGCTGCCGCTCCAGGTCTTCCTGCGCCCGCTCTTCCTCGCCTACGCCAACACCGGGCTGTACGACACCCAGATCGGGATGGTCGTCATCTACATCGCGATCGCCATCCCGTTCGCCTTCTTCGTCCTTCGGAACTTCGCGGTCACCCTGCCGTCCGAGGTGATCGAGGCCGCCAGGCTGGACGGCGCCTCGTGGTGGCGGCTGTTCTGGAGCATCTACGTGCCGCTGTCCAAGTCCGCGATGGCCGCCGCCTTCGTCTTTCAGTTCGTCGCGGTCTGGAACGACCTCCTCTTCGGCATCACCCTCGCCACCAGCCGCAACATCCGGCCCATCATGGCCGCACTCGCCGACCTCCAGGGCAACTACTCCAACGTGGGGCCGCCGGTGGTGCTGGCCGGCGCGCTGGTCGTCTCGCTGCCGACGGTGATCGTCTTCTTCCTCTCCCAGCGCTTCTTCGTCTCCAGCCTCAAACTCAACGTCTGACCGGGAGGTCCCGCCCATGGCCACAGCCCGCACCACCCGCCGCGTCGGCCTGCTGCTGACCGCGCTGGTCAGCACAGCGGCCGGCCTCCTCGCCGCGCCGTCCGCCCAGGCCGCAGGACCCGGGCAGCCCGACTGGGCGGCCCGCGCCGAGGCCAGCTACCGCGCTCTCCAGCAGGACCTCTACCTCGGCCCCGCCGGCCACGACCTGTACCGCGAGTCCACCCCCGCCGCCCCCGGCGGCAACCCCTACTCCTACCTGTGGGAGTTCCGCGAGGCCACCCAGGCCACCGTCTACCTGCGCGGCATCCCCGGGAACGCGGACCGCTACCGCGCCGACGCGGCCGACCGGTTCACCGCGCTGCGGCAGTACGCCTCGACCGACCCCGCCCACCCCGGCTACGACTCCTACCTCCCCGAGCCGCTGGGCACCGGCGGCGACCTCTTCTACGACGACAACGCCGTGGTGGGGCTCTCCTACCTGACCCAGTACCGGGCCGGCGGCGGCCGGGCCATGCTGGCCGGCGCCCGCGCCGCCTTCGCCACCGACCTGCGGGGCTGGGACGAGGACCCCGCCAAGACCTGCCCCGGCGGGATGCACTGGGTGGAGACCGGCGCCAACACCATCCGGGCGGCCAACGTGACCGGGCTCTTCGCCCAACTCTCGGCCGGTCTCTACCAGATCACCAGGGAGCCGCAGTACCTCGACTGGGCCCTGCGGGCGTACCACTGGAACCGGGATTGCCTGCGGCAGTCTGCCGGGCTCTACCGCAACGACCTCAACGACGACGGCAGCGTCGACCCCACGCTGTGGAGCTACAACTCGGGGGCGATGATCGGCACCGCCACCGAGCTGTACCGCGCCACCGGCGACCGCGACTACCTCCGCCAGGCCGTCGAGGACGCCGACGGCGCCCTGGCGTACTGGACGGTGGACGACCGGCTGTACGACCAGCCGGCCGTCTTCGACTCCTTCCTCTTCCAGGACCTGCTGCTGCTGGACTCCCAGCACCACGACCCGCGTTACCGCGCCGTACTGAGCGCCTACGCCGAGCGGCTGTGGGTCGAGAACCGGGACCCGGCCACCGGCCTGTTCCACTTCCAGTCCGGCAACGGCGGGGCGCCCGACCCCGCGCAGCCGGTCGGCACCCTCAACCAGGCCGCCGCCGTCCAGCTGTTCTCGCTGCTGGCCTGGGACCGCCGGGACTACGTCCGCACCAGCTGACCGCCCGACCGGCTGTCCGCCCGACCGCCTGTCCGCTCGACCGCCTCTCCGTCCGGCTGCCCGGCCGTCCGCCCCCGCCCGCACCGATCACGCAAGGAAGCCCGTACCAGATGAGCGACCGTCATATCCGCCCCTCGTGGTGGGACTCCACCCTCGCCCGCGACGCCCTGCGCGAGGGCGCCGTCAGCCAGGTCCACCGGCAGGACGGGACGACCGTCCGGCTGTCCCCGGAACCGCTGCTGCGCCGGACGGAGGCGGGTGGGCTGACCCAGTCGGTGCGGGTCGACGTCGCACCGGCGCCGGCCCGGCCGGTCGACTCCGCCCGGGTGCGGATCGCCGGCGGCCCCCCGATCGGCTGCGCGGTGGTGGACGGCCCCGGCGGATCGGTCCGGGTGCTCGTGCCCGCGGTCGAGGAGGAGGTGGACGCCGCTCTCGAACTGCCCGGCCTCGGGCTCCCCGAGCCGCTGCCCCTCCGCCTGCGTCCGCAGCGGCGGTGGACGGTCCACCTGGTCCAGCACGCCCACCTGGACATCGGTTACACCGACCCGCAGGGGACCGTCCTCGCCGAGGGCCGGGCCTCGCTGGACACCGTCCTGGAGCTGATCCGGGCCACCGACGACTGGCCGGAGGAGGCCCGCTACCGCTGGACCGTCGAGGGGCTCAGCACCTTCACCGACTGGGCCGCCCACCGGCCGCCGAGCAAGGTCGCCGAGTTCGTCCGCCGGGTCGGGGAGCGCCGGATCGAGCTGACGGCGATGCCGTTCAACCTCCACAGCGAGACCTGCTCGGTGGACGAGCTCCACGAACTGCTGCGGGAGGCGGTCGCCGTGCGGGCCCGCTACGGCGTTCCCCTGACCACCGCCATGCAGACCGACGTGCCTGGGCAGGTGGTCGGCCTCCAGGACGCGCTGGCCGAGCACGGTTTCGGCCGCCTCTCCGTCGCCCACAACTGGGCCGGGCGGGCGGTGCCCCACCTGGTCGGCGGGGCGCGGCTGCCCCGGCTCTTCCGCTGGCGCACCGCCGACGGCCGCTCGGTGCTGGTGTGGCGTACCGACACCCCGCACGGGCTCGCCTACATGGAGGGCTCGATCATCGGTTTCGACGAGTCGCACGGGACGGTCGACGACCTCCTCCCCGCCTACCTCACCGCGCTGGCCGAGCGGCCGATCCCCCACCAGGGCAAGGGGATCCCCGGCTTCCCCGTCCTCGACGCCGCCTACGAGGCCGACCCCTACCCGTGGGACGTCCTCCACCTGCGGGTCCTCGGCACCTTCGCGGACAACGGGCCGCCGCGGCTGGTCGCGGCCGAGACCGTCCGCCGGTGGAACGAGACCTGGGCCTATCCGCAGCTGCGGATCTCCCGGCACGAGGACTTCTTCGACGACGCCGAACAGCGGCTCGGCGACCGGCTGGAGACCTTCGAGGGCGACTGGTCGGACTGGTGGGTGGACGGCGTCGGAGCCGGCGCCGCGCCGCTCGCGATGAACCGCACCGCGCAGTCCGCGGTCACCGACGCGCGCACCCTGGACGCCCTCGCGGAGCTGCGCGGAGCGGAGGGCGAACCCGCCGGAGCCGGCGAGGTCGCCGAGGTCTACCGGGCGGTGTCGCTCTTCAACGAGCACACCTGGGGCGCCGGCGACCCCTGGACCTACGGCTGCCGAGCCCATCAGTCGGGCGAACAGCAGTGGCACTGGAAGTACGGGCAGGCCGTCCGCGCGCACGACGGCGCCCTCGCGCTGCTGGAGCGCGCCGCACACCGGCTGGGCACCACCCTGCCGCAGGCGCCCGGCGCACGGGCGAGCTTCCACGTCGTCAACACCCGCAGCCGGACCCGGACCGACGTCGTCCGATTCTTCCTCCCGGAGAGCGTGCTGCCCCTGGACGTGCCGGCCCGGGTGCTGGACGGCCGCAGCGGCCGGGAACTGCCGGTGGCCGACGAGCCGCAGACCAACCCGCTCCACCGGTCCGCCGGCCGCTTCCTCCACGTCACGGTGGCGGACCTGCCGCCGCTCGGCACGGTGCGGCTGGACGTCCTCCCCGGGGAGGCCCGCCCGCGGCCGGTCTGCGAGGAGAGCCCGGTGCTGGAGAACGAGTTCCTCGCCGTCCGGGTGGACCTGCGGGGCAACCGGATCGCCTCCCTCGTCGACAAGTCCACCGGCGTCGAACTGGTCGACGGGGACGCGGTGTTCGGATTCAACGGCTACGTCTACGACCGCTACGCCACGGCCGGCGGCTTCAACCACCAGTCGAGCAAGACGGTGGCCGACGACTCCCTCCACCTGCTGGCCGCCCGCAAAGTGGCCCCGGCCGCCGTGCTGGTGGAGCGGACCTCGACGGCGGTCGCCGAGACCCTGGTCTACGAGTGCGTGCCGCCCGGCGGCGCCAAGCTGCGCACCACCCTCACCCTGGCGCACGGGGTGGCCCGCCTGGACATCGCCAACCACCTGGTCAAGCCGGCCACCATGACCAAGGAGAGCGCCTTCTTCGCCTTCCCCTTCGCGCTGCCGGAGCCGGAGGTCCGGATGGAGGCCAGCGGCGGCGCGGTCGGCACCGGCCTGCCGCTCGTCCCCGGCTCGGCCCGGCACATGCGGGCGATCCGCCGCTGGGCGACGCTGACCGGCGGCGGGACCGGCGTGGGCTGGGCCACCCACGACGCGCCCCTGGTCCAGCACGGCAACATCGCCGTCCCGTACGTCCCCTACCCGCCCTCGGTCCCGGGGGAGGAGGCGGGCACCCTCTACTCCTGGGTGCACAACAACATCTGGGACACCAACTTCCCGAGCGAGCAGGCCTTCGAGCAGACCTTCCGCTACAGCGTGGCGGTCCGCGGCGACCTGGCCGGCGACGCGGCCGGAGACCCGGCGGAACCCGCTGCGCTCGGCATCCGGGCCGCCGACCCCGGCCACCCGCTGCACGCGGTCCGGGCCCAGGGCCCGGCGGCCGAGGACGCACCACCCACCACCTCGCTGGTCGCGGTGGACCGGCCGGACGTACGGGTGGTCGGCCTCTCGGCCGAGGGCGCGGGCGAGGGCGTGGGTGGGTTCCTGATCAGGCTGCAGTCCTTCGCCGACGAGCCGGTGACCGCCGGCCTGCGACTGGACCTCACCGCCGCCATCAGCGCCTACCGCTGCTCCTATCTCGGCGAGAACGCCGTGCCGATCGCGGCAGATCCGGACGGCAGGCTTCCGGTGGCGATACCCGCCCGTGGGACGGCGGCGGTCCTGGTGACCACCGGGGAGGGGTGACCGTGAGCGTCCCGGATCCGCTCACAGGGTGAGGACCAGCTTCCCCTGCAAGTGGCCGCCGTCCAGCAGCCGGTGGGCGTCGGCGACCCGCTCGAACGGGAACGCCTCCTGCACGTGGACCCGGAGCCTGCCGCGCTCGACGAGGTCGGCCAGGCCGCGCAGCCCGGCCGGATCCGGGTCCACCGCGATCCCGCTGAAGCGGACGCCGGCCGCCGCGCACCGGGCGGCGAGCTCGGCGTCCTCCTCGGCGACCGCGGTGACCAGGTGACCGCCCGGGCGGAGCACGGAGAGCGAGCGCTCGGCGGTGTCGCCGCCGATGGTGTCCAGGACGAGGTCGATGTCGCGCACCTCCTCGCTGAAGTCGGCCGCGGTGTAGTCGAGGACCTCGTCGGCCCCGAGGCTCTCGACGAACTCCCGCTTGCCGGCGCCGGCGGTCGTCGTCACGTGGGCGCCCAGGGCCTTGGCGATCTGGATCGCCAGGTGGCCGACCCCGCCGCCCCCGCCGTGGACCAGGACGCGGTCGCCCTCGGCCACCCCGCCGAGGTCCACCAGGCCCTGCCAGGCCGTCAGTCCGGCCACCGGCAGTGCCGCGGCCTCGACATGGGAGAGCGAGGCGGGCTTGGGAGCCAGATGCAGCGCCGGTGCCGCCACGAGCTCGGCGTAGGCGTTGGCCGCCCTCGGGAAGAGCGGCATCCCGAACACCTCGTCGCCCGGCCTGAACCGCCAGGTCTGCGGCGCTTCCCTGACCACGCCGCTGATGTCCCAGCCGAGGACGAACGGGGGCTTCCCGAGCAGCGGGAACTCGCCGGCGCGCAGCCGCGCCTCCAGCGGGTTCAGCCCGATCGCCCTGACCCGGACGAGGACCTCGGTGGGAAGGGCCCGGGGCTCGGCCGCGTCCACGACCGTGAGTACCTCGGGACCGCCGAGGGTGTGCTGGGTGATGACTCGCATGACTCTCCTGCCTGCGGAAACGGGGAGGAGATCCAGGCTAGGCAGCCGATGGGTACCGGCAGGTACCTTTGTCGCCATGAGCGGTTTCGGTCCCGGCGACCCCTTCCTCGCCGACTGCCCGGCACGTCTGGCGGTCGAGCTGATCGCCGACAAGTGGACGGTCGTCGTCCTCGCCGGCCTCAGCAAGGGCCCGGTACGCCACGGTGAACTGGTCGAGCTGATCGGCGGCATCTCCCGCAAGGTGCTGACCCAGACCCTCCGGCGGCTGGAGGCGCACGGCCTCGTCCGCCGCCAGGCCTACGCCGAGGTCCCGCCCCGGGTGGAGTACGAACTCACCCCGCTCGGGGCGACGCTGACCAAACCGATCCATGTGCTGACCGAGTGGGCGAGGGAGAACGGCGAGGCGGTCCTCGACGCCCTCGACGCTGCCGGGTCCGAACCGGCGATCGAGCCGCCTCCGCCGGCAGCCGACGGGGCCGCTCCCGCCAGGGGCTGAGCCCCGCCGTCGCCGGGGCTCCCGTCCTCGCCTGGGCTTCCGTCCTCGCTTGGGCTCCCGTCCTCGCCTTGGCTCCCGGCCTCGCCTCAGCCGCGGTTCCCGCCGGGCGTTCGCGGCGCCTCAGGCGCCGTGGGCGGGCTGCGGGATGCGGCTCAGCCGCTCCTCCAGCGCGTCCAGCAGCCCGGGCAGGTCGGGAGCGACGGCGAGGTCGTCGAGGGTGGGGGCGGGGAGGAAGCCGGCGTCGACGATGCCGCGCAGCGCGCCGAGCATGGGGGCCCAGAAGCCCCCGGTGTCGAGGAAGCCGACGGGCTTGGCGTGGAAGCCGAGTTGACGCCAGGACCACACCTCGAAGATCTCCTCCAGGGTGCCCAGCCCACCCGGCAGCGCGACGAAGGCGTCGGCCCGGTCGGCCATCAGCGCCTTGCGCTCGTGCATCGAGTCGCACAAGAGGAGTTCCGCCACGCCCTCGTGGGCCCACTCCCGCTCGGCCATGCTGCGCGGTATCACGCCGATGACCTCGCCGCCCGCCCGCAGTGCGGCGTCCGCCAGCACTCCCATCAGGCCCCGGCGGCCGCCGCCGTAGACGATGCCGATCCCTCGGCGGGCCAGCTCCTCGCCTACGGCGGCGGTCAGCTCGGCGTGCGCCGGGTCGTGCCCGTCGGAGGAGGCGAGGAAGACGGCGAGGCGACGCATGAAACCCTCCAGAACAGGTGTGGGTCCTCTCGTGTACCACGGCGGTCCCGGCTTCGAGCAAGGGCTTTTCCAGCCGGTGGGGGAGGGGCGCGCGGAGGTGCCCGCGCGGCATCCGCTAGAACCCGAGGTCGGACAGCCCCGGGTGGTCGTCGGGCCGGCGGCCCAGCGGCCAGTGGTACCTGCGCTCCTTCTCGTCGATGGGCAGGTCGTTGATGCTCGCGTGGCGCACCCGCATGAGGCCGTTCTCGTCGAACTCCCAGTTCTCGTTGCCGTAGGCACGGAACCACTGGCCCGAGTCGTCGTGGTACTCGTAGGCGAAGCGGACCGCGATGCGGTGCTCCTCGAACGCCCACAGCTCCTTGATCAGGCGGTAGTCCAGTTCGCGGCTCCACTTGCGGGTCAGGAATCCGATGATCTCCTGGCGACCGGTGAGGAACTCCGCGCGGTTGCGCCAGCGAGAGTCCGGCGTGTAGGCCAGGGCGACCTTCTCCGGGTTCCGGGAGTTCCAGCCGTCCTCGGCCAGGCGGACCTTGGCCGTCGCCGTCTCCCTGGTGAACGGGGGCAGCGGCGGGCGCTGTTCGGACATGGCGTACTCCTTCGGGCGGAGTGCGAGAACGGTCGTTCTCAGAACGCCTTGATAGTATGAGAACGGTCGTTCTCAGGCAAGGAGGCGAAGCCTTTGACCACCGAGTCTTCGACCACCGAGTCGTCGACCACCGACCCCGCACGCGAGCGCATCCTCGACGCCGCCGAGGACCTCTTCTACGCCCGGGGCATCCAGGCCGTCGGGATGGACGCGGTCCGCGACGCCGCGGGCGTCGCGCTGCGGCGTCTCTACAAGGTCTTCCCCTCCAAGGGCGACCTCGTGGAGGCGTATCTGGCCCGCAGGGACGCACGCTGGCTCGGTGACCTCGTCGCCTATGTCGACGCGAGGGCGGAGGGCCCGCGGGCCCGGCTGCTCGCCGTCTTCGACTGGCTGGGGGAGTGGTTCGCCCGACCCGACTTCCACGGGTGCGCCTTCATCAACTCCTTCGGCGAGCTGGGCGGCACCTCCCCCCAGGTCGCCGCCGCCGCCCGGCACCACAAGGAGGCGTTCCACGCCTACCTGCGCGAACTCGCCGACGCCGCGGGGGCGGCGGCGGACACCGGTACCCAGATCGCCCTGCTGGCCGAGGGCGCCATGGTCACCGCCGCCCTCTCCGGCACCCCGCGCCCGCCGCCCAGGCGAAGCAGGCCGCGTCGCTGCTGCTCACGGCCGCTTGCGGCGTCAACGCAGCGGCAGGCTCTGCACGGTGAAGACCGGGCTCTCCAGCGGGGCGCCGTAAAGGTAGTTGTTCATCTGCGAGTTGGTCACCAGCAGCCGGTCGCCGCTGACCGCTACGCCGGTGGTGGTGTCGGCGCCGGGGTAGCTGCGTTGCGAGACGAGGGCGGCCCGGGTGCCGTCCTCGGAGAGCCGTACCGTGTCGACCTCGTTCTGGACCGAGCGGTCGATGTAGAGGGTGTCGCCCCGGCGGGCTATGCCGTCGGCGCTGGGCAGCGCGGGCGCGTCGATCCTGCGGATGCTTCCGTCGGCGAGGGCGAGGCGGTAGAGGGCGCCGCTGTACCAGTAGCCGATGATCAGGGACTTGCCGTCCGGGCCGGTGGTGACGCCGTTGCCGTTGGACTGGCCGGCGACGTAGTCCGGCAGGTGGTACGCGACCCGCAGGGTCCGCTGGGTGCCGGTGGCGGGGGAGTGGACCTCGGCGGCCGGGATCTTGTAGACGACCGCGCGGAAGGAGTCCGTGATGTAGACGTCCCCGTCGGGGGTGACGGCCGCGTCGTTGACGAGCGTCGGCTCGCCGGTGTCCGGGACGGTGTAGCGGGCCACCAGTGTGCCGGTGTCGGTGTAGACGAAGAACTGCCCGGTGAAGGCGCCGGCGACGAGGAGGCGGTCGCCGTCGGTCTTGATCCCGGTGGCCTGGGTGCGGCCGTCCTGCCCGGCGGGCAGGAAGGGTTCCAGCGTCCTGGATCCGACGCGGCCGCGGTAGAGGGTGCCGTCCTCGATGCTGCCGGTGTAGACGTACCGGTTGTCGGCGGCGATGCTCTCGGGGAAGGCGTTGGCGCCGTCGATCGTGATCGTGTAGGCGCCGGCGGGGTGCGGGCGGTCCGGGCTCGTCGCGGCGGTGGCGTCGGTGGTGGCGGTGGCGCCGGAGGCGGCGGTGGCTGGGACGGTGAGCGCGGCCAGCACGGCGGACGTAGCCGTGAGGGTGAGGAGCGCGCCTCGCACGGCGCTGCGGCTGGGCATGATGAGAGTTCCTTCCGGTGGTCGCTTCAAGGGTCAGCGCGCGGCGGCGGCCAGCGCTTCGGCGAGGGTGGTGGTGGGCCGTCCGATCAGGCGGCGCAGATCGCCGCTGTCGGTGAAGAGCTCGCCGCGGCTCAGGCCGAGGTCGGCGTCGGCGAGGATCCGGGCCAGTTCGGCGGGCACGCCGGCGCCGGCCAGTGCCTCGGCGAACATGTCGCCGGGAAGGTCGGTGTAGCCGAGGGAGGCCCCGGTCACCGCGGAGGCGGTGGCGGCGAGCTCTGCCAGGGTGAACGCCTGGTCGCCGCCCAGCTCGTAGACGGCCCCGGTGTGGCCCTCGGTGGTCAGGACGACCGCGGCCGCCTCCGCGTAGTCGGCGCGGCTGGCGGCGCTGACCCTGCCGTCGCCCGCCGCCCCGAGGAAGGCGCCGTGCTGAAGGGCCGACGGCAGCTGGGCGGTGTAGTTCTCCAGGTACCAGCTGTTGCGCAGCGCCACGGCGGGGGCCTCGCGCTCGCGCAGGTACTCCTCGGTGGCGCGGTGGGTGCCGGCAAGGACGGTGTGAGCGCTGTCGGCCCGCGTCATGCTCGTGTATGCGATCAGGGACACCCCGGCGGTCAGGGCCGCGTCGATGGCGCGGCGGTGGTTGGCCGCCCGCTCGTCCACCGGGAACGAGGCCGAGACCAGCAGCAGCCTCTCCGCTCCCGCGAAGGCGGCCGCGAGGCTCTCCGGGTCGGCGAAGTCCGCCGGGCGGACCAGGACGCCGCGGTCGGCCAGTTCCTTGATCCGGGTGGTGTCCCGGCCCGTGGCGATGATCTCGGAGGCGGCGACGCCGCGACGCAGCAGCGCCTCGACGGTGAGTCGACCCAGCTGGCCGGTGGCCCCGGTGACGACGATGGACATGTGGACTCCTCGTTTCCGCTCGTTACCGCCGCGGCCTCCCGCGGCACCCCCACTCTGACCTGTAAACTCTCCATCGGTAAGTGCCCACTTTTTGGTAAGGTTCGCACCGGGACGAAAGAGAAGAGGTGGGAGCTGTGACGACTGCCGAGGCTGTGGCCCACACCACACCGTCGTGGGACCCGTACGAGCGGGGCTGCCCTTCGCGCGACCTCCTCGACCGGATCGGCGACAAGTGGTCCATCCTGGTTCTCGGCGAGCTCGGGGAGCACGGCACGTCCCGGTTCACCGAGCTGCGCAAGCGCCTGTCGGGGGTGAGCGAGAAGATGCTCACCCAGACGCTGCGCGCCCTCGAACGCGACGGCCTGGTGCTGCGCACGGTCCACCCGGTGGTGCCGGTCCGCGTCGAGTACGAGCTGACCCCTCTCGGCCAGACCCTGCGTGCCCCCCTCAGGGCCCTCACCGAGTGGTCCCTCGAACACACGGCCGAGGTCCTCGCGGCCCGCGAGGCCTACAACGCCCGTACCCAGCAGGAGAGCTGACGCCGCGTTCGGTGCCCCACCGCAGGGCCGGGGGCCGGATACCCGGCCGCGGCACCGAGCGCGGCGGCCCGCGCCTCTCCGCGGCTCGCACACGGCTTCCGTCGGTCGGGATGTCGCGCGCCGGGCAGCCAGTGTCGCCGGCTCAGCCGGCCGGAGCCCGGTGGTCGGCGGCGTCGTAGGTCTCGCGGTTGGCCAGCACGTCGTCCATATGCGCCTCGGCCCAGGCCTTGAGGCCGCGCATCATCTCGTACAGCGACAGGCCGAGCTCGGTCAGCTCGTAGGAGACCGTGACGGGAACGGTCGGCACCACGGTCCGTGAGACCAGGCCGTCGCGTTCGAGCGAGCGCAGCGTCTGGGTGAGCATCTTCTGGCTGACCCCGGCCAGCAGGCGCTTCAGCTCGGAGTACCGCATCGCCCGCGGCTCGCCCGCCTCGGCGGCGCACTCGCCGCCGGCCTGGGGTGCGCTGTCGCTGCCGAGCGCGGCAAGGATCAACGTCACCCACTTGTTCGAGATCCGGTCGAGCAGCTTGCGACTGGGGCAGACCGCGAGGAAGGCGTCGTACGCCACCTTGGCCTGCGTCCGCTGCTCGGCCGCCGTCGTAGTCGCCATGGATCCTTCCGCCTCTCACCCACCGAGGAGTGCCCTAGGCACTCGGAAGTGCCTGCTTCCCGTCAGAGAGTTAACCACCAATCATGGTGCAAGGCCCCGTGGGGGGCCGCATCCGGCTCGTAACGAAGGGCAGAGCAGCGCTTATGACCACGCAATCCGCTCCACTTCCCGGCGGCACCTGGACCCTGGGCGACCTGACCGTCTCCCGGTTCGGCTACGGCGCCATGCAGCTGGCCGGCCCCTGGGTGATGGGCCCGCCGGCCGACCGCGAGGGGGCGATCGCCGTCCTGCGCGAGGCCGTCGACCTCGGGATCACCCACATCGACACCGCGGACGCCTACGGGCCGCACTTCACCAACCAGGTGATCCGCGAGGCGCTCCACCCCTACCCCGAGGCGCTGCACATCGTCACCAAGGTCGGCGCGACCCGGGACGAGGAAGGCGGATGGCCCCCGGCGCGCAGGCCCGAGGACTTGCGCCGGGCCGTCCGGTCGAACCTGGAGAATCTCGGCCTGGACACCCTGGACGTCGTCAACCTGCGCCTCGGGGACGCCCAGGGCCCGGTCCCGGGGTCGCTCGCGGAGGCCTTCGAGGCGCTCGTCGACCTGCAGGGTCAGGGCCTGATCAGGCACCTCGGCGTGAGCAACGCGACCGCGGAGCAGGTCGCCGAGGCGCGCTCGATCGCACCGATCGTCTGCGTGCAGAACATGTACAACCTCGCCCATCGCCACGACGACGAGCTGATCGACGAGCTCGCCGAGCAGGGCATCGCCTATGTGCCCTTCTTCCCCCTGGGCGGCTTCACCCCGCTGCAGTCCTCGGCGCTCACGGCAGTGGCGTCCCGGCTGGACTCGACGCCGATGTCGGTCGCCCTGGCCTGGCTGCTGCGGCGCTCGCCGAACATCCTGCTGATCCCCGGTACGTCCTCAGTGGCCCATCTGCGCGAGAACGCCGGCGGCGCGGCACTCCGGCTATCCGACGACGACCTCTCCGAACTGGACAAGATCGGGCGCTGACGCCGAGGGCCTGCCGTGCCGCTCCGCTCGGCGCTGCCCCCTGACGCCGGATCAGTTCTCCGCGACGGCGGGCTCCAGCAGGGACAGCGTTCGATTGTCGGCGTCCACCTGGGCGCGGACGCCGAGGGGCAGCGGCAGGTTCGGCGAGGTGTGGCCGAAGTCGACCTGGGCGAGGACCGGGATGTCGCGCTGCCACAGGACGTCGAGGACCACGTCGCGGAGGTCCGCGCGTGTTCCGGCGCCCTCGTGGGGGGCGACCTCGGTGGGGATGCCGACCACCATCCCCGCGATCCGGTCCAGCACGCCGGACAGCCGCAGGGCGTGGAGGTCGTTCCAGATCCGGGAGACCGGCCGCTGCAGCTCCTCCCAGAACAGCACGGCGCCGTCGAACCGTTCGGGGGCGGGTGCGAACGGCGTGGCCTGGAGGAGGATCAGGCGGTTCAGCAGGCCGCCGAAGAGCGGCCCCTCCGCCCGGCCGGGGCGCCAGGTCTCCCAGGCCGCCTGCGCCGGCAGCGGGCCAAGCGGCTCGGCCCGGGTGAGGACGCGGGTGTAGAGGTCGACGAGCTCGGAGCGCCGGGCCTCGTCGCCCAGGGTGTACCAGTCGCCGCCGAAGCCGTGGGTGGCGAGGTCGGCGTGGAAGCCGACGAGACCGGTCTTCGCGTGGAGGGCCATGTGGAGAAGGGAGATGTCGCTGTATCCGAGGATCGGCTTCGGGTCGGCCCGGATCGCGTCCAGATCGATCAGATCGAGATAGCCGATGGTCGCCTGGCCACCGGTGTGGGCGATGACGGCCCGCACCTCCGGGTCCCTGAGCAGTCCGTTGAGCTCCGCGGCCTGCTCCGCCGGAGTGCCCGACGCCCACCAGCGATGACGTTCCGGGTCGATCCCCGGGCTGACCCGGACCCGGAAGCCCATCCGTTCGAGCATCGCCACCCCCCGCGCGAGGAGGGGTTCCTCACCCGGGGCGAGCTGGCCGGAAGGCGCGGCGACGACCACGAGATCGCCGGTACGCAGCGCGCGGGGCCGAAGGGTGGCAGGCATGGGGACGTCCTCCTTGTCGATCAACGGTGGCGAGCAACAAAGGCCGGCGCCGTCGCTATTCCGCGGCCGCGCCCGCCGACGCGAGTGGGCTCGTCGGCGCAGATCTCTCGGTGGGCGGAGTCGAGGTCCCAGAGGCCGAAACCGGCGCCCGGTGCCGACCTGACGCACCGGCGTGGTCGAACAGGGGGGTGGAGCGGACCACCAGTACCGCCCGGCCTCCGGGCCCTCCGTCACCAGCAGCTCCGGCAACCGGGACCGACACGGGGGCGGCCGCCCCACGGCGGCAGGGGTGTAGGGGAAGGGACCCTTCTCCACGATCCCCGAGCCCCCGCAGAGGGAATAGCTTATTCCGCCGTATTACTCTGACCGTAATTCGTAAATTCGCATTGGGGGCAAGGTCGCCGGGGGTTCAATCTCCTCATGTATAATGGCCGCCTTTTATTCTGCAGCCCTGTTTCCATGGAGCATTTTCATCTCTGCGGTCATTGAAGTGGGATGTCTCACGAACTATAGCCTTTTCTGGCCCAATCGGGGTTTCCTGGACGCAACCAGTCCGGCAGGCGCGCCGGGCCCGTGTCCGCGCTGATTCCAGCCGTAAACCGGCCGAAGGAGAAAACACCGATATGAAGCAGACCCCCGCGTATGAACGAATCGCCGCAGTCGCCGCCGCGCTGCTGTGTGCGGCGGTGGCAGTGATTCACGTGCAGGATCAGGGAGGATTCCCAGGAGACAAGACCCCCGGCTATGTCGGGATCGGTTACTACCTTCTGGAGGTCGTCGGCATCCTGGTGGCCGTTGTGCTGGTGTTCCGGCCGTCGCGGAGGATGTGGTTTCTCGCCGCCGGTGTGGGACTGGGCCCGCTGGTCGGCTTCGTGCTCTCGCGTGGCCCGGGGCTGCCGGACTACACCGACGACGTCGGCAACTGGACCGAACCGCTGGCCGTGATCTCCGTCGTGGTGGAGGTCGTGCTCATCGTGGTGGCCGCCGCCATGTACGTCCTCCGGCACAAGCGAACCGAGCGGCTCGCGACCGCGTCCTCGGCTCACTGAGGCAGGATCGACTGCGCGCGGGCGACGGGCCCGCCACGGCACGCGCCGCCGGCACGACTGCCGGCGGCGCGGGCGCTTGCGCGGGGGCGCCCCGCTGAGAAGGAATGCCGACACTCCGACGCCCAGTGGGCCGGCGCGCGCGACGCCTGCCCCGACGTTGGGCGCTCTTCAGACGCCGAAGACGCGCGCGTCAGGCGGATGGGCGGCTGAGGCGCGCGCGCAGCCGCTCGAAGATCTCGCCGAGCCGGGCGACCTCATCCGCGCTGAGGGCGTCGAAGACCAGATCGCGTACGGTGCGGACATGGTCGGGGGCGGCCCGCTCGATGGCCGCCCGTCCGGTCTCGGTGATCCGCACGAAGGCGCCGCGGCCGTCGTCCGGGCACCCGCGCCGGGAGACCAGATCCCGTTTCTCCATCCGCGTCACGTGGTGGGAGACCCGGCTGCGTTCCCACTGCAACGCGGCCGCCAGGTCGGACACCCGGCTCCGCCCCTGCTCGGACTCGGTCAGTACGACGAGCACCTGGTAGTCCGGCGTGGAGAGCCCGGCTTGGGTCTGCATCTCGCGGTTGAGCGTGGCCAGCAGCTCCGCGTCCAGAGCCATCCACTCCCGCCACATCCGCTGCTCGTCCTCGTTCAGCCAGCGGACCTCGTTCCTCTCGACCATGCGGACAGTCTAGCAAGTTGGTGACGCATCATGTATGGTCCCTGTCATATAGGTGATACGTCACCTATGTGAGCGAGCTCACCCGGCGGCGGCAGCCGGCCGCCGCGTCGCTTCCTAGGAGGGGCAATGTCACACCCCTTTGAGATCGGGATCATCACCTTCGGCGAGATCAGCCCGGATCTCACCACCGGCAGGCGGACCTCGCCTCGGGAACGGATGGCCGAGATCGTCGAGCAGGCCGTCCTCGCCGACGAGGTCGGGCTGGACGTCTTCGCGGTCGGCGAGCACCATCGCTCCGACTTCGTCGCCTCGGCCCCGCCGGTCATCCTGGCGGCGGTGGCCGCTCGCACCCGCCGCATCCGCCTCAGCAGCGGGGTCACCGTGCTGGGCTCGGAAGACCCGGTGCGGGTCTTCCAGAACTTCGCGACCCTGGACCTCCTCTCGGACGGCAGAGCGGAGATCATCGCCGGCCGGGGCTCCTTCACGGAGTCGTTCCCGCTGTTCGGCTATGACGTGGCCGACTACGCGGACCTGTACCGGGAGAAACTCGACGCCCTGCTCGCCATCCGCCGTGAGAACCCCGCGACCTGGCACGGCAGCCCGCACACCCGCGACCTCAGCGGACTCGACATCGCTCCCCGCCCGGTCGGCGCACTGCCGATCTGGATCGGAAGCGGTGGCACGGCCGCGTCCTCCGTCCGAGCGGGCTCGCTGGGGCTGCCATTGGCTCTCGGCCTCCTCCTCGGCCCCCTCCGGCAGTTCGCCGACCGAGTGGAGAAGTACTACGAGAGCTTCGAGTCGGCCGGCCACCCCGCCGAGGAGGCCCGGGTCGGCATCACCGCCCACGGCTATGTCGGCGCGACCAGCCAGGGCGCCCGGGACACGATGTATCCGTACTTCGCCGTGGGAATGCGGGAGAACAACCACCAGCGCGGAGCCGGATTCGCCCTGCCCCGGCGCGCCTTCGACGCTCAGGCGACACCGAACGGGGCCCTCCTGGTGGGCAGCGCGCAGGAGGTCGTCGACAAACTGATGGCCTATCACGAGGCCTACGGAGCCACCCGGGCCCTGCTCCAACTCGGCTACGGGCACCTGCCGCAGCGCGAGCATCTCACCGCCATAGAGCGCCTGGGCACCGAGGTCGCCCCCGTGCTGCGGCGAGAACTGTCCAGCACGGCCGGGAGCCCGGCATGAGCCGGCCGCTGAGGGTCGTCGTCGTCAACGGCAGCCCCAACGAGCGCTCCCGGACGATGGGGCTGGCCGGCCTGGTGACCTCCCGGCTGGAGGAACTCCTGCCGGTCGAAGTCCACCGGATCGACGTCTACCGACTGGGGCACGGCTTCACGGACGCCGTCCTCCGCGAGGAGGTCTCGCCCGAGGTCGAACAGCGGATTCGGCTGGCCGAAGGGGCCGACGTCCTCGTCGCCGCGACCCCGGTGTTCCGGGCCTCGTACGCCGGGATGTTCAAGCACTTCTTCGACCTCGTCGACCAGTACGCCCTGGCGAACAAGCCCGTCATCCTGGTGGCCACCGGCGGAAGCGACCGGCACGCGCTCGTCATCGAGCACGCCCTCCGACCGCTGTTCGCCTTCTTCCAGGCCGCCACCGCGCCGGTCGGCTTCTACGCCAACGCCGGCGACTTCGACGGCACCCTGGTCCTCAACGGCGAGGTCTACAGCCGCGTCGAGATGGGCCTCAACGACATCGTGGCCCAGCTGAAGGCCCTGAGCGACGGCCTCGGCGACGGAGCCGGCGCCACCGCGGCCTGACGGCACCCTGCACAGGGCGGTCGCCGCCGACCCGAGGGAACACACCCTCCTCCAGGACGCCTGGGCCATGGGCCATGGGCCCAGGCGCCGACCTCGCCGAGCCGTGGGGCGGTGGGGAGCTGGACCCCTCAGTGGCGCAGCATCCGGGAGCCGGAGAGGAGGACGAGGAGCGCGGCGAAGGCGAGCAGGCTGACCAGGACCGGGAGTGCGGGCCAGACGGTGAGGGCGGCGGCGGTGAGCAGTGGCGGGATGGTCATGCCGGCGTAGGCGATGAGGAAGGTGCCGGCGAGGGCCTCGCCTCGGCGCTCCGCGTCCGCGACCGCGGCGACGGTGCCGAGGGCGGCGCGGAACAGGATGCCGATGCCTGCGCCGGTGATCCCGCCGCCGACGAGGAACAGTGCGAGCGAGGCGATGACGGCGGCGATGCCGGTGCTGACCAGGCCGAGTGCGGCGAGTGCGATGGCCAGCCGGATCTGCGGACCGGGTGCCAGCCGGACCGTGGCGATCTGTGCCAGGGCGGCCGCCATGAAGAGGACGAACGGCGACAGGCCGGCGAGGAGGTGCGAGTGCAGCCCCAGAAGCGCCACCAGGAAGGTCGAGGACAGGCCCATGAGGGTGCCGAACACGGCGAACGCCCCGAACGCCGCCGCTCCGGCCGCCCAGAAGGCGCCCCGGCCGGCCGCCGGCACCGCGACGCGCTGGGGCCGGTAGGCAGGGCGCTCCTCGCGGCGCTCGACCGTCTCGGGGACGAAGGCGACCAGGATCCCTTCGACGGCCAGGAGGATGGCGAAGGCCAGGTAGGGAGTGCTGAGCGGCCGCGTCGACCAGGTCGCGAGGAGGCCGCCGATCAGCGGGCCGAGGCCGATGCCGCCCAGGTTGGCGAAGGTCGACACCAGGGCGACGCGGCCCTTGGCGTGGTTGGCCGCCGCGCCGAGTTCGGACAGGTGGGCGGTCGCGGTGGCGGTGAGGATGCCGATGCCGAGTCCGCTGACGAAGCGGGCCAGGAGGAGGCCGGCGACGTCGTTCCAGACGAGGAAGAGGATCGCGGCCAGCAGGTTGAGGAGCAGCGAGCCGAGGATGACGCGTCGGCGTCCGAGCCAGTCCGAGACGTGTCCCGCGAGATACAGGCTCAGCATCACCCCGACCGCGTAGGCGGCGAAGATGACGGTGAGGACGATCGTCGGGAAGCCGTCGCGCTGCTGGTAGATCGCGTAGAGGGGGGTCGGGACAGCGCAGAACGCGAGTTCGCTCGCGAAGGCGAGGGCGATGATCCAGAACCCGGCACCATGCGGGAGCCGTCCAGGGGCAGCGGACAGGGGCGGGGTCGGCGTCGGCGTCGGTGCCGGAGTCGGCGGGGGAGCCGCGGTTGTCGTCATGCCTCCATGCTCGGCACCCCATGTCATCGCGTCCAACGCATACTCTTGGTCACAGTCATCGACCAGGACGATGGTAGAGGAGGCGCGAGGTATGGAGACCCGGCTGGTCGAGTACGCGATCGCGGTCGCCGATGAGCTGAGCTTCACCCGAGCCGCGCAGCGGGTCTACGCGGGACAGTCGACCGTCTCCGCCGGCGTCCGGGCGCTGGAGCGGGAGCTCGGCACCGCGCTCTTCGAGCGGAACCAGCGGGGGGTGCGGATCACCCCCGCCGGCGAGGCGGTGCTGCCCGCGCTTCGCGCGCTGGTCGACGCCGAGGCCCGGGCCCGCACCGCCGCCGACCCCCGGGGCGAGCTGCGGGGGCAGCTGCGCATCGGGGTGTTCTCCAGCGTGAGCTACCTCGCGATCCCGCGCGTCATCGGCGCCTTCCATCGCGAACACCCGCTGGTCGACCTGCGACTGCGCGCGTCCGCGTCCGGCTCGGCAGAGCTCGCCGAAGCCGTCCGGCGCGGGCGGCTGGACCTGAGCATGTACGGGCTACCGGCGGCCACCGCGGGCCCAGGCCTGGCGGTGCACCGCCTCGCCACCTCGCGCTACGTGGTCGTCCTCCCGGCCGGCCACGAACTCGCCTCGCGTCCGGAACTGGCGCTGACGGACCTCGCGGGCGAGCGCTTCGTGGACGCCCCGGTCGGCTTCGGCAACCGGGACGTCCTCGACGCCGCGCTCGGCGCGCGCGGATTCCTGCGCGACGTACGGGCGGAGGCGACCGAGACCAGCGCGATCCCGGTCTTCGTCGCGAACGGCCTCGGCATCGCGCTCCTTCCCGACCTGCTGCTCCCGACGAGCGAGGGCATCGAGGTCGTCCCGCTGAAGGAGCGCATCACCTGGGAGGTCAACGTCGTCACGCGTCCCTCGACCGGCGAGGCCACCGCGGCGCTGCTCCGGCAACTGCTCGCCGCCTATTGACCCCTGGGCCTCCCGGCGGCCGGGAGGGTCATGCGGCCTCGGGCACGGGAGATGGCGAGGTCCGCTCCGCGGGGACGGCCTGCCGGGCGATGCCGATGCCGGTGTAGCCGCAGACCAGGGCCATGACGATGCCGAGGTAGTTGAGGAAGGCGTAGGGGGCGTAGGCGAGGGTGGCCACCCCGAGGGTGGTGGACATGTACGTCGCGGCCTCGGTCCACGGCACCAGCGGCACGACGACCGTGCCGGAGTCCTCCAGGGTGCGGGAGAGGTTCTTCGGGGCGAGCCCGCGCTGCGGGTAGACGTCCTTGAACGCCTGGCCGGGCACGATGATGGCCAGGTAGGACACCCCCATGGCGCAGGCCGCGCCCAACGAGGACAGGGCGGTGGCGAGGATGATCCCCCCGGTGCGGCGTACCCGGCCGAGCAGCCGGCCCATCAGCACCTCCAGGCTGCCCGTCTCCATCAGGATCCCCGCGTAGGCGAACCCGGCCAGGCCGATCAGCATCGTCGAGGCCATCGAGGACATCCCGCCCCGGTTGAGGAGGGTGGCCGCCGAGTCAGGGAGGTGGGCGGGGTCGAGCCCGCCGTGGCCGGCCAGCATCGCGGTGGTGAAGCCGGTGGAGGCCGTCTCGCAGATCTGGCTCAGCGAGAAGTGCTGGATCACCCCGCCCAGCAGCGCGGCGAGCGCCGAGGAGGCGACGATGGTGGGCAGTGCCGGCTTCTTGAGCAGCGCGCCCGCCAGGATGACCACCGGCGGCAGCAGAAGCAGCAGGTTGAAGTGGAAGCCGTGCTCCAGAGCCCTCTGCAGCGCGTCGGCGCGGACGCCGGCCCCGGGGGAGGAGTGCTGCGTCCGGCCGAGGATCAGGTACAGCAGCCCGGATATGACCGCGGCCGGTCCCGTGGTGTAGAGCAGATGCCTGATGTGCTCGAAGAGAGTGGAACCCGCCACTGCCGGGGCCAGGTTGGTGGTGTCCGACATCGGCGACATCTTGTCGCCGAAGTAGGCGCCGGAGATGATCGCGCCCGCCGTCATCGGCAGCGACACGTCCAGCCCGCGGGCCACGCCGATCAGCGCCACCCCGACGGTGCCGACGGCCCCCCACGAGGTACCGGTCATGGTCGAGACCACCAGGGTGATCAGGAAGGACAGCACGACGATCCAGCCGGGCTGGATGGCCCCCAGGCCCCAGTCGACGATCATCGGGATGGTGCCGCTGATCGTCCAGGTGCCGATCAGCATCCCGATGGAGATCAGGATCAGCAGTGCGGGCATCGCCGCGTCGATCTTCGACCGGATGCCGGTGAGCATCCGCTCCCAGGTCACCCCCAGTACCCGGGCCACGATCCCGGTCACCGCACAGGCGGCGACCAGGAGGACGACCGGGTCCAACCCCAGCCAGACGGTCCCACTGATCATCAGCGCCAACATGAGGACGACCGGCAGCGCGGCCACCCAGAGGCCGGGCGTGGGCCGTGCGGGAGGAGAGGCGGTGGGGCCGGGGGTGGGCGTGGTCGGGTCGTCAGGGAGCGGCATGCGGGTACTCCAAAGGCCCAGCCGACTGGGCAGGGTGAGGGCGGTCGGGGGAGCGGATGGGGGACGGAGGGATGGGCGGTGCGGGGAGAGGCCGGCGGAGCCACCGGGGCCCGGCGCTGTCCGGTCCGGTCAGGCCGTCACGCCGGTCGGGCGGTCACGCCGGTCGGGGCCGAAGAGCCTGTCACGCCTGGGAGAGGGCATTCGTCATCTGGACCCGTACACGCTCCAGATGGACGCGCATCAGCTCGGCGGCGCGCTCGGCGGCGCCCGCGGCGATCGCGTCGGCGATCTGCTCGTGGTCCTCCAGGGAGGCCGCGGTGTGCTCGACGGGCACCTCGATCGTGCTGCGCAGCAGGATGATCTGCTGCTGTACGCGCCACAGCTCCTCGGCGATCCGCGGGCTGCTCGCCGTCGCGGTGAGCGTCCGGTGGAAGTCGAGGTCCAGCCGGTGGACGAAGCGCCGGCTCTCGCGGATGGTTTCGCGGGCCCGGGTGCAGGCGGCCTGGAGCGCCGCGACGTCCTGGTCGGTGCGGCGGTCGGCGGCCAGCCGGGAGGCCGCCGTTTCCAGTGCCGTGCGCAGTTCGAAGAGCGCTTGCACGTCGTCGGCGTCGGCCTGGAAGACGGTCGCGCCCCGGTTGGGGGTGTGGACGAGCAGTCCCTCACTGACCAGTTGTCGCACGGCCTCGCGCAGAGGGCCCCGGCTGATACCGAGTTCCTGGGCGAGTGTCACCTCGTTGACCCGGGTCCCGGGGGCGAGGCTGCCGCTGAGGAGGCGCTCACGGAGGACTTCCGCGAGCTGGACGGCGAGGCCGCGCTGCAGGGTGGTGGTCATCGTCGTCTCGCCTCCGGTCCAATGAAAGTGTCGACAGTTGACAGGCTGTCGGGCACGGCTGTCAAGATCCGCGCCGGGAGCGCTGAGCGCGCTCGACAGTTCATCACCGGGGGTGATAAGTGTCAACAGTTGTCAGTTTCTTGAACGACTACGAGAGCGGTGGACTGCGATGCACACGGTGGTGGCAGAGGTGTGGCGGGGCGATTTCCTGGAATCCGCACACCACGGAACGGTGTGGGCGGCCGGCCCCGACGGCGCCGAGGCGCTGCGGATAGGCGACGTCGACGCGCCGGTCTACCCGCGCTCCTCCAACAAGCCCCTGCAGGCCGTCGGCATGCTGCGCGCAGGGCTGGACCTCGACGGGGAACTGCTCGCCCTCGCCTGTGCCAGCCACTCCGGGGAGTCCTTCCATCTCGACGGAGTCCGCGCCGTTCTGGCCTCCGCGGGCCTCGATGTGGGCGCACTGCGCTGCACTGCGGCCCTCCCCATCGGCGAGGACGCCCTGCGCGCCCACCTCGCGGCGGGCGGCACGCCGAGCCCGCTGACCATGAACTGCTCCGGCAAGCATGCGGCGATGCTGGCCACCTGTGTGGCGAACGGCTGGGACACCGAGAGCTACCTCGACCCCGCCCACCCCCTGCAGCAGGCGCTGTGCGCGACGGTGGAGGACCTGGCCGGCGAGAAGGTCGCCGCCACCGGCGTGGACGGCTGCGGGGCACCGCTCTTCGCCTTCAGCCTGCGCGGGCTCGCGCGTGCCTTCGGCACCCTGGCCCGCGCCGAGCGGGGCACTCTCGAGCACCGGGTCGCCCAGGCGATGAGCGGCCACCCGCAGTACGTCGGCGGCACCGGCCGGGACGTCACGCGGCTGATGGGCGCCCTGCCGGGTGCGGTCGCCAAGGACGGTGCCGAGGGCGTCTACGCGATCGGCCTCCCGGACGGTTCCGCCGCCGCCCTCAAGATCACTGACGGCTCGTCCCGCGCCCGCCCGGTCGTCATGGCCGCGGCCCTCCGCCGCCTCGGCGTCGACACCGCCTCCGACGCCGTCCTCGACTCCCTCTCCACCGCCCCCGTCCTCGGCCACGGCCGACCGGTGGGAGCCATCCGGCCCACCTTCTGAACGGCTCCTCGCCGACGCGGCACGGCGCGGCACGGCGCGGCACGGCGCGGACCGGTGCGGACCGCAACCCGAGAGGGAGGTCTGCGGCTGCGGCTGCGAGCCCTCCCGACCGGCGCCGGCCACGCCGCCCTCCGCCGGCAAGGGCGTTGGGCGGTGTGACCCGGCCACCGCGGGCGTGGATCAGGGTGTGTCGTACTCGCTGAAGTACGGCCTACTGCTGCCGAACTGCTCGGTCTTGTACCAGCTCGCGGGTTGTTCGGCGGAAACGTCGATGTAGTCGGTCATCCAGTGGTAGACCGCGTTCTCCGAGAAGGTGATGTCGACGTCGATCTCGTCGGCCTGTGCGCACGTCTTGTTGAAGATCCAGTGCACGAGCGGCACGCACTGCTTGACGATCAGCCGCAGTCGGAAGAACTTCGCGTTCGGTCCCGCCGGAATCGGGGTGTTGAGGATCCCTTCGATCTCGTACTGGTCGAAGCCTGCCCAGCCACTGGTGTCTTGGTTGGTGATGGTGGCTGTCCACGCGGTGGGCGGCTGGTCGACGCATCCCGCGAAGTCCACGCCCACATTCCCGGCGGTGTAGCGGCCGCCGAGGACCGGCCATACGTCAGGGCCGTTCTTCTCGAGGAAGAAGGTGCGGTGTCCCTCGACGCACCGCCCCTGGGGTCCTTGATGGTGGGCGACGGGCGGTGCGGCGGCCATGGCCTGCGGCCCGGTGGCCAGGCTGAGGGTGGCGGCGATGGCGAACGCGGTGACGATGCCGCGCTTTGTTGTGCGCATGATTCCCCCTGGTCGTGCTGTCATGTACTCACTCAGGTTGCCTGAGGCGCTCCCAGCTCCGCGCTCGGAATAGAGGAGTTCGGATGGGGAGATTCCGCCACTTTTCCCTTGCGGCGGCCTAAAGAGCGCAGGTCGGGCGCCTGATCGGTGAGCGCCTGGAGACCGTCGGCGTCCGCTGGGGCCTGCCCGGCGCTAAAACGATCCGCCGCCTGAGGGTCTCCAGGTCTGTCGGCACAGACAGAGGACGGCTGCCCTCGCGGCATCCCTGCCCGTGGGCAATCGCCATGCCTTGCCCTTAGCTGCGACCCGCGTAAAGAGCCTGGGTGCTGCCCCAGAGGCTGCTGCGGTTGAGGTGGTTCGGATGCCGTCGAACCATGGCCTGGTAGAAGCGTTCCGGTGTCGGCTCTGTCGCGAGGAGTTCGTCGACGTCGGTGAGGTAGCGGCGGGTCTGCCGGATCTGTCGGGCCGCGTCGTCGTCGTGCTCGCGGTTCTTGTGGCCGGCGATGATTCTGCGTGCGCCGAGGTCTTCGAGTACGGCGATGGCCTGGCGCCAGGCGTCCCGGCCTCCGTCGAGGGATTCGACGAGGTACTGGTGGACGCCGTTGTAGACGACGTCTCCGGCGACGACGAGGTCGAGGTCGGGGGCGTGGAGCACGCTGGTGGCGTCGGTGTCGCTGTGGCCGACGTCGATGACGGAGAGTTCATGTCCTTCGAGGACGAGCGTGTTGTCGAGGCGCTCGGCGGCGATGGCCGTGACGGGCGATGCCGGGATCTGTCCGGGCAGGATCTTGTCCCAGAATCCGGCGCGTGCCCGGGCCGCGCGGTGCATCTGCTCGATGGTCCCGGCCGTGGCCACCACCTGGGCCTCGGGGAACCGGTCGGCCAGGCTCGCGGCGGTGAACCAGTGGTCTCCGTGGGCGTGGGTGGCGAAGATGTGGGTGAGCGTTCTGCCGGTCGCGTGGACGCGGTCTGCGACGCTCTGCGCCTGTGCGGCGGTCAGGGGCGGATCGACCAGTATCGCCTCGCGCCGGCCATAGATGAGTGTGGTGGACACCGGCGCCCAGGTGCGGGCGCCGCCGTCCGGCAGGCGATCGGGCAGGGCGAGCGCGATGGCGGGGGACACGAGGACCTCGTAGTCCAGGCCGATGGTGGTCACTGCGCCGCTCCGATCGAGACGAGGGCGTCTTCGGCCTGGGTTCGGTTGAGCAGCCGCACGTGTCGGCCCGGTTGCGTCGACGCGGACGCCGCGACGGCGACCGCGCCGATCTGTGCGGACGTGACCTGGGCCGGGTCGGTGGTCTCGGTGAAGCGGGTCGCCACGGGGCCGAGTTCGAGCAGGAACACGCGCTTGGCGTTTCCGAGCTCGGCGGCGACCACCCGGTGCATCATCGCCAGCGCGGCCTGCTCCATGCTGACCAGTCCGCTGCCGGGAACCGGGGAGTGGGCTGACTCGCCCACGACTATGGAGTACGCGCCCTGCTGTGTCAGCCGAGGCAGAGCCGCGCGCAGCATGGCCATGTGGGTGGTCGCCAGTGCCACGAAGGCGCCCTGCCAGTCGGTCTCGTCGATCTCCCACAGCCGCTTGCCGTACCACCAGCCGCCGATCGGGGCGAGGACGTCGTCCACACCGCCCAGCCGCTCGACCATGGTCGCCACGAGCTTCTCGGCGCCCTCGAAGCTGGTGTAGTCGTGCTCGAACAGGTGGAGGCGCTCGTTCGCCGCAGTGCCGAGGAGATCGCGGAACTGATGCGCCCGCTCCTGGCTGCGCGTGGGCACCACGACCTGGGCGCCGGCGGCGAGATAGGCGCGGACGGCGCCTTCGCCGACCCCTCCGGTGCCTCCGGGGATCAGCACGCGCCGACCAGAGAGATCGGGAATCGGAACGGTTTCGACCATGATGGTGATGCTCCTCGGGGAGTAGTCGGCCGGCGGTGAGCCCGCCGGGCCTATTACGTTGGGCAGACCAACGTTGATAGGCCCAACATAGCACGAATTAGTTGGGCCGGCCAACGGCTATAGTGAAGCCATGGCTGATGCGGACGACGACCTCGAGCCCCCGGCGCGGCTGCGGGCGCTCACGAGCTGGCAGGCGCACAAGCTCTCCACGATCGGCGCCCGGATGACCGCCCGGCGGATGCCGCTCACGGCACGCTCCGACTTCGCGGTCCTCGCCGCACTGGAGGAGTACGGCGCGCTCAGCCAGGCCGATCTCGGCAGGCGGCTCGGCCTGGACCGGAACGACGTCAGCGGCATCGTCACCCGTCTTCAGGCCGGCGGCCACATCGATCGTCAGGCCGACCCGGGCGACCGCCGTCGCAACCTCGTCACCATCAACCGGTCGGGCATGAGCTATCTCGAAGAGATCCAGCTCAACGCCGACGAGGCCCAGGCCGAACTGCTCTCAGGGCTGGACGCGGACGAGCGCCGCCAGCTCCACGCGCTGCTCACCAAGACCCTGGCCGCGCACAGGCAGGAACCCGCGTAGCAGGCCCCCGGCCCACGGATCGGTCGAGGTCCGGCGACGGTGGCGGCATCCTGCGGTCCGGTCGGTCAGGGCAGGGCCAGGCGCAGGATGCGGGACCAGACGGAGGTGTACTGCCGCAGGAGGGGGCCGGTGGTGTAGGGGATGCCGTGTTCCTCGCACAGGGCGCGCACCCGCGGGGCGATCTGCGCGTAGCGGTTGCTGGGGAGGTCGGGGAAGAGGTGGTGCTCGATCTGGTGGCTGAGGTTGCCGGTGAGGATGTGGAGGACCGTGCCGCCCTCGATGTTCGCGGAGCCCTGGGCCTGGCGGACGTACCACTGCCCGCGGCTCTCGCCCTCGATCCGCTCCTCGGTGAAGGACTGGGCGCCCTCGGGGAAATGCCCGCAGAAGATGACGGTGTGGGCCCACAGGTTGCGCACGGTGTTGGCCGTGAGGTTGCCGAGGAGGCAGGGCAGGGCCGAGGGGCCGGACAGCAGCGGGAAGAGGAGGTAGTCCTTGGCGGCCTGGCGCACGGCCTTGCGCCCCAGAGCCCCCAGGTCGCGCAGAAGGGCGCGCGGGCTCTTGCGGCCCGTCGCAACCGCGTCGACCTCCAGGTCGTACAGGGCGATGGCCCATTCGAAGACCGGGGCGATCAGCGCCGCGTAGAGGGGCTGGGCGAGATACGCCGGGCGCCAGGGCTGGTCGGGGCTCATCCGCAGGATGGTGTAGCCGAGGTCGCGGTCCTTGCCGACCACGTTGGTGAAGGTGTGGTGGATGACGTTGTGGGTGTGCTTCCAGGCCTCGGCCGGCGTGGGAAAGTCCCACTCCCAGGTCGCGGAGTTGATCGCGGGGTCGCGCATCCAGTCCCACTGCCCGTGGAGGATGTTGTGGCCCAGTTCCATGTTCTCCAGGATCTTCGCCGTGGTGAGCATCGCAGTGCCGGCCGGCCAGGCGGGCGGGAGGAGGGAGATCGCCAGTGCCGCGCGTCCCCCGCACTCCAGACCGCGTTGGAGGGCGATCAGTGTGTGGATGTAGCGGGCGTCCTCACGACCTCGCTCGGCGATGACCTCCTGCCGCAGGAGGTCCAGCGCTTCGCCGAAGGCCCGCGCGCGGGCCTCTTCCGAGGCGGGCCCGTACGAGGCGGGACCGGGCGAGGCGGCTTCGGGCGCTGGTCGGGGGATGGTCTGCACGGACATCGGAGGCTCCTCGAAGGTAGGTGTGCTGCTCACTCACAGATCGACGGCCACGGTGCCGACGGCTGTGCAGACGCAGGTCTGCACGAGGGTGCCGGGCTCGCCGGTGATCTCACCGGTCCGCAGATCACGCACCCGGCCCTGGACGAGCGAGGCCACACAGCCGAAGCAGATCCCCATCCGGCACCCGCTGGGCATGGCCACCCCCGCCGCCTCACCCGCCCGGAGGAGGGGGACGCCGGCCCCGGCCGGTACGTCGACCCCGGTGCGCTGAAAACGGATCAGGCCGTCCTCGGCGCCGGCGCCGGATGCGGCAGCGGGGAGGGCGGGACGGAACCGCTCCAGGTGGAGACGTCGCTCGACGGCCGGGCCCTGTTCGTGCCAGTGCTGCCGCAGTGCGTCGAGCATCGGTCCCGGGCCGCAGGTCCAGGTCTGCCGTTCGCGCCAGTCGGGGCAGACCGCGGACAACCGCTGCGGGGTGAGCCGCCGCCCGGAGGTGCGGGTGTGGTGGAGGTGGACTCGGAGCCAGGGCATCCTCCGGGACAGGACGCGCAGCTCGCGGCCGAAGACGGTGGCCGCCCGGTCGGGAGCCGAGTGGACGAGCACGACATCGCCGGCCGAGGCGTTCCGCCCGCCCTGGCGCCGCGCCAGGGCGCGCAGCATGCTCATCACCGGGGTGAGGCCGATCCCGGCGGTCAGGAAGAGCGTGCGCTCCGGCAGTGGTTCGGGGAGGGTGAAATCGCCCTGGGCGGGTCCGAGGCGCAGCACCGTGCCCGGTCCGGTGTCCTGCGCGAGTCGGCCGGAGACCAGGCCGTCCGGCAGTGCCTTGACGGTGAGGGCGAACGGCTCACCGGGCCGTCCGGGCGCGGAGGAGAGGGAGTAGGTGCGCCAGTGCAGGACTCCGTCGATGTCCACCCCCACCGGAACGTACTGCCCGGCCCGGAATCCTCCCCACCCGCGCCCTGGGCGGATGACGAGTGTGGTCGCCTCCGCGGTCTCCGGCCGGACCGACTCCACCCGGCCGGCCGGCCATCGCCCGCCCAGCAGGGGATCGAACAGCGCGAGGTAGTCGGCGGGCAGCAGCGGCGTGGTCAGCGCGGCGGCGGCCGCGTGCAGCAGACGCCCGCTCCGCCCTCGCACGGCGGTCAGGAACGTTGTGCCCATCGCCCGGCCCCCCTCATCGACCGCCGCGTACGGACAGGGCAAGCTTAGGCACCCCGGTGTTGCAGCGGCGTTGCCTTCCGGCGACTTCCGGCCATCTCGCCGACGGCTCTCGCCGCTCGCGGCAGCGTCTGCGCCGGTCGCCGGGCAGTTCTGCCGTGGTCGCTCTCTCCGAAGCCGGAGCCGAGGCCGGGCTGGCAGGGCTTCCTCCATGTCGGCCCGATCGGTGTCCACGGCCGTCTCGGTCCAGACGGGCGTCGGGGGCCCAATCGATGGCTGTTGCAAGGCAGTTACATATGATCGGCTAGCCTCACGTTGTTCGTGGACATCCGAGGTTGGGGGTCTGGCATGGCGAGGGAACTGACGTATCGGCCGGGGCGGCGGCCCGGCGGAGGGTGTGAACTGGGCCTTCGAGTCGTGGAGTTCCCGCATGTCACAGGATTCCAGGTCCGCGCCGAGGGTGTGAGCTTCGCGTGAGCGAGATATCCAAGATCATCGCTGATGGCGCCAGGCGGATCGGGAAGAGTCTGGGCGAGGACGCCGGGCAGGCCGTCAGGAAGCTCTACCACCAGACCGGCGACAACCTGGACCGCGTCGTCAAGAACCACGTCGAGAACGACGCCGAGCACGCCGGCCGACTTCGGGACCTCGGGCGGCACGGGCACGATGAGCCCGCCGCCCCGCACACCGGCGCCGGCGGCAGCGGGGGCGGTGGGGGCGGCAAGCCCAAGGGGTCCGGGCCCGGGAGCTCCGGGCCGGGGAACTCCCACTCGGAGAAGTTCAAGGACCCGGAGGGGCCGAAGCTCGGCAGTGCCAAGCCCGGCGGGGGCCAGCACACCGAGGGCAACGGCCGCTGCCAGACCGGTGGCGACCCGGTCGATGTGGTCTCGGGCCAGATGATCACTTCCGCCGTCGACCTGGACCTGGCGGGGGCGCTTCCGCTGATCCTGCGGCGGGCGTACGCGTCGGGGTACCGCACCGGCACCCTCTTCGGCCCCGGCTGGTCCTCGACCCTCGGGCAGCGCGTGGAGGTCGACCAGTCCGGGATCCACTTCGCCGGGGACGACGGCCAGGTGCTCCACTACCCGTACCCGCAGGCGCACGGGCTGCGGGTGTACCCCCAGGACGGCGCGCGGTGGCCGCTGGTGTGGGAGCGCTCGGACTCCGCGGACGTCATCCGGATCGAGGACCCCGACACCGGTCTGACCCGGCACTTCCCCCAGCCGCAGAGCGGGACGCGTGGGGTGCGGCCGCTGAGCGCGGTGAGCGACCGCAACGACTCGCGGATCGACTTCGTGCGGGACGAGGAGGGCTTCCCGGTCGAGGTCCGGCATTCGGGCGGTCCCGTGGTCGCGGTCGACCGGGTGTCCACATCCGGCGGCTGGCGGGTCGCGGGGCTTCGGCTGCTTGAGGCCGGAGAGGCCGGAGAACCTGAAGAGGCCGGAGAGCCGGGAGAGCCGGCAGCACCGGCGGCGGGCGCCGCGAGCACCGATGACGCCCAGGCCCCCGGCGTCGAGGTGGTCCGCTTCGGCTACGACGCCCGCGGGCGGCTGAAGCAGGTCGTCAACTCCTCCGGCCTGCCGCTGGTCTACGAGCACGACGAGCAGGACCGGATCACTGGCTGGACCGACCGCAACGGCCACTGGTACGCGTACTCCTACGACGCCCAGGGCAGGGTCTCCGAGGGGCGCGGCCCGGAAGGCGCGCTTGACGCCCGGTTCGCCTACGACCCGGACCGGCGGACCACCGTGGTCACCGACGGGCGCGGCCACCGGATCGAGTACCACTACGACGAGCACCAGCATCTGTGCCGGGTCGTGGACCAGCTCGGCCACGCCGTGGAGACCGAGCACGACCGCTACGGCAGGCTGCTCTCCTACACCGACCCGCTGGGGCACGCGACCCGGCTGACCCTGGACGAGCACGGGGAGCCGGTCCGGGTCGACCGGCCGGACGGCACAGACCTGGAGATCGAGTACGACGACCGCCACCGGCCGGTGGCCGTCCGCACCCCGGAGGGGCTGACCTGGCGTCAGTCCTTCGACGAGCGCGGTAACCGGACGCGGCTGACCGACCGCTCGGGCGCCGTCTACCGCTTCGAGCACGACCGCACCGGATCCCTGACCGCGCTGACCGACCCGCTCGGCAACACCACGACGGCCCGCTACGACGGCCGCGGACTCCTCCTGGAGTCCGTCGACCCGGTGGGCGGCCGGGTGCGCTACGAGTACGACGCCTTCGGACGCACCGTCGCGGAGACCGACGAGCTCGGCCGCACCACCCGGTACGCCTGGAGCGTCGAGGGCAAACTCCTCTGCGCCACCGACGCCGAGGGCGTGAGCGAGCAGTGGGAGTACGACCCCGAGGGCAACCTCCTCCGCCACACGGCCCCGTCCGGGGCGGTCACCGCCTTCGAGTACTCCCACTTCCACCTCCCCACCGCCCGGATCGAGCCCGACGGCAGCCGCTACACCCTCGAGTACGACAGCGAGCTGCGCCTCACCCGGGTCACCCAGCCCCAGGGCCTCACCTGGGAGTACAGCTACGACCCGGTGGGGCGGACGGTCCGCGAGCGGGACTTCGAGGGACGCGAGGTCCACTACACCTACGACGCCGCGGGGCAGTTGACCGAGCGCCGCAACGGCGCCGGGCAGACCGTCTCCTACCGCTACGACCCGGTCGGGCGGGTCACCGAGAAGTCCGCGGACGGCCGTACCACCGAGTACACCTACGACCGGGCCGGCCGGCTGCAGCGCGCCCGCAACGAGGACACCACCCTGCTGCGCGGCTACGACGCGGTGGGCCGGCTGCTGCGGGAGACCGTCGACGGGCGCAGCATCGACTACGCCTTCGACGCGGCCGGCCGGCTGACCAGGCGGCAGACGCCGTCCGGAGCCGTCAGCCGTTGGACCTACGACGCGGCGGGCCGACCGGAGTCCCTCACCTCGGCCGGGCACCGGATCATCTTCGCCCACGACCCGGCCGGGCGGGAGACCGCCCGCGGCCTCGCCTCGCAGCTGTCGCTGACCTTCGACTGGGACAGCGGCGACCGGCTGATCGCACAGTCGATCATGCCGGGCGCGGGCGCGGGCGCGGGCGCGGGCGCGGGCGCCGCCGCCGGCCAGGCCCGCGCGGTGGGGCAGGAGACCGCCACCGGCCCCGCCGCCCGGCTGGAGCGCACCTACTCCTACGGCCCGGACGGCCACCTCGCCTCGATCGTCGACCGAACCCCCGAACGGCCCGCCGCCACCACCGCCTTCCACGCCGACCGCCTCGGCCGGGTCACCTCCGTCCAGGGCCCCGGCCCGGACTGGACGGAGGCGTACTCCTACGACCCCGCCGGGCATCTCCTGGACGCCTCCTGGTCCGGCACCCGCGGCTCGTCGGCCCAGGGCCCGCGCGACTACGACGGGTCGCTGCTGCGCTCGGCCGGGCGGATCAGCTATGAGCGCGACGCCCAGGGGCGGGTCGTCGCCCGCCGCGAGCGCACCCTCTCCGGCAAGCAGCGGACCTGGAGCTACACCTGGGACGCCGAGGACCGCCTCATCGAGCTCCGCACCCCGCAGGGCGCCCACTGGTGCTACCGCTACGACCCGCTGGGCCGGCGGATCTCCAAGCAGCGGCTGGAGGAAGGCCCGGGGGAGGAGCGCGGCCTGGAGCGGACCGACTTCACCTGGGACGGGATGTCGCTGGCCGAGCAGACCTCCCAGGCCCCAGGACTGCCCGGCCCCTACACCCTCAGCTGGGACCACCGGGGCCTCCACCCGGTCGCGCAGAACGAGCAGGTGGTGCGGGCGGGGGCGACCCCCGGCGCCGGCGCCGGCGGCGAGGACGACGTCGACCGCCAGTTCTTCGCCATCGTCACCGACCTGGTCGGCACCCCCACGCGCCTCCTCACCGAGGACGGCTCCACGGCGTGGGAGCAGCACAGCACCCTGTGGGGAGTGCCGGTCGACACGGGCCGGCACGCCACCGACACCCCGCTGCGCTTCCCCGGCCAGTACTACGACTCCGAGTCCCGCCTCCACTACAACGTCTACCGCTACTACGACCCGGCCGCGGGCCGCTACCTCACCCCCGACCCGCTGGGCCTGGAACCGGCCCCCGACGCCCACGGCTACGTCGACAACCCCCTGCAGGCCTGCGACCCGCTCGGTCTCTCGCCCACCTGGCAGCCGCTCAACGGCGGGCTCCCCGGCACCGGCGTCCTCAACTTCAACCCGCCCGCCGCCGCGCCGGCCGGCGGCACGCCGCCCCGGCACGACCGGAGCAGCGAGTACCCCTCCGGATACTGGAAGGGGACCCATGAGGAGATGGCGAGGAAGTGGACCACCGAAGGGCTCAACAACAAGGTCGACTACAACAAGATCGATGACTCGACCTACCGCAACAGCCTGAACTGGTTCGACAAGACCGGCACGAAGATCCCCCAGGGCGAGCTCACCTACGAGCACACCCACGCCGTGGTCGACCACTGGAACAGCGTCGGGTACAACTCGGACCGCACCACACGCAACAAGTTCTTCAACAACGCCAGCAAGATGGAGCCGATGACCAGGTCGCTGAACTCCAGCGGCGGCGGGAAGATGCAGGCCACCTACCGCCAGGACGTCGGTGCCAACTACAGCTGCACCTAGGACGACCGGGAGAGCCCTGATGGAACCAGCCGCGGCCTTGGCCGACATGCCCGACGCCCGGGAGTTCCCCGGGCTGGCCGAGGCCTGGCAGTGGTCACCCAACCCGCGCTTCCACCTCGCGGGCGCGCTGACCGCCGACCGCGAGCACGTCGTGCTGGTCAACGCCCTGGACTCGTTCGACGAGGCCTTGGTCCGCGCCCTGCTGTCGTTCGCCCGGGAGCGCTTCGCGGAGGTGGCCGAGGACTCCCGGGCTCTCGTCCCGCTGCCCGAGTTCTCGGCGGTGGGACGGGAGTTCGACACGGCGGCGGTGATCGCGCCGGGCGCGCACCCCTACTTCAAGGAGGAGGAACCGGGCCTCCACGAGGCGACCTACGCGGTCTTCCCCGCCTGGCACTACGAGTTCTCCGGCGACGAGTCCGAGAAGGAGGTGGCCTTCCAGGTCGCCCACCCGCAGGGCCTGGACGTGACCAACCTGGACCGGGAGCCCTGCCCGTTCGTCAGGATGAGCTACCGCAACACCATCACCCAGTCCCGCAGCCGCTCCAAGAAGCGCGCCCTGGCCAAGGCCGACACGCTGCTGCGCGAACTGGCCCTGCTGGAGTCCGCACCCGACAGCTACGTCGAGTACGAGAACTTCCGCGGACAGGTGTGGCGGGCCGGCTGGGAGGACACCTTCGTCCTGACGCGGGAGGGGGAGGAGGACCGCCGGGAGATGACCCGCCAGGAGCTGCTGGACTTCGCCCGCGTCTCGCTGACCTGAGCCTGCGACACCCCGACCGTCCGCCCCCCGTGGCACACTGGGCAGCTCAGGGGGCGGAGATCGGGGTGATCCGGTTGGGTCTGGACATCGAGAGCCGGCCGTCGGACTCGCCGTACGTCGAGAGGGTGTGGCGCAGCCGCAGCGTCGAGGTCGGCCGGATGACGTCGGTCGCGGCCTCGCACTGGGAACTCGTCTTCTGGCAGCGCGAGGGCCGGGTGCAGGCCGCCGTGCTGGGCCCGGAGCCCAGAGCCTGCCCGGCTCCCGTACCCGAGGACGCCACGTTCTTCGGAATCAGCTTCGCTCTCGGCACCTCGATGCCCCACGTGCCGATCGGCCGGCTGGTGGGCGGCAGCGCGGAGATCCCCGACGTGACCCGGCACTCCGTATGGCTGAAGGGCTCCGCCTGGCACGTGCCGGACTACGACAACGCGGAGGCGTTCGTACGGCGCATGGTCCGCGAGGGCATCGTGGACTGCGACCCGATCGTGCCGGCGGTGCTCGGCGGCGCGGCCCCCGACGTCTCCGAGCGGACCCTCCAGCGGCGTTTCGTCGCGGCGACGGGACTCACCCGGGGAGCCATCCGGCAGATCGACCGCGCCCGCGAGGCGGCGGTCCTCATCCAGGAGGGCACGCCGGCACAGGACGTCGTCCACCGGTTGGGCTACTTCGACCAGCCGCACCTGGCGCGGTCCCTGACCCGGTTCATCGGCCGGACCGCCACCCAGCTGACTGCTCCGAACGGGGCGGAGCCGCTGTCGCTTCTGTACAAGCCCTCCTCCCCGATGTCCGCATAGTCTTCCTGACGTAGCCGACGGGGTCGGCCCGCCCAGGCCGGAGCGCTGTCCGGCTGGAGCGCTGTCCGGTCGGGACCGACCGGGCAGACGGCCCCGAACCCATCACGGAGGAATCATGCGCAAGGTCGTTTCGGGTCTGTTCGTCTCGCTCGACGGTGTCGCCCAGTCGCCGAACGAGTGGCAGTTCGCCTTCGACGAGGAGATGGGCGCGGCACTGGGGAAGACGCTGGAGAGCGCCGACACGATCCTGCTCGGCCGGGTGACCTTCACCGAGTGGGCCGGGTACTGGCCCACGGTGACCGACGGCGAGGACGCCGGCTTCGCCAAGTGGATCAACGACTCGCCCAAGTACGTCGTCTCCTCCACGCTGGACAGCGTGGACGACTGGGCGAACAGCACGCTGATCCGCGGTGACCTGGCGGCCGCGCTCGAAGAGCTCAAGGCGGGAGAGGGGAAGGACATCACCGTCGCGGGCAGCCCCACCCTGGTGCGTTCGCTGCTGGAGCAGGACCTGCTGGACGAACTGGTCCTGCTGATCCACCCGGTGGTGGCCGGCGAGAACCGCAAGAAGCTGTTCGCCGACGACGCCACCCTGAAGAAGCTGGAGCTGGTCAGCGCCGAGCCGACCAGCAGCGGCGTGATCATCGCGACCTACCGTCCGATCCGCTGATCACCCGCTCGACGCGGGCCGGGCACCTGGTGACGGGAGGTCAGCCGGCGTCTGGCCTGGTGTCTGGAGGGCGGGTGGGCAGGAACTCGGGGGTGAGGTCGGTGTTGATGATGTCGTGGGCGACTTCGCTGAGCCGGAGCCGATGACTGCCGGCATGGCTGCGGATGGCACCGAAGGCGCTGCTGAGGGTGGTGTTGCTGCGGGCGGCGAGGACGCCCTTCGCCTGTTCGAGGATGATGCGCTCTTGCAGGGCGGTGTGCAGCTGTTCCTGGACGGTGTGCTGATCCCGGATGGTGCGGGCCTGGATCAGTCCGATGGTGGCGACGTCGGCGAGCGCCTGGGCCAGGATCAGATCGTCCGGCCCCAGCGGATGCCCTTCGGTGGACAGCAGGAGGAGAGAACCGAGCCTCTCCCTGCGCAATCGCATCGGAATGGCGGTGGCCTGGCTGTACCCGCAGCGTTCGAGTTGAGAGGAGAACTGCGGCCAGCGCTCAGCCGCGTCGGCCGGACCCGTTGAGGCGACGGTCCGGGCACCGAAGTAGGCCTCCAGGGCCGGGCCCTGATCGCAGGCGGAGTCCAGGAGGTATTGGAGAGCAGGCGTGGGGTCGCACGGCGCCGGGCTGTAGAGATGGGAGTCGAGGTGCGTCAGGAAGACCGCGGCCTGGGTGACCTCCAGCAGCTCCTGGCAGCGGATGGTCATCTGGTGGAGGAAATCGATCACGTCGAAGTCCTCGATCAGCGTGTCGGCCAGCTCCACGAACGTGCGGGCGATGTGTTCCTGTCTGCTCATAGGGGTCCTCCTCGATGCAGGAGCAGAGGCAGGGGCAGAGGCAGAGCCTGATGCGGGGGCCGACTCACCCGGCGTCGTCCTGCGGCAGCTCCCGCACGATGACGGCATGGGCGACCTCGACAAGCGACCGCCCACCCGAGTACGCCTCGGCGCGCAGCCGGGAGAGGGCCTCGCCCAGTGGAATCCCCAGCCGCTCGCTGAGGATTCCGGTGGCCTGGTGCACCTCGGCCCGGTGGAGATCCACCACGCCCGCGCTGCCGGGCCCATTGCCGCCGCCGGGAGAGGTCGGCCAGTGGCTGAGCACATGCTGAGCCAACGCGTCCGCGACCAACCAGCCCTGCGCCGCCTGCTGCGCGGTCAACGGGCCCACGGTCCGCCGATAGCCGGTCATCGTGCCCATCTGGACCGCACCGATACGGATAGGCCACACGAACATGGCAGCGATCCCCAACTCCTCCGCCTCCACCGGGAACTGGGGCCACTGCCGGGCCAGAACCCGGCTCACGTCAGGCACCTCGCGCACCACTGCGCCGGTCCGCAGATGCCGGCCGGGCCCCTCGCCGAGGACGAACTGCAGATCCTCCAGGCCGGCACTGGTGGAATCGGTGAACCAGACCAGCTCCTTACCGAGGGAGATCGCCAGCCCGCCCAGGCCCAGGGCACGCGCGCAAGCCTTCTGCCACGCCCGGCTCTCCTGCCCGGAGGTCAGCGAAGGCAGGCTCTCCAGAAGCTCCCGCACCGTGGCATCCACCACCCGCGCCACCTTCGTCGCACTCCGCGCCGGACGTCAGACCCCGACCTGAACCCAGCCTAGCGACTCCCCACGCAAGCGAGTAGCCACCGGTATCCGCCGGGCGGCCGGCCCGGAATCCGCCGGCATCCTCGCCCAACCGGGCGCCGCTGAACGCCTTCAGATCGAAAATGCCGTGGCCCCCGCGAGCGCCACGGAGGGAGGATGGAGGCGTGCAACTGCTCTTCTCGCCGGCCGGTGACGGCCGTTGCCGCACCCGCGTTCTGCGCGACGACGGCGTGGTCCTGGAGATGCGCTCCTACTCCCGCAAGCACCGGGTGCCGCACGACCTGGCCCACGCCGCCGTGGAGCGCGAGCTGCGGCTGTGCGCCGGCGTCTTCGGCTGCGTCGCGGCCGGCGCCGTCTTCTCCTCGATGCGGGTACTGGCCGGTGTGCCGCGGCATGACGCGGCAGCCCGCAGCTCCCGGGTGATCAAGGCGCATGCCCGCTCGATCGCCCTCGCCGAGGTACTCAGCGGCGTGGTCCACGAGGCCGTGGAGGACCCAGCGGCCCACTCCCTGTTCCAGCGGGCGCGCGAGGGCTGGGGGATCGTGGAGGAGGGTCCCTTCCCCTACGCCCCTGCCGCCGTGGCGGCGGCCGCCGAGACCTTGCGGGCGCTGGCCGACCGGTGGAGCACCCTCGCCGTAGGAGCGGAGCTCGCGCTGGCCTGGCCCCGCGACCTGGCCGCCCCGGTCCCCGCCGCCCGTCGCCGCGCCGTCCGCTGAAGCAGGCAGTGCCCGGCGGGAGGGGAGGTGGGCACAGGTGTGGGTCGTCGTCCTCGGTTACTCCCGCTTCGGCGTCAGGATCGAAGAGTGCGCAGGCCGGTGCGGATTTCGCGGACCAGGATCTCCGGCTGTTCCAGGGCGGCGAAGTGGCCGCCCCGCTCGGCCTCGCCGTAGTGGATGAGATCGCTGTAGGCGTCCTCGATCCAGTTGCGCGGCAGGCGCGGGATGTCCTTGGGGAAGACGGTGACCGCGACGGGGAGTGCCAGCTTGGGGCCGGCGAAGGTGGCCGACCTGTTCTCCCAGTAGATGCGGGCGGAGGACGCCGCGCTGTTGGTGAACCAGTAGAGGGATACCGCGTCGAGGATGTCGTCCCTGCTGAGGGCATCTTCGGCGAGCCCTTGGTTGTCGGTCTTGGACTGGAACTTCTCGTAGATCCATGCCGCTTGTCCGGCGGGGGAGTCCGCCAGGGCGAATCCGACGGTCTCCGGCTTCGTGCCCTGAAGGTGGTTCGACCCGCCGAGATCGCCGGTGTAGAGGGCGAGGGTCTCCACGGCGTACCGCTCTTCGGGCGAGAGGGTGTCGGGCGTCCGTGCCGGAAAGGCGTACTGGGTGTTCAGATGGATGCCGAGCAGTCCCTCCGGTCGCAGGGCCCCCAGAGCGGTGGTGACCACGGCGCCCCAGTCGCCGCCCTGCGCGGCCCAACGCGTATAGCCGAGCCGCTCCATCAGCTGCGCCCAGGCCTTCGCGATGCGCGCGACATTCCATCCGGGCTCCGCGGGCTTCTGGGAGAACCCGAATCCGGGGAGGGACGGGATGACCACGTCGAACGAATCGGCGGCGTCTCCTCCGAAGGCGACCGGATCGGTCAGTGGGCCGATCAGCTTCAGAAAGTCGACGATCGAGCCCGGCCATCCATGGGTGAGGAGCAGCGGCATCGCGTGCGGATTCCTGGACCTGACGTGGAGGAAGTGGATGTCCAGCCCATCGATCTCGGTCAGGAACTGCGGGAGGCGATTGAGCGCGGACTCGAGGCGCGGCCAGTCGTAGCGGTGCTGCCAGTGCTCGACCAGTGCTTTGGCGTTCTCCATCCGAACGCCCTGAGACCAGTCGCCCACCGTTTCCGGATCCGGCCACCGTGTCCCGGCCAGTCGCCGCCTCAGGTCCTCGATCTCCGCCTCCGGGATCGAGACGGTGAACGGGCGGACGGCGGCCTCGGCCGGCGATGTCGGTGCGGTCATTGTCTTCTTCTCCTGAGCTTGAAGCGCAGTGCAACCGAGCCTCTGTTGCACACCCATGTGCAATGTACTTCACTGCACAGTGGTGTGCAACAATGATCCGGTGCCCACCGACTCCTCCCGCGCGCGCTCCATGAACGAGACGCGCGACCGCATCCTCGACGTGGCCCTCGACGTGCTGGGAGAGAACCCCGACGCCGGTATGGGCGACATCGCCTCCGCGGCGGGCGTCGTCCGTCGCACCGTCTACGGCCACTTCCCCTCGCGCCTCGACCTGGTGCTGCGGCTCACGGAACGGGCCGTCGCCGAGATGACGGCCGTGCTCACCGAGGTCGACGCCGCCGAGGCCCGAGCGGACGAGACATGGGCCGAATTCGTCGCCCGCCTCTGGCCCGTGACGCACCGGTACCGGGTGCTGCTGGCGCTGCGCCGTGGGGAGTACGGCGAGGCGATCCACGGCCTCCTCGGGCCGCTCGACGAACTCCTCGCCGACCTCGTGCGACGGGGCCAGGAGAGCGGCGTGTTCGCCAGTCACCTGCCGCCGGGCCTGCTGAGCCAGCTCGCCTACGGCGCGGTGTTCGCGATCGCGGACAGCGACCTGCCGGACGTGGCCCTCGGCGCGCGGGCGGCGACGATCACCAGCCTGCTGATGCTGGGAGTCCCCGAGCCACGTGCCGTCGCTCTGGTGGACGACCAGCCCTGATCCTGCTCATCCCCAGCGGCCGACGGCGACGAAGGCCGCGAGCAGGAGGAGGAACACGTTGGCGGGCACAGGCTGCCGCTCGCCCCGGGCCAGGTGGACCCGGAGGGCCCCGAGCTGCACGACGACCAGGCCGACCGCCGCGATCGGCGTCAGGACGCGGGCGATGCCGGTCGCCCCCGGCAGGATCAGGCCGGCCGCGCCGAGGAGCTCGACCGCGCCGACCGCCTTCACGGCCGCGTCCGAGTGGTCCTTCATCCAATCGAGCCGACCCGATGCCGCGAGCCGCTCGCGCGGCCGGACCACCTTGAGTCCGCCCGCGACGAGATAGACGAATGCGAGCAGCCCCTGCCCGATCCAAAGGATGATGCTCACCGGAATCCCCAATCCTGACGTCCGTCCGTGGCCATAGCGTGGATGAGCGCGAGGGCGGCGACAAAAGGCACAGCGATGTATGTATCCAGGAAGGCGGCAACGGCGTGACGCACGTCACAGGTAAGGCGACGGCGCGGATACCCCAGGGCGGCGCGGTCCGGGAGGTGCTCGACCGGGTCGGCGACAAGTGGAGCCTTCTGGTGATCGGCACCCTCCGCGAGGGGCCCCTGCGGTTCGGTGAGCTGCGGGAGGCGGTGGAGGGCATCTCGCAGCGGATGCTCACGCTGACGCTCAAGCATCTGGTCGAGGACGGCCTGGTCGTCCGTAGCGCTTATCAGGAGGTACCGCCCCGGGTGGAGTACGAGCTGAGCGGTCTGGGGCGGACTCTGCTACCGCTGGTGATCTCCCTCGCCAAGTGGGCCATGGCGCACCACGAGGAGATCAACGCCAACCGGACGTCGCGGAATCCGTCGGTCTAGCCGGGCGTATCGGTCGGCGTGGCCGCGGGAAATCGGGCTGACAGGCGGGTGTCGGTGGGGGAGGATGCCGATGCCGTATCGACGAGTGACAGCGAAAGGGCCGCCTGCATGCCCCCATCCGCAGCCGATTCCGATTCCGATTCCGGGCCCGAACCCAGGCCTCCCGGGCCGACCGTCGAACCGGCTCCTTCGGGCCCTCTCGGTGTGCTGACGGCGGAAGTGGTGGCGGACCTGGCGGTGCCGGCGGAGCCGGTGCTCTCGCCGGACGGGCGTCTGGTCGCCTACCTGGTCGCGGGGAACAGCGAGAGCAAGGAGGGCCCGCGCGCGGCCCTGTGGCTGGCGGCTGCGGACGGCAGCACAGACCCGCGCCGGCTGACCGACGTCACCGCCCACGCCGCCGCCCCGAAGTGGGCGCAGGACTCGGCCTCCCTCTACTTCACCTGTGAGACCCAGGAGTCGGGAGGGCCCCAGCTCCAGCGCCTCCCACTGGACGGTGACGCCGCCCCTCTCCCGGTGCAGACCCTCACCCGGTGGCGCGGCGGCATCGCCGGCCACCACCCCCTGACCGACGGCCGCACCCTCGCACTGCTGGCCGCCGACGAGCCCACCGCCGAGGAGGAGCGCCGAGCGGCGGCGGGGGAGGACGCGAGGGTGTGGGGCCGTCATCTCCCTCCCACCCGGCTCCGTCTCCTCGACCTGCCCACCGGCCGGATCCGGACCGTCGAGGGCCTGGGGGAGCGCCACGTGGTCGAGGTGGCCCAGCGCCCGGACGGCGGCCCGCTGGCCGTGCTGAGCTGGTCCACCCCCGAGGTGGACCCGGGTGTGCTGAACGCCCGCCTCCACCTGCTCACCCCCGGCACCGGGGCCGTGGAGGACCTGGGCCCCGTCGGCGTGGAGGCCCAGAACCCCACCTGGTGGCGGCACGAGGGGCAGTGGCATCTGGCCCATCTGGCGGTGACCCCAGGACACCTGATCGGCGCCCTCGCCGTCCTCGACACCGTTCCGCCGCCCGACGGCGCCGCGCCCGCTTCCGCCCCCGTCCCCGCCTCCGCTCCCTGCAATCTGACCGCGGGCATGGCCGCGACCCCCACCGAGCTGGTGGGGGTCGCCGACGGCCCGCCGCTGGCCCTGTTCGCCGACGGCCTGGACACCGCCGTCCACCGGCTCGATCCGGGCACGCTGCGCTTCCAGCGGCTCTCCCGCGCCCCCGGCAGCCTCGCCGCGTTGTCCGCGACCTCCTGCGGCAGGACGCTGGCGGTGCTGGCCGGCAGCGCGCGGGAGCCGAAGAACGTCCACGTCGGTCCGGTCGAGGGGCCCTGGCGCCGTCTCAGCGACGTCAACCCCCATCTGCGCGCCATCCCCTGGGGCACCCAGGAGCGCCTCGCCTACCGAGCCCGCGACGGCCTCTCCCTGGACGGCCTGCTCATCCTCCCGGTCGATCGCACCCGCGACCAGGGCCCCTTCCCGCTGATCACCCTGGCGCACGGCGGCCCCTACTACCGCTCCGCCGACGACTTCGCGCTCACCGTGGTCGACTGCGGCCAGTGGCTGGCCAGTGCCGGCTACGCCGTCTTCCTGCCCAACCCCCGTGGCGGCTGCGGACACGGCCAAGCCTTCGCCGCCGCGGCGGCCGGCGCCGTGGGCGGGGAGGAGTGGAGCGACATCCTCACCGGGATCGACCTGCTGATCGGGCAGGGCATCGCCGACCCCGCGCGGCTCGGCATCTCCGGCTGGAGCCACGGCGGGTTCCTGGCCGCCTGGGCGGCCTGCCGCACCGACCGCTTCCGGGCCGCGATCATGGGCGCCGGCATCAGCGACTGGGGGATGCAGGCCGGCACCGGCGAGTGGGGCCTGCTCGACGCGGCCCTGGGCGGGAGCACCGGCTGGAACGGCCCCGGCCCCCACCTCCACGACCACCACAGCCCCATCTCCTATGCCTCCCACTTCCGCACTCCGCTGCTGATCCTCCACGGCGAGGAGGACACCAACGTCCCCCTCAGCCAGGCCCTCCACCTCCACCGCGCCCTGCGCCACCACGGCGCCGAGCACGAACTCGTGGTCTATCCCCGCGAGGGGCACGGCCTGCGTGAACGCGCCCACCAACTGGACGCCCTCCACCGCACCCGCGCCTGGTTCGACCGCTGGCTCACGCGGGAGTGACCCGCCGGCCGGGCGCTCCACGGCTTGGGCGAGCGCGGCCGGAAACGCAAATGCCTCCGCGGAGGCCGGGAAATTCCCCGGCCTCCGCGGAGGCATTTCACTCTCGTTCTTCCTGTGCTTTCTGCCCGGCTACCACCTGTACCATCGTCCGCCGCCGGAGCCGCGGGCGAAAAAGCCCACGACCCAGACCACCAGCACGATCAGGGCCACCCACCACAGAAGATGAACGGCGAATCCCACTCCCCCCAGAATCAGAGCCAGCAGGAGTACCAGAAGCAAAGGTCCCATGTCGTCATAACCTCCTCGGCGGTCTGCTGCCCCGAACGTCTGCACGTATGCGCGGCGAATTCCGGCCGGTTCGCCAGGCATGGATGCGGGATCTCCGGTCAGAATCGTCTCGTGTTGAGATTGTCGATGATCACGCTGACGGCGGTGCTCGCGGCGGCGGGGATCGTGTGCGCGGTGCTGGTGTCCCCGTGGTGGTGGTTCGGCGCCGGGCCCGCGCTGCTGCTCCTGCTCCTCGTGTGCTGGGACGTGGCCCAGCGGCGGCACTCGGTGCTGCGGAACTACCCCGTACTCGGGCACCTGCGGTTCCTGCTGGAGGCGATCCGGCCGGAACTTCAGCAGTACTTCATCGAGCGGAACTACGACGGCCGCCCGTTCGACCGCGACACCCGCAGCATCGTCTACGAGCGGGCCAAGGGGACCGACGCCGAGGAGCCGTTCGGCACCGAGCGGGACCTGGTGCAGCCGGGCAGCGAGTACCTGGTGCCCTCGATGGCGCCCCGCCCGGTGCCCGAGGACCCGCCGCGGGTGCGGATCGGCGGCCCGGACTGCACCCGCCCCTACGACATGGCGCTGCTGAACGTCTCGGCGATGAGCTTCGGCTCGCTCTCGGGCAACGCCGTCCTGGCGCTGAACACCGGGGCGGCCCGCGGCGGCTTCGCGCACGACACCGGCGAGGGGGGCCTGTCCGAGTACCACCTGCGTCCCGGTGGAGACCTGGTGTGGGAGATCGGCACCGGGTACTTCGGCTGCCGCACGCCGGACGGCGGTTTCGACGCCGAGGAGTTCGCCCGCAAGGCCGCCCACGACCAGGTCAAGTGCGTGTCCCTGAAGATCAGTCAGGGCGCGAAGCCGGGTATCGGCGGGGTGCTGCCCGGGACCAAGGTCAACGAAGAGATCGCGCGGGTGCGCGGCGTGCCGCAGGGGCAGACGGTCGTCTCGCCCCCGTACCACCGCGTCTACTCGAACCCGCGCGAGCTGGTGCGGTTCCTGGCCCGGATGCGCGAACTGGCCGGCGGCAAGCCGGTCGGCTTCAAGCTGTGCGTGGGCTCGCGGCGCGAGTTCCTGGCGGTGTGCAAGGCGATGCTCGCGGAAGACGTGACCCCGGACTTCGTCATCGTGGACGGCGCCGAGGGCGGCACCGGCGCCGCGCCCCTGGAGTTCGCCGACAACCTCGGGCTGCCGCTCACCGAGGGCCTGATGACGGTCCACAACGCGCTGGTGGGCACCGGCCTGCGGGACCGGATCCGGGTCGGGGCCAGCGGCAAGGTGGCCACCGGCAGCGACCTGGTCAAGCGGCTGCTGATGGGCGCGGACTACACCAACGCCGCCCGCGCGATGATGTTCGCGGTGGGGTGCATCCAGGCGCAGTCATGCCACACCAACCGCTGCCCGGTGGGCGTGGCCACCCAGGACCCGCGCCGGGCCGCGGCGCTGGACGTCGCCGACAAGTCCGAGCGCGTCCGGCGCTTCCAGGAGGCGACGGTCAAGAGCGCCCTCCAGATCATGGCCTCGATGGGGGTGAGCGAGCCCGCCGAGCTGCGGCCGCACATGCTCCTTCACCGGGTGGACCCCCACACCGTGCGCACCTACGAGGAGCTCCACCCCTGGCTGACGCCCGGTCAACTCCTGAAGGCGGACGAGGACGGAATGCCGTCCGGCTGGGCCGAGGACTGGTCCAGGGCGGACCCGGACCGCTTCGGCCGCTGACGGCCCGTCCGCTCCACGGGGGTGGTCACCCGCGGGTGCCCGCCCGCCGCCCGGCCGGGCTCAGCCGAGGCCGCGGTGGGCGGACCACAGCGCCCCGGCGCGGCCGGCGGCCTCGGCGACCAGGGCGGCCAGTTCGGGCCGGTCGGGAACGGGGAACGAGACGTACGCGCCCCGTCCACCGCCCACGGGCCGACCGTAGGCCTTCGCGGCGAGGCGGCCGTCCGGGAGCAGCCTGACGTTGAGTGTGGTCAGCGCGAACTCTTCACCGCGCCGGGTGTCCGTCCAGCGGAGCGCCTCCGGGATCGTGACGTTGATCGCCAGGGCACTCACCTCCGGATCGCCGCTCATGGACGCATGATGCCATGCGACCTGCCCCGGACGCCCAGGCGGCTTCTCGCCCGCCTTGTGGTGGGGGAGAGACATCGGATGGGTCCTCAGGCGCATGGGGAGGCCGTTTCCGGGGGAGGCGGCGAAGAGTGGCTCCGTGACGCGTGGTGACGGCGATTCAGCTCGAACGGGTATCGGAGCGGGGGAGGGCCGACGCCCCGCGCGGGCGTCGGATGACTCCGTTCCGCTCCGCCGGCGATGGCCGTCCGCGCGCGTGGGGCGCTGTGTAGAGGCGGCCCCCTGCCCCCGGGCCGCGTGACCGGTGACCGAAGGAGAGAGGCCGTGAGCGCCCCCGCCACCTCGAGGACGACGGAACCCGAGTTCGTCCACCCCGGCGTCTTCTACTCGACCACGGAGGACTACCTCGCGGAGGTGGGCGGCTTCGTCCGGGAAGCCGTACTGGCCGACGAGCCGGTGATGGTGGCCGTGCCGCCGGGCAACGGCGAGGTGCTGCGCGCGGACCTGGGTGAGCTGGCCGACGAGGTCGAGTGGCATGACATGACCCGGGTGGGCCGCAATCCGGGCCGCATCCTCGCCGCGCTCCAGGACTTCGCCGACCGCCGCCCCGAGGGACCGGCCCGCATCGTCGGAGAGCCGATCTGGCGCGAGCGCACCTCGGCCGAGCTGCTGGAGGCCACCAAACACGAGGCGCTGATCAACCTCGCCTTCGCCGGGCGCTCCGCGACCATCCTGTGTCCCTACGACGCCCAGGGCCTGCCGGCTGCGGTACTGGCCGACGCCCGCCGCACTCACCCGACCCTTCGGAGCGGTGGTCGGCTGGAACCGTGCGCGGAGTACGCCCTGCCCGCGCGGGTGTGTGCCGACTGCGATCTGCCGCTCCCGGAACCGGAGCCGGTACCGTCCTCGGCCGATCTCCTCACCCTGGCCTATCGTTCGGGCGACCTGGGGCAGGTCCGCGGCCTGACCGAGGCGTTCCTGCGCGGCACCGTCCTCTCCGGGCGGCGACGGGAGGACGTGCTGCTGGCTGTGAACGAGGCCGCCGCCAACTCCCTGATCCAGCCGGGGGGCCATGGCACCCTCCGACTGTGGGCCACCCCCGACGCCGTGATCGCCGAGACCCGGGACACCAGCCGGCCGGCCGGTCCCCTCGCCGGACGGCGGCGTCCGCAGCCCGGCAGTGTGTGCGCGAGCCGTGGGCTCTGGCTCATCCACCAGTTGTGCGACCTGGTCGAGACGCGAGCCTCGGAAACCGGTCTGGTGCTCCGCCTTCACTTCGCCTGCCGGTGAGGGGACGCCGGGGTCGTCAGCCGGCCGCCGCCGTGGTCGGCCGGTCGCAGCTCAGGCGCGCAGCCCGGTGAGGAGGGCGTCGATGGCGGCCAGCGCGGCGGTCGTGTCGAGGCCCGCCCGGGAGACCAGGGAGAGGCCCTGGACGGTGAAGAGGAGCAGTTGGGCCTGGGCCTCGGGGGTGGCGGTCGTGGTGACCTCGCCGCTCTCCTGCGCACGCCGAAGGGCATCGGCGATGATCTCCGTGAAGCGGGCGTGGGCGTGGGCGACGACCTCGGCGGCGTCGGCGTCCTGCGGGACGAGCTCCGCGGTGGTGTTCCCGATCATGCACCCCTGCGGAATGCCCAGGTCGGAGGCGTGCTCCTCGGCCCGGGTCGGGGTGGCGAGCACCTCGCGGAGCGCCGGGAGCACCGGCCCGGTCTCCAGCGCGGCCACGAGCCGGCTCTCGTAGGTCTCCCAGTACAGCCGGACCGCGGCCAGGTAGAAGGCCCGTTTGTCGCCGAAGGCGCCGTAGAGGCTGCCCCGTTCCAGGTGCAGCGACTCGACCAGGTCCTGGACGGAGGTCGCGCCGTAGCCCCGGGACCAGAAGAGGAGGAGCGCGCGCTCCAGGGCCTGTGCCTTGTCGAATTCGCGGGGGCGCCCGGTACGTGCCATGGCGCCACGGTACGACTTTTTGACTGCCCGCACAAAAGACCGTACGGTGACGACCGAGGTACTTCTTGAACGCTCGCACAGAAGTGGCGGGCAGGCCCGGGCGCACGACAGTGCGCCTGCGGAGGAGAGGCAGAACGCTATGGACTTCAAGGGGAAGACCGCGCTGGTCACCGGGTCGGGCGCGAAGGGCGGGCTGGGGCATGCGACGGCCAGGCTGCTCGCCGCCGGCGGCGCCGAGGTGATCCTCACCGGCACCGACCCGCACCGCGGCGCCGGGGTCGTGGAGGACGTGCGGAGCGCGGCCGAGGCGGCGGGCCCGGCGGGCGGCGTGCGCTTCGTCGCCGCCGACCTGGCCGAGGTGCGGGCGGTGGAGCACCTGGCCGAGGAGGCCGGCACGGTGGACATCCTGGTCAACAACGCGGGCGTGGTTCCGTTCAGTGCGACGGCCGACCAGGGCACGGACGACTACGAAGCGGCCTTCGCGGTCAATGTGCGCGCGCCGTTCGTCCTCACTGGTCGGCTGGCGCCGAGGATGGCCGCGAACGGTGGCGGCAGCATCGTCAACGTCAGCTCGACCGCCGCCGCACTGGGGATGCCGGCGATGGCCGTGTACGGCGCGACCAAGGCCGCCGTGGAGTCCCTGACCCGGACCTGGGCGGCCGAGTTCGCCGCGGCGGGGGTGCGGGTCAACGCGGTGGCGCCCGGCCCGATGACCACGGCCAAGGTGGTTGCGGCCATGGGCCCGGACGTCGGCGGCATGGGCCTGACGACGGCGCTCAAGCGGGCCGGCGACCCGGGAGAGGTGGCCCGGGTGATCGCCTTCCTCGCCGGCGATGCGGCGAGCTATATGACCGGTGCGGTGGTGGCCGCGGACGGGGGCCGGACCGCGATCTGAGATCAGGGCCGGAGAACACGAGGAAAGAGGAGGGCGAGTCCGATGGGACGCCTTGCAGGAAAGCACGCACTGATCACTGGGGGGACGAGCGGGATCGGTTTCCAGACCGCCCGCGAGTTCCTCTCCGAGGGAGCCACCGTGGCCATCACCGGGCGCTCGCCGGAGCGGCTGGAGGAGGCCGCCCGCCGTCTCGGCGGCCAGGTGCTGACCCTCGTCAGCGATGCCGCCGACGTGCCCGCACAGGCCGCACTGGCGGCGCGACTGGAGAAGGAGTGGCCGCGGCTGGACGTCCTGATGACCAATGCCGCCGACGTCACCCATCTCCCCATCGAGGAATGGACCGAGGAGGCCTTCGACCGGCTGGTCGCCACCAACCTCAAGGCCCCGTTCTTCCTGGTCAAGGCGCTGCTGGGACTGTTCTCGCAGCAGGCCTCGGTCATCCTCGTCGGCTCGGTCTCGGCCTTCGTGGGGCATCAGAACGCGGCCGTCTACGGAGCGGCGAAGGCGGGGCTGCTGTCCTTCTCCCGGGGGCTGACCTACGAGCTCAAGGACCGGGGCGTGCGGGTCAACGGGCTGAGCCCGGGCCCGACCCGTACGGACGTCTTCGCCCCGCTCGGCCCGGAACGGCAGGCCGCCGTCTACGAGGAACTGCGACGGACCGTCCCCCTCCACCGCATCGGCACGCCCACCGAACTGGCCAAGGCGGCCGTCTACCTCGCCTCCGACGAATCCGCCTACACGGCCGGCACCGTCCTGCGGGTGGACGGCGGCATCGGGGAACTCGCGTACTGACCGCGTGCCGACCGCGTACCGACCGCGTACGGACTGCGCACTCGACCGCGATCGAGACCCGCCGGCCGGCGACCTGCTCCCCACCGATCGGGTCGCCGGCCGACGGAGGCCGGGACCGCCCGTCGTCGCCACCGACTCACCGGTCGTGGCCGGGCGGGTCCTCCTCGGCGGGGATCCCGTGCCGGTGGGCGTAGACGATGGCCTGCGGGCGGTCGCGGCTGCCGGTTTTGGCGAAGATCTGGTTGATGTGGGTCTTCACGGTGGAGCGGCTCAGGTAGAGCCTGGCGGCGATCTCGGCGTTGGACAGGCCCTGCGCGATCAGGCCGAGTACCTGGGCCTCGCGTTCGGTGAGGCCGTCGGGGAGGTGGGCGTCCTTCCCGGAACGGCCCGGATCGTTGCGGCGGCCGGCGTGGATCAGGCGGGCGGCGGCGAGCGGGTCGAGCATGGTGTGGCCGGAGACGGCGGCCTCGATGGCGCGGCGGATGTCCGCGGCCGAGGCGTTCTTGGTCAGGTATCCGGTGGCGCCGGCCTCGAGCGCGGCGAGGATGGAGTCGTCGTCGGTGTAGGTGGTGAGCACCACGACGGCGGTGGCCGGACGCTCCTCCTTCAGCCGGCGGGTGGCCTCGACGCCGTCGGTGCCTGGCATGTGAAGGTCCATCAGGACCACGTCCGCCCCATGCTCCACGGCGAGGCCGACGGCCTGCGCGCCGTCCGCGGCGAGCCCGGCGACCTCCACGGTGTCGACCGCGCTGAGGATGGTGGCCAGGCCCTCGCGGACCACGCGGTGGTCGTCGGCGATGATCACCGAGATCGGTGTGCGGCTCATCCGTCGCTCCCGTCGCTCGCGTTGCGCCCGTTGCTCCCCTCGCCGCGGTGGGCGGCCAGCCTGTCGCCTCGGTAAGGGATGCGCGCGGTGATCTGCCAGCCGCCGTCGAGCCCCGGCCCGGCCCGGAGTTCGCCGCCCGCCTGCTCGATGCGTTCCCGCATGCCCTGGAGCCCGTACCCGCCTCCGCTCGCACCCGGCGTCTCGGGCGGGTCCGGAACCGGGCTCGGGCTCGGGCTCGATAGCGGACTCGGCCCCCGGGAGGGCCGGGCGTTGTCGACCGTTGCGGTCACGTCCCCGGCACCGAAGTGGATGCGCACCCCCGTCGGCGCGCCCGGCGCGTGCCTGGCGGCGTTGGTCAGTCCTTCCTGGACGAGGCGGTAGAGCGCGAGGGCGGAGTCGGCGTCGAGATCCCGCCGGTCGCCGTCCAGGCTGAGTTCTGCCTGATGGAGTGCGCAGAGCCGCTCAAGCCGTGCGGTCAGTGGCCGGTCCTCGCCGCGCAGGGCCCGGACCGCCTGGCGGGCCTCGTCCAGGCCCGTGCCGACCAGTTCGTGGCCGAGCTCGATCTGGGTGAGGAGCTTCTCGCGTGGTGCGTCGGTGCGTGCGAGGGTGTCGATCGCGGTGAGCTGGATCGACAGGGCGCCGAGGGTGTGGGCGAGTACGTCGTGGAGTTCGCGGCCGAGGCGGTTCCGCTCGTCGGCGAGCTCCGCCTCGGCCCGGGCGAGGGCGGTGCGGCGACGTTCGGTGGCGACCAGTGTGCTGTGCCGGGCCCGCTGGTCGATCTCGCGTCGGCTGGCACCGGCTACCAGTCCGGCGAGGGCGACGGCGGCGGTGGCCAGGAGGCGCCCGGGAAAGGGCCCGTGGGGGACGGCGGCGAGGCAGTAGGCGACGGGCCCTGCGGTGGCCAGCACCAGGGCGGCGACGGGTTCGAATGCGACGGCGGCGGTGCTCGCCGCGACCCCGGTGAAGATCAGCCCGTTGGTGTCGGTGACGGCGACCACCGCCCCGGCCGCGCACATCGCCGCGACGACCGCGGCCGCGCCCGCCCCTCGGGCCCCGGCGATCAGGGCGAGCCAGGCCAGCGTGGCGACGGCCAGAGCGACGGGTGCCGCCAGTCCGGGGTCGGCGGGCAGCGCGGCGACGTTGACCCAGAGCGAGACGCCCAGGCCCAGGAGCATGGCGGCGGCGCGCGCCCGCGGGTCGGGGATCATGCCGCTGAGGCCGATGCCGGGGTGGTCCGCCGCCGGGCTGAACCGTGTGCTGATGCTCATCGGCGCCGATTATCCCAGGACGGCCGACCCGAAGCGGGCAACCTCGACGCGCGGCCGGCGCGAGGCGCGCGGTCGGCGCGAGCTGCGCGGTCGGGGCGGCCGGCGCGGCCGGCGCGAATGGCGCGGGCGATCAGGCCGAGCAGCGTTACCAGGATCACCGTGCCACCCCTGCCGCGCGCTGCACCGCGCCAACGGCCGGCCCGGCCTGCGCCAGACGCGCCCGGCCGCGCACCCACAGCCCCAGACTGCGGAAGAGGCTCATGGCCACGGAAAGGAAGATGAATCCGTTCGTCAGAGCGGTGCCGCTCAGATGGTGACTGGTCAGGAACAGGCCCAGGCCCACCGGGAAGACGTGCTGGGCGCCGTAGGCGAAGCCGAGCCGGGCACCGGTCACCAGGATCCATACCGCCGCGTAACCGGCCCCCGAGCGGCTGACAGCCGCAGGCCTGCCGGCGCCGGCCGAGGTGCGCGGCCAGCGGCGTCGCCAGTCCGGCTGGTAGTCGACGGCCACCAGCAGCGGGCAGACCGAGAACAGACCGAGGGCCGCCCCGGCCACCGCGCCGGCGCCCTGGAGGAGGAGGTCGTCGCCGCCGGTGGGCAGCGAGGTGAAGAAGAACGGCACGATCAGGACGACGCCGAGGACCGGCCGCCCCACCCGGAACCAGCCGATCTTGCGGCGGCCCAGGTCCGACTCCAGGACCACGGCCAGGATCGCCAACTGCATGATCACGATGTTCGCTGTCATGCCCCCACCCTCGCCGGGACGCCGAAGCCTGCCATCGGCCCCCGGGCCGGTACCGGGTGGGGATGCGGGGGCGGGGGGTGGAGACGGTTCTCCACCCCCCGGCCGCCGTCGAAGCGGTCGCTACGCGAGCGTCACCGGGAGAGGAACTCCAGCAGGTCCTTGTTGAACTTCTCCTTGTCGCCCGGCACCAGGGCGATGCCGTGCGAGCCGCCCTCGTAGACCTTGAGGGTGGCGTCGGGGATGATCTGGGCGGACTTGCGGCCGGTCGCGTCGATCGGCACCACCTGGTCGTCGTCGCCGTGCACGATCAGCGTCGGGACGTCGAACTTCTTGAGGTCCTCGGTGAAGTCGGTGGCCGCGAAGGCGTCCACGCAGGCGACGCCGCCCTGGATGGTCTCCTGCATGGCCATGTACCAGAAGGCGTCCTTGTTGCCCTCGGTGACCTTGCTGCCGTCCCGGTTGGCGCTGAAGAAGCCGACCGAGGTGTCCTTCCAGAACTGCGAGCGCTCCTTGAGGATCCCCGCCTTGATGTCGTCGAAGACGCTCTGCGGCACCCCCTCGGGGTTGTTCGGGCCCTGGAGCATCAGCGGCGGGATGGCGGAGAGGAGCACGGCGGAGCGGATCCGCTCGGTCCCGTGCCGGCCGATGTACCGGGAGAGTTCGCCGCCGCCCATGGAGTGCGCGACGAGGGTGACCTCGCGCAGGTCGAGGCCGGTGATCAGGTCGTTAAGGTCGTCGGCGAAGGTGTCCCAGTCGTAGCCGTCGTAGACCGGGGTGGACCGGCCGTGGCCGCGGCGGTCGTGGGCGATGCCGCGGTAGCCGGCGTCGGCGACCGCCTTGAGTTGGTCCTGCCAGGCGTCGCCGTTGAGCGGCCAGCCGTGGATGAAGACGACCGGGCGGCCCTGGCCCCAGTCCTTGTAGAAGATCTCGACCCCGTCACGCGTGGTGCAGTACGGCATGTCCAAGTGCTCCTTTGCGAGGGAAAGCGGGGACGGGCATCCGGGAGGGCCTCGGCGCCACGGGGGACTCCCCATACGCTCGCCAGCTAAGGGGGGTGCGGTCGACTCCGCACCCCGGAGCAGGGCGGCCTGACTCATCGGGTGAATCCGCGCTCGGACGGCTGAGCCGGGCTCTTCGCGGAGTGGAGGAGCCGCCGGTCGTCTGCTACCGGCTGGGGACGCGGGTGGGCCGCATGGCGCGGCCCGGGCCCGCCGGACGAGTCAGAGGCTGATCGCGGCTATGCCGGCGAGGACGATCGCGGCGCCCACGATGCGGCGCGCCAGGTGGGCTTCGTCGAAGAGCCACCAGGCGAGGAGGGATCCGACGACGATGGACGACTCGCGCAGAGGCGCGACGAGGGCGACGGATGCCGTCTGCATGGCGGTGAGGACGAGGACGTAGGCCAGCGGGGAGAACACGGCGATGGTCAGGATCGGCCCCGCGTTCGTCCGCGTGACGCTCCGGACGTGATCCCGCCGATGCAGAGCCCGCGGGGTCAGCATCAGGCTCTGCAGCAGGTATGTGCCGGTGAAGTAGGTCGCCGGGGCCAGGCGCAGTGAGGTGACCGAGTGGCTGTCCCAGAGGGTGTACGCGGCGATGGTGGCGCCGGTCGCGGCGCCCCAGAGCACGCCGCGAAGGGGGCGGCGCTGACCGTTTCGGAAGGGGTTGCCGGCGACGACGACGATGCCGGCGACCACGACCAGGGCGCCGAGGACGGCCGTCCCGGTCGGCCGTTCTCCGGGGAGGAGGACCGCGCACAGCATCGTCACCACCGGCCCGGTCCCGCGGGCGACGGGGTAGACGACGCCGAGGTCGAAGCGGTCGTAGCCGGTCTGCAAGGTCAGGGAGTACACGATGTGCAGCACGGCTGAGACGGCCGAGGCGGCCGCGAGCCGCCAGCCGATCGGCTGGGTGCCGGTCACCACGGGGAGGATGCCGACCGGGAGGCACAGCAGTGTCGCCGCGCATGTGTAGGCCCACACGAAGACGACGGTGTCGCCCCCTTTGTACTTCGACGCCGTGTTCCAGACCGCGTGGGCGCCCGCGGCGACGAGGACGAGGGCGATCGTGTGCGGCGGCATCAGGAGATGTCGGGGAGGTCGATGCCGGCCTGCTCGGCCCGGCGGCTGCGTTCCGGGTCCCGGAGGGCGAGGGCGGCCGCCAGCGCGTCGATGACGACGAGGTGGGCGAGCCGGCTTCCCGCTGCGGCCATCTGCGTCGGCAACGGCGCGCCACCGACGACGAGGGCGATGTCGGCGAGGACCGCGAGCGGCGTGTCGTACTGATTGGTGATCGCGATCAGCGTCGCGCCGGCCGAGGAGGCGGCGTCGGCGACACCGAGCGTCGACGAGGTGCGTCCGGTCGAGCTGACGGCGATGACCACATCGCGCGGTCCCAGGAGCCGCATCGCGATCATCGCCGACTCGTGGTCCGGGATCGCGGAAGCTCTGGCGCCCAGGGCGCGGAGGCGGAACACGGCGTCGGCGGCGACCGATGCGGACGTCCCCGCGCCGACGAGGAGCACCTGATCCGCGCTCTGCACCGTACTCACCGCCTCGTCCAGGGCGGCGAGGTCCAGGGCGCCGCCGAGTGCGGCCAGTGCGTCGATCCCGGTGCGCACGGACGTCTCGAGCACTGCGGCCGTCGGAGCGTTCTCGGTGAGTACTTCGGAGGGAGCGAAGAACTCGGTGGTCCCCCGGGCCCGGGCGATCTCGAGCTTGAGCTCGGTGAAGCCGTTGAACCCGATCGCCCGGGCGGCGCGGACCACGCTCGGGGCGGACACCCCGGCGCGTGCGGCTACCTGGGCGGTGGTGCTGGTGCCGACGAACAGGGGATCCGAAAGGAGGAGCTGCACCACCTTCGCCTCGCTCGCCGCGAGGCCGCCGCTGCGAGCCTGGATGGTCCCGAGCCACCTCGTGAGCGGGCCGTCACCGTCGTCACCGTGCGAAACGGCGTTACCTCTGCCGCGAGTCATGAGTAACAGAGTAACGTGTCCTTCGCCTGCAGACCGACTTGTCCGGAGAGGGGATAGAGAGGGGATGACGACGTCCATGAACCCCACCGTCGCAGTCGTGGGCCCGGGGGCGATCGGCACCACCGTCGCGGCGGCGCTGCATGAGGCCGGCCGCACCCCGTTGCTGTGCGGCCGCACGCCTCGCGAGCGCCTGGAGTTGCGCGATGCCGACGGCCTGGTCGTGGTGCCGGGACCGGTGCGGACCGATCCGGGCCGGATCGGAGAAGGGGCGGTCGACCTCGTCTTCCTCGCCGTCAAGTCCACCCAACTGGACGCGGCGGCACTCTGGTTGACGGCGTTGTGCCACCCGGGGACCGTCGTCTGCGTGCTGCAGAACGGCGTCGAACAGGAGGCGACCGTCGCGCCCCACGTCCCCGGCTGCCCCGTGCTGCCCTCCGTCGTGTGGTTCCCGGCGCAGGTGCAGCCCGGAGGCTCCGTGTGGCTGCGCGAGAAGGCCCGACTGACGCTGCCCGACGTGCCCGCGGCCCAGGTGGTGCACGGGGCGCTGCGCGACACCCGGTGCTCGGTCGAGTTGGCCGCGGACTTCGCGACCTTGGCGTGGCGGAAGCTGCTGCGGAACGCGGTGGCCGGGTTGATGGTCCTCAGCGGCCGTCGAGCCGGGATGTTCGGCCGCGCCGACATCGGCCGGTTGTCCCAGGCCTACCTGCGGGAGTGCCTCGCGGTCGCCCGAGCCGAAGGAGCGGAGCTGGGCGACGAGGTGCCGCAGGAGATCCTGGACGACTTCCGCGCCTACCCGGCCGACATGGGCACCTCCATCCTCGCCGACCGGGAGGCCGGCCGGCCGCTCGAATGGGACATCCGCAACGGAGTCGTCGCACGACGCGGCCGGGCCCACGGCATCCCGACCCCCATCAGCGACGTGGTGGTGCCCCTGCTGGCGGCCGCCGGCGACGGGCCCGGGTGAGGGGTTCCGCCGACGCCCTGCCGCGAGCTAGGGGGATCGGCGCTTAGCGCGCTCCGGGGCCGGGCGGCTGCTGCTGCTCTGCCTGCTCCGTTTGCTCGGGTTGCTCGGGCCGCTCGGGCTGCTTCGGCCGGGTGGGCAGTGAGTTGAGTCCGACGTCGATGAGTCGGGCGGCACGTCGGACGTCGGCCCTGACCGCGTCGCGCAGCTCCTCGAAGGTCCGGGTGAGGTTCACATGCTTGCTCAGCGCCCGGAACTGGATGGGCCATAGTGCGAGCAGGGAGGTCGCGGCGATCTGCACTTCCGGGTCGTCCGGGCTCAACCCGGTGCGCTGGGCCAGGACTTCGGCGGCTGCGGCGACTTGCCTGTCGGCCGTGTCGTGGTGATACGCCCGTAGGGACGGGGTGGATCGGATCAGCCTGCCGAAGCGCAGCAGCATGGCCTTGGCCTCGGCAGGGTCGTTCTGAGAGCTCAGCCATGACGTGAGGTTGTCCAGCTCGCTGGAGAGGATCCTCAACGCGGCGTCGACGGGGGACAGGTCCGGGTCGGCCAGGGTGGTGCGCAGGGAGTCCACCGTGGCCTCGCCCAGATCGAGGATGAGCGACTCCTTGGTCGGGAAGTAGTTGAACACCGTCTTCTCCGACACCCCGCAGGCCTCCGCGATCTCGGCGACCCGTACGGCGTCGAAGCCCCGTTCCATGAACATCTCGGTGGCCGTGTCGGACAGCCGGCGCCGAAGGAGCCGCTTCTTGCGCTCCCGCAGCCCTTCGGCGGCGGGTTCCTCGTCGCGCGGCCGCAGGGCCGTCCAATCCACGGTGCGGATGGTCATCACCGAAGCATAGGACAGCTCGCCGATAATTTCTGCTACTATAAATTTACAGTCGCAGAAAATCCGGGCAGGCCTCGATGCCTGCGCAGGCGAAGGGAGCCTTCCATGAGCGCCATCCACATCGTCCGCGACTATCCGCATCCCCCGCAGAAGGTCTGGCGAGCGGTCACCGATCCGGAGCTGATCCCGCTGTGGACCGCCACCGGTGCCGGCGCCCGGCCGGAGGGCTTCGCCACCACGGTCGGAACCACCTTCAAGTTCATCGCGAAACCCAAGCCCGGCTGGAGCGGCGTCGTGCTGTGCGAGGTGTTGGAGGTATCCGAGCCCGCACTGCTGCGCTACTCGTGGCAGGACGAAAGCGGTGGCGAGGTGACCGAGGTCGCCTACCGACTCGCGGCGCACGGGAGCGGAACGCGCTTCACCTACGACCACACCGGCTTCACCGGGGCCGGCGGCTACTTCATGGCCAGGTTCCTCGGGGCCGTCCGCGCCAAGATGCTCACCAAGGGCCTGCCCGCAGTGCTGAACGACCTCGACGACCAGGGCGACCTGCGCCGGAACACCCCCTAGACCACAACTGGTCCGAGAGGTATGTGGCGTCAGCGTTGCTCGCCCGGTGCCTCGGTCGTCCACGGCTCGGCGCCCACGGCTCCGGAGCTCAGCTCCTGACGTACTCGGCTGCGTGCCCCGAGAGGAGCAGGGCGAGCACGGCTCCGGCCGCCAGGACCGAGAGCAGCGCATAGCGCCGGGCGGAGGTTCCCAGGACGCGGCTTCCCCGCCTGGCCAGCAGGTCCGCGGCCGCCAGCCGTACGGCCTCCAGATAGTGCGGCACCACATGGAGCAGCAGCGCGGCCAGCCAGAGGTAGAAGGACGCCTTGTGCGTCAGCAGTGCCGCCCCCGCCACGGCGGGCGGGCCGAGGAAGGCCAGCAGGCCGCTGATGAGCAGCAGTGCCGTCAGGGCGGTGAGCACCGGGCCGAGGATCCGGTAGTACATCCGCGGTGCGCCGCGTTCCCGGTAGGCGCGGTCCCCCCGGTAGTACTTGACGGCGCGCCAGCCGGTGCTGCCCATCTTCAGGGCCACGACCGGGGTGAGGAGGAGGCCGATCACCACATGCGCGGTGAGCACCTGCGTGACCCCGAGCACCACGGTGACCAGTTGGGCGCCGAAGAGCAGGAGGAGTGCCAGTCCGCCGACGGCCGTCAACCGGGCGTTTCCGGCGACCCCCGAATGGGCGTGCCCGCTCCGGAGACGGTCGGGGCGGCTGCGGCCTCCGGCTGTCGGCGGTGCCTCGGATTCTCCGCATCGCATGGCTCTACCCCTTGATCGACGACTTTCCGCCTCAGGACCGCAGCCTGCGGGTCGGTTCCTTACGCCGCGCTTTCGGCCGCGGGTGAAAGCCGGCCGTAAGCCGGGGGCCGCTACCATCGAGGACGGCAGCGGATGCCATAGCAAATAGAGGATGCTTGAGTCATGCGCGTGTTGGTGGTGGAGGACGAAGAGGCCATGGTCGCCGCGCTGACCTGGGGCCTGGAAGCCGAGGGTTACGTCGTGGACGTGGCCCGGGACGGAGCGGAGGGCTTCTGGAAGGCGAGGGAGCTCGAGTACGACGTGATCGTTCTGGACGTGATGCTGCCCGGCCTCGACGGCTACCAGGTGTGCCGGCGGCTGCGTGAACAGCTGGTCTGGACGCCGATCCTGATGCTGACCGCGATGGACGAGGACCTCGACCACGCCGAGGGGCTGGACGTCGGCGCCGACGACTATCTGACGAAGCCGTTCTCCTACCCGGTCCTCCTCGCCCACCTCCGGGCGCTCACCCGGCGCGGACTGGGGGAGCGGCCGGCCGCGCTGACGGCCGGCGGGCTGCGCCTGGATCCTGCTGCCCGCACCGTCCTCCGGGAGGGCGCGGTACTGGACCTGACCAGCCGTGAGATCGCCGTCCTGGAGTATCTGATGCGCCGCAAGGGGCGGGTGGTGTCCAAGGCCGAGCTGCTCGACCACTGCTGGGATCCGGCCTACGAGGGGGGATACACGGTGGTCGAGGTGAGCATCCACCGGCTCCGCCGCAAGATCGACCGAGCCGGTGGGCCGTCTGTCATCGCCACCGTCCGGGGCGCCGGCTACCTGATCGAGGATTCCGGGGAGGCAGCCCCGTGACCGCCGTCGAACCGCGCCGATCCGAGGCGCCGACTCGCCCTCGCGGTCGCCTCCGCCCCCGCCTCCGCCCCCGCTTCGGCCGGCGCCCGCGCACCCTGCGTACCCGGGTCACCGTGCTGGCGAGCCTGGCCCTGACGGCGGCCGTGGTCCTCGGGGTCCTGCTGCTGTACCAGCTGCAGATGACCGGGGTGAAGCGGACGCTCGACGGCGAACTGCGCACCTACGCGGTCCAGATCGCGCAGGCCGCGGGCGCGGGGAACGGCACCTGGTCCGGCCCGCTGCCGCAGTCGAGTCTCGATCCCAACGCCGAGGCCCAGGTGCTCGGCGCGGACGGCGAGGTGCTCGCCGCCACCCGTACGCTGACCGGCCTGCCCGCCGTCTACGTTCTGCCCCCGGGTGCGGAGGTCCCGGTCCGGCAGCCGGCGGCCGACCGCGCGATCCCCCGCGATGTGCGGGTGGTGGCGGAGCGGACCGTCGTGGGCGGCCGGAAGGTCACCATCGTCGCCGGCACTCCGACCGGCCTCCTGCACGAGGTCGACGAGGAGTTCGCCCACTACCTGCTGATCGGGCTGCCGCTGATCCTCGCGCTGGCGGCCGGGACGGTGTGGCTGGTGGTCGGGCGCGCCCTGCGGCCGGTCGAGGAGATCCGGCAGGCGGTCACCGACATCACCTCGGCGGACCTCTCCCAGCGGGTGCCGGAGCCCGGGACCGCCGACGAGGTCGGGCACCTCGCCCAGACCATGAACGGAATGCTCGCCCGCCTGGACGAATCGGCCCGCCGGCAGCGCCGCTTCGTCGCCGACGCCTCGCACGAGCTGCGCAGCCCGCTGGCCGCGGTCCGCACCACGCTGGAGGTCGGGCTGGCCCATCCGGAGCGGGCCCCGTGGCCGGACCTGGCGGGCAGCGCGGTACGGCAGTCGGCCCGGCTGGAGGAGCTGATCCGGGATCTGCTGCTGCTGGCGAAGGCCGACGAGCGGCTGCTCGCCGAGCGGCGGCACCCGGTGAGCCTGGCCGAGGTGATCGACGAAATCCTGGCCGGCGCTCCGGCCGCGCGGTGCGAGGTCCGGGTGGACGTCCCGGCGGAGGCGGTCGTGCCGGGGAACGGCGATCACCTGGAACGGCTGTTCCGCAACCTCGTCGACAACGCGCTGCGCCACGCCCGGCACCGCGTGGCGGTGGGCGCCGCGGTTCTGGAGCGGACCGTCCGGGTGGAGGTCGACGACGACGGCGCCGGGATCCCGGTCGCCGAGCGGGAGCGGGTCTTCGACCGGTTCGTGCGCCTGGAGGGCAGCCGGGAGCGGGGCAGCGGAACCACCGGCCTGGGCCTGGCGATCGCTCGCGAGATCGCGATCGCCCACCACGGTCGGATCGCGATCACCACCAGCCCCGCCGGCGGAGCCCGGGTGGTGGTGGTCCTGCCCCGCGCGGGTGTCGACGGCGGGACCCCCGGGGCCGGGCCCGGGGCGCCGCGTCGGGGTCCGTGACTCGGCTACGGCCGAACCGGATCAGTCGAGTTCGCCGAGGACCAGGTCGACGCCTGCCGTGGCGTGCCGACGGAACACCTCCTCGACCAGATCGGGGTCGCGACTGCGGAGAGCCACCAGGATGGCGCGGTGGCCCTGCAGGCGGCGCCGGGCGAGGTCCGGGTGCTGCCGCATGGTCTCCACCGATCGGGTCCGCCGCTCGGTGCCGATGATCGCGAGGGTCTGGACGAGGTTGCGAAGGGTGCGGTTGTCGGCGGCCTGTTCGATCTCGGCGTCGAACTCGCGGGCGATACGGAGCTGCTCCGTGCTGTCGTCGCGCTCGTCGCCGAGCCGGTCGACCAGCGCTTCCATCCGGTCCAGCGCCGCGTCGCTGATCTTCTCGGTGGCGAACCTGGCCTCCAGCGCGCGGAGCGCCGCGCCGGTCAGCATGAGTTCGCGGAGTGTCTCGGGGGAGTGGTCGACGACCCGGAGCGTGCGGATGGAGACCCGTTCGATCAGGCTCTCCTGCTCGAGCCGCCGGAGGGCCTCGCGGACGGGGGTCGGGCTCACGTCCAGCCGGGCCGCCAGATCCCGCTCGGTGACCCGCTGGCCGGGCTTGAACTTGCCGGTCGCGATGCCCTCCCGGATGGTCCGGTAGGCCTGTTCGGCGAGTGATCGCGAGCGCTGGGCCGGCGTCAGATCCGGTGCGGTCATCGGGGTCGGACTCCTCGGTGGGCGTGCGGTGGGGCGGAAGGCGGCGTCTGGGGAGCATCGGATGCAATCCGCTATGGCATGTTACATCGGGCCGTTCGATCTGGACCGTCCATGACCAACAGACCCCGAAGTCGCGGCCTGAAGAGAGCACTGCCCAGATGCCTTGACCAGTTTTGCTATAGCGAATAGCCTGCGGGAAACCGGAGGGTGCGCCGCGCGCACCAATCCGAGTTGCGCACGAGCTAGGAGAGTTCATGCCCGACACAGCCGACACAGCCGACACAGTAGATCCGGCCGCCGGAGTCGGGGTCCTGGTGCCCAGTGGGATGCTGGGCGCCGGATTCCCGCCCGAGACCATCGCCCGCGGCATCGCGCTCGGCGCCGATGTGATCGCCGTCGACGGGGGGTCGACCGACTCCGGGCCCCACTACCTCGGCACGGGGACCGCCAAGACCTCGGCGCGCGCTGTCCGCAGGGACCTGCGGATCCTGTTGGCGGCGGCCGCGGAGGCCGGTATCCCGCTGATCATCGGCTCCTGCGGGACGAGCGGCAGCGACTCCGGGGTGCGGTGGGTAGCGGACCTCGTCGAGTCGGTCTGCGCCGAGGACGGCCTGCGGCTGACCGTGGCGAAGATCTTCAGTGAACAGCGGGCGGAGCGACTGCTGCCGGCGCTGGCGGCCGGCCGCATCCGCCCGCTGCCGCCCAGTGGTGCGCTGGATCCGGCGACGCTCACCGACTGCGCCCGCATTGTGGGGATGATGGGCCACGAGCCCATCGAGCAGGCCCTGCGGGCAGGTGCGCAGGTGGTGCTGGCCGGCCGGGCCACCGACACCGCGGCCTCCGCGGTGGTCCCGCTGATGAAGGGCATGCCGCCGGGGCCCGTCTGGCACGCCGCGAAGATCGTCGAGTGCGGTGGGCAGTGCACCACCGATCCGCGCTCCGGCGGGGTGTTCGCGCGCATCGACGCGACCGGGTTCACCATCGAGCCGCTGGACCCCGATACGGCCTGCACACCGACCTCGGTGGCTGCGCACATGCTGTACGAGACCGCGGACCCCTACCTGATGCGGGAGCCCGCCGGGACCATCGCGGTGGCGGACGCGCACTACACCGCCCTCGACGGCCGGGCCGTACGGGTGGAGGGCTCGCGCTTCGAACCCGCAAACCAGTACACGGTCAAGTTGGAGGGCGCGGCGGTCGCCGGCTATCAGACCCTCTCCTTCGTCGGCATCCGCGACCCCCGCATCCTGGCCTCCATCGACGAGTGGGCCCAGTGCCTGGAGAAGACCCTGGCCGACCGGGTCGAGAGCGTGCTGGAGCCGGCCCCGGGCTCGTGGGCCATGGATCTGCGGCTGTACGGCCACAACGCGGTCCTCGGCGACCTGGAACCGAGCTCCGGGCCCCCCACCGAAGTCGGCGCGATGCTCCTGGTCAACGCCTTCGACCAGGAGACCGCCACGGCGATCTCCCAGCTCGCCAACCCGCTTCTGCTGCATCTCCCGCTGCCGGGGATGGGCTACCTGCCGAGTTTCGCCTTCGCCACCTCGCCCGCCCATGTGGACCGCGGCGCCGTGTACGAGTTCGTCCTCAACCATGTCGTCGAGACGGACTCACCGACCGCACTGTTCCGAATCGAGATCGAGGAGCCGAGCCGTGGCTGAGACCACTGGGGCCGCTGAGACCACGCAGACGGCGAAGCCGACGCTGGACGAGCTGGCGCTGGAGGTGCGCTCGAAGAACGCCGGCCCCTTCTGGATGACCGTGGAGGCGTTCTTGCCCGACGCCGAGGCCTACCGGGCCGCCGACCGGCTGATCGACGAGGACCTGATCGCCGGGCTCTACCGGGTGCCGCGGGAGTCGGTCCGGGTGTTCCGCATCCCGGAGCTACGGGTGGTGAAGGTGTCCTTCCCGCGCAGACTGGCCCAGGGCAGCCTCCACGACCGGGACATCCACGCCGGCCAGCACCATGTGCCGCTCGCCGGAATGCCCGTGCCGCCCGTGGGACGGGCCTGAGGCCCACCCCGAGGCACACCGCCCGCGAACGAACGGGAACGATCAATGACGACCGATCCGACCGAACCGACGGAACAGACCGAACAGACCGACCAGGCCGAACAGACCGGCGCGATGGACCCCATCAGGTTGGAGATCTGGTGGAGCCGCCTCGCCGCGATCGCCGACGAGGCCGCGACCACGCTTCTGCGCACCGCCTTCTCCACCATCATCCGGGAGTCCAACGACTACACGGTGGTGGTGATGAACGCCTCCGGCGAGACGATCGCCGAATGCCGCGCCGGCATCCCCGCGTTCGCGGCACTGATGGGCACCCTCACCCGGCGGCTGCTCGAACGCTTCCCGGCCGACACCTGGCGGGAGGGGGACCGGGTGATCACCAACGACCCCTGGCTGGCCACCGGCCATCTGCCCGATGTCGCGATGGTGTCTCCGGTCTTCCACCGGAACCGGCTGGTCGGCTTCACCGGAACCGCCGCCCACCTGCCCGACATCGGCGGCAGCCACACCATGGGCGCCACCGATCTGATGGCCGAGGGCCTGCTGATCCCACCGCTCCACCTGTTCCGCGCGGGCGTCCGCAATGAGGAGGTCGTGCGGCTGCTGCTGGGCAACGTACGGCTGGCCGGCCAGGTGTGGGGCGATCTGGAGGCGCAGATCGCGGCCAACGAGGTCTGCCGGCGGCGCACCGTCGAGTTCCTCCGGGACACCGGGCAGGACGACCTGTCGGCGCTGTCGCGAGCCGTCCACCGGCGGGCCGAGGTGGCCATGCGGCGGGCCGTGGCGGCGGTTCCCGACGGCGTCTACCGGTCGAGGGTGGAGGCGGACGGGGTGCCGGGCCGGCCGACGCGCATCGAGTGCGCCGTCACCGTCCGAGGCGAGGAGATCACCGTGGACTACGGCGGCAGCTCTCCGCAGGTCCGACATGCCGTCAACTCCACGCTGAACTACACCACCGCCTACACCGTCCATCCGCTGAAGATCGTCCTGGACCCCTTCACCCGAAGCAACTCCGGCTCGTACCGGTGCGTCCGGGTGACCGCTCCCGAGGGGTCGATCCTCAACCCGGTCTTCCCCGCTCCCGTACTCGCCCGCCATCTGACGGGCCATCTGCTCTGCTGTGCCGTCTACCAGGCGCTCGCCGGAGTGCTGCCGGAGCGGGTGATCGCGGACAGCGGGGGCGCGCCCGCTCTGCGCGTCCAGCTCTCCGGCCGCGACGAACGCGGCGAGGAGTTCGGGCTTGTGCTGTTCGCCAGCGCCGGAATGGGGGCCTCGGCGCACGCGGACGGCCTGTCCGCGACCGCCTTCCCCACCAACTCCGGCGGTGGCGGCATCGAGGCGCTGGAGGCTGGCTCGCCGCTGCTCTTCACACGGAAGGAGTACCGCCCGGACTCCGGGGGCGCGGGCACCATGCGCGGAGGGCTGGGCCAGGTCATCGAGGTCCACAACCCGACATCCTGGCCCGTACGCGCGGTGCTGCTGGGGGATCGGGAAGAACATCCCGCCCAGGGCATGCGGGGCGGACGCCCGGGTCTGCCGGCAGCCGTCGAGATCCGCCCGGGCGCGGGAGGCGAGGGGAGCGCCGCCGTCCCCCTCAAGTCCGCCACCGTGCTGCCGCCCGGCGGCACGATGGTCATCCGCTTCGCCGGAGGCGGCGGATACGGCCCCCCGGCAGGACGCGAACCGGCGGCCATCGCCGCCGACCTCCGCGCCGGCCTCGTGTCCCGCTCCGCCGCCGTCGAGGACTACGGGGCGGAGACCGTCACGCGGGTAAGGGCCGGTGCCTGAGAGATGGAAGACATGATGGAGACGGCCGAGACGGCCAAGCCGACCAGGGTCGGCGTGGACATCGGCGGTACGTTCACCGACCTCGTCCTCCACGACGAGACCCGGGCGCTGACCTGGACGGGCAAGCGGCTCACCACCCCCGAGCAGCCGAGCCGGGCCGTCATCGAGGGCCTGCGGCGCATCCTGGAGGAGACCGGCACCCCGATCGGCCGGGTCGGCTCCCTCGTACACGGGACCACGTTGATCACCAACACCCTGCTGGAGCGCACCGGCGCCAGGGTCGGACTGCTCACCACCGAGGGGTTCCGGGACACCCTGGAGATGGGCCGCGAGATCCGCTACGACGTCGAGGACCTCCACGCGCGGCCCGCCCCCGTGCTGGTGCCCCGGCATCTGCGGTACGGCGTGGGCGGGCGGATGACCGCGGACGGGACCGAGCACGCGCCCCTGGACGAGGAGGCCGTCGTCAAGGCCGCCCGGGCGCTGGTGCTGGACCACGGCATCGAGTCGCTCGCCATCGCCTTCCTCCACTCCTACGCCGACCCCGCGCACGAGCTGCGGGCGCGGGAGTTGGTCCAGGAGGCGTTCCCCGAGCTGCTCATCACCCTGTCCTGCGAGGTCGCGCCGGAGATCCGGGAGTACCAGCGCACCAGCACCGCCTGCGCCAACGCCTATGTCCAGCCCGGCGTGTACGCGTACCTCGACGGTCTGGAGGGTGAACTGGCCGGCATCGGCTTCACCGGGCGGCTCTCCGTCATCCTCTCCGGCGGCGGGGTCACCACGGTGGACGAGGCGAAGGCCTTCCCGGTCCGGCTGCTGGAATCCGGTCCTGCCGCGGGCGCCATCGCCGCGGGCTTTCTGGCCCGCGCCGCCGGCGAGCCGAAGGTGATCTCCTTCGACATGGGCGGCACCACGGCCAAGATGTGCCTGATCGAGGACGGCCGCCCGGATGTCAAGCGCGAGTTCGAGGCCGGCCGGCTGGACAGGTTCAAGCCGGGGTCCGGGCTCCCGCTCAAGCTGACCGTGGTCGACATGATCGAGATCGGTTCGGGCGGCGGGTCGATCGCCGCCGTCGACGACCTCGGCCTGCTCCGGGTCGGCCCGCGCAGTGCCGGTTCGGTGCCTGGGCCGGTGGCCTACGGCCGAGGCGGCCGGCAGCCCACCGTCACCGACTCCGACCTCCTCCTCGGCTACCTGAACCCGGACTACTTCCTCGGCGGTGAGCTCGAACTCTCGCTGCCCGCTGTGCGGCGGGCCGTGGGGGAACTCGCGGAGGCCCTCGGCGTCGACTCCCACACGGCGGCGCTCGGCATCCAGGAACTGGTGGCCGAGAACATGGCGGCGGCGACCCGGATGCACCTCGCGGAGAAGGGTCAGGACCCGCGCGGATACGCCCTGATGGCCTTCGGCGGCGCCGGGCCGGTGCACGCCTACGCGCTGGCGCGGCTGCTCAAAGTGAACCGGGTCATCGTGCCGATGGGCGCCGGAGTGATCTCGGCCTTCGGATTCTTGGTGGCCGCCCCGACCGTCGACGAGGTGCGGGGGTATCCGACCTCCCTGGACCGGGCCGACTGGGGGCGGGTGGCCGCGCTGTACGCGGAGATGGAGGCTCGGGCCCGCAGGCTGCTGGGGCGCGAGGGCCAAGAGGCGGAGTGCGGGCACGGGATCGTCTTCTCCAGGTCGGCCGACATGCGGTACGCGGGGCAGGGCTTCGAGATCGAGGTGCCGCTGTCCGCAGGGGTGTGGGGAGCGGGAACCGATCGGGCCGACCGCACGGCCGAGGCCTTCGGCGACGTCTACCGGCGGACGTTCGGCCGAACCGTGCGCGATGCGGTGCCCGAGGTCGTCAACTGGCGGCTGTCCGCCCGGCTGCCCGGGGCGGCCCCGCGGCTCGCCCACCGGCCGCCGGCCGCGGAGCCCCGACGCCGTTGGCGGAGCATCCACTGCCCCGGGCATGGCGAGGTCCGGGCGGAGGTCTACGACCGCTATGCGCTCACCCCGGGGACGGTGCTCCGCGGCCCGGCCGTCTTCGAGGAGCGCGACTCGGCCTGCAACGTCGGGCCGGACTGCACCGTCACCGTCGACGACCACCTCAACCTGGTGGTCGACATCGATCGGGGGCCCGCATGACCCCGAGCCCGGAAGGACCAGAGGGACCGGAAGGACCGGAAGTATCGGAACCATCGGAGGGAGACGTCACCGTGACGAGTGTGAGCACCGACCGGATCGGGGCACTGGCCGCCTGGGACACCCCGGCGCTCAGCAACGCCCTGGACAGCCTGCGCCTGCGCGACCCCGGCACCGGACACACCGATGGCTCGATACACCGGATCACCGGGCCCGGGGGCCCGTCGGCCCCGGCGCCCGGTGCGGCTGCGGCGCCCCCGATGGTGGGCCGGGTGGTCACGGCCCGGATGGCGGCCAGGGAGGCGGGGGAGGACGGCGTGCCGGTCTCCCGGCTGCACCGGGCGATCACGGAGAGCGAGGGGCCGGTGGTCGTGGTCCTGCAGGACTGCGACGAGCCGCCGGGCGCCGGGGCGTTCCTGGGCGAGGTCAACGGCAGTCTGCTGGCGGCGCTGGGGGTCGGCGGAGTGGTCACCGACGGCCGGGTCCGCGACATCGGCGAACTGCGCGGCCTGCCCTATCCGGTGTACGCCCGGGGGCTGTGTGTGGCCCGCGCCCATATGCGCCTCATCGAGGTGGGAGGCGAGGCCACGGTGGCGGGGCTCACCGTCCGGCCGGGCGACCTCGTCCACGGCGACGAGCACGGGGTCCTCCACATCCCCGATGCGGCCTTGCCCGGCATCCTCGACAAGGCCGAGCTGATCCGCGCGGACGAGGAGGAACTCGTCGCCTGGTCGCGCTCGGCCGAGTTCAGTGTCGACGCACTGCTCGCGCTGCGCCGCGTCCGGCACTGACCGGGCTCTGACCTGGCACTGACCGGGCCTCGGCCCGGCCCCGACCGGGCACTGACCGGGCCCCGACCGACCCGCAACCGCACAGGAAGGCCACGAGGTGGCTCGCGTGACCGAGGAAGCTTCCGCAGCCCTGCCCGCACCGGGTTCCGGGCCGATCCCGTCCGCCGCGGTGCGGCTGGTGTCCCTCCGACTGGACGCCCTTCCGGTGGGGCGCTGGCACCGCCGCGTCATCGGGGTGGTCGGGCTGGCATCCTTCTTCAACTTCTTCGAGGTGGCGCTGGGCACGGTGCTGATGCCGCTGCTGCCGGCGCCCTGGACGGCCACCACCCTGGACAAGTCGCTGATCATCGGCGCGCCCTTCGCCGGAGAGATGCTCGGCGCCCTGCTGCTGTCCCGCTACGCGGACCGGTTCGGCAGGCGCTGGATGTTCCGGGTCAACCTGATCGGCTACGCCGTACCGGCCCTGGCCTGCGCGGCGGCGCCGTCCGCCACGGCGTTGATCGTGCTACGGCTCCTGGTCGGGGCCGGCCTGGGGGCCGAACTCACCTTGGTGGACACCTATCTGGCCGAACTCATGCCGGCCGCCCGGCGCGGCCGGCTGATGGTGCGCAGCTACGCCCTCGGCATGCTGGCGGTGCCGATCGCTGGCGTCCTGGCCGCGCTCCTGCCGCACAGCCTCGCGGGCCTGTCCAGCTGGCGGTGGATCACGCTGCTGAACGCGTTGGGCGCGGTTCTCGTCTGGAGGCTCTGCCGCCGGCTCCCGGAGTCCCCACGCTGGCTCGCCGAACGCGGCCGAACCGCCGAGGCGTTGGACGGGGTGGCGCGGATCGAGGAGCAGTACGCGATCCAGGCCGGAGAACGGCCGGCGCCCGCGAGCGCCGAGGCGGCGGCGGCCCGTCCGGGCTCGGGGGACCACCCCGGCGGACGGCAGTCCGCAGAGCAGCCCACAGAGCGGCCCGAGATCCCGCGTCTGCTGTCCCCGCCGCTGATCCGCCGGACCCTGCTCCTCTTCATCATGCAGCTGCTCGACCCGATCGGGTTCTACGGATTCGCGTCCATCGCCCCACTCGTGCTCATGGCCAAGGGGTTCGGTGTGGTCCACTCCCTCGGCTACACGGCGCTGACCGCCCTCGGCTACCCGCTGGGCACCCTGCTGCTCCTTCCGCTGAGCGAGCTCATCCAGCGCCGCACCCTGACCATCCTCTCCACCCTGCTGACGGCCGCGGCCGGCTGCGCCTTCGGGATGGCCACGGCGACGCCACTGGTCCTCGCCGCGGGCGGGCTGATGTCGGTGTTCAGTGTGCTGCACTCCACGGTGTCCCGGGCCTACGAGGCGGAACTGTTCCCGACCGCCGTGCGCAACACGGCCCTGGGCAACGGCTACGCCGTCTCCCGCCTGGTCTCCGCCGTCCTGCCGTTCGCGGCGCTCAGCCTCCTCGGTGCGCTCGGTGCCACCGCGCTCTATGCCACCTGCGCTGCACTGCTGGTGGTCCTGGCGATCGCTGTCGCGGCCCTCGGCCCGCGGACGAACTCGCGCCGCCTGGAAGACATCTGACGGGCAGGCGGCCACAGAGCGCTGAAAGTACCTGGTAAGTCGGGTCCCGGCATCCTGGCCGGGACCCGACTTCGAAGGAGGCCGAATGGCTCTGCCCGTACGTGAGCGGACCGCGTATCCACCGATCGCGGCCAAGGTTCCGGAGATCACCGCCCTGTTCTGGGTGCTCAAGCTCGTCACGACCTTCATGGGCGAGGTGACCTCGGACTACCTGCTGACCGGAGTCGACATGGCCCTCGGAGCGGTGGTCGAGGTGCTCCTGATCCTCGCCGCCCTGGCCGTCCAGTTCCGCGCCCGCCGCTATGTGGCCGCGGCCTACTGGTTTCTGGCCATGGCGATCGCGGTATTCGGCACCGGCGCCGCCGACGCGCTGCACGTCCTGCTCGGGATCCCGTACACCGGGACGGTCGCACTGTGGGCGGCCGTGCTCGCGCTGGTCCTGTGGCGATGGCAGCGCAGCGAGGGAACGCTGTCGATCCACAGCATCACCACCCGGCGTCGTGAGCGGTACTACTGGGGGACCGTCTTCGCGACCTTCGCCCTGGGCACCGCGCTGGGCGACTTCATGCCCGCGGTGCTGCATCTGGGATACCTGCCCTCGGGCGTCCTCTTCGGCGTCCTCATCCTGATCCCCGCGGTCGCCTGGCGGTACCTCGGGCTGAACGCGATCACCGGGTTCTGGTCCGCCTATATCGTCACCCGCCCCCTCGGGGCCACCTTCGCCGACTATCTCAGCAGGTCGCACGCGAACGGCGGACTGGGCTTCGGGACCGCCGCGACCAGCGCCGCTTCGGCGCTGCTGCTCGTGCTGCTGGTCACCTACGTGTCCGCCTCCCGCCGGGACGCCCAAGCGGCCGAAGCCGCTCTGCCCGCCCTCGCGGACGGGTCCGGGCGCGGTGCCCGCTCACGGCCAAGGGGTGGCCGGCCAGACGAGGAGGGCGGCAGCGGCCAGCAGCCCGAGGTTGAGTGCGATCCGGCGGTCCGCGCCGGTGAGGTGCACGGCGATCGCGCCGACCTGCAGCAGCAGGAGCCCGATCGCCGCGGCCGTGGCGAGGCGGGGGACGATGCCGGTCAGGGGCGGCAGGACGAGTCCGGCCGCGCCGAGCATCTCGACCGCGCCCAGCGCTCTGACGGCGGGCAGCGGTACCCGGTCGACCCAGGCCATCATCGGGCGGAGCCGGTCTCGGCTGCGGACCGCCTTCATCGCGCCCGCGTAGAGGTAGAAGAGGGCGAGCAGTGCGGCGATGGTCCCGTAGGCGAGGCTCATGACTCCGCTGCTTTCGGCGATCCCGCGGGCTCGGTCGCGTAGCGCCTCATCACCGCGAGGCTCTGCTCAGGCGTCGGCGGCCGGCCGTCGGCCATCACGTCCCGCAGGTCTCGGAAGTACTGGACGTACAGGTCCGGGGTGAAGGTACTGAGCATCACGGCGGGCCGGTCGGTCCGGTTGGCGAAGGTGTGCGGGACGCCGGGCGGAACCATCACGAGGGTGCCGGGGGTGGCGTCGTAGTCCGCTTCCCCGACGGTGAACCGCACCGTTCCGGAGACGATGTAGAAGCCCTCGTCGTGCCGGGCGTGGCGGTGCTGCGGCGGTCCCGGGGTGTGCGGGGCCAGGACGGACTCGGCCATGCCGATGCGGTGCCCGGTACGGGTCCCGTCTTCCAGGATGCGCATCCGGGTGCTGCCCAGGACGATCGACTCGCCGCCGTCGGGACCGACCACCGATACGGCGGGGTCGGCCTGCGGTGCGTCGCTGTTCGGTTCATCGGGGTTCGGTTCGTCGGTCATGCCCCAAGTGCACCGCCAGGGGCCGGCGAGTGTCCAAGACTCTTTCCGCGAGTTCGATACCCAGTGGGTATCCTTGCAGAGTGGAGCCTGAATTGCGCACCCTGCGCTACTTCGTGGCGGTGGCCGAGGAACTCCACTTCGGCCGGGCCGCCACCCGGCTGCATATCAGCCAGCCGCCGCTGAGCCGGGCGATCAAGCGGCTGGAGGCCGAGGTCGGCGCCCTGCTCTTCGTCCGCTCGTCGGTCGGCGTCACGCTCACCCCGGTGGGCGCGGTGCTTCTCGAGGAGGCGAGGGCCCTCCTCGGCCGGGCGGACCGGCTCCGTGCGCGGGTGTCCGCGGCGGCCGGGGCCGCGGGGCTCACGGTCGGCGTCCTGGGGGACAGCGGCGACGCGGGGGCGAGCAGGCTGGCCGCCGCCTATCGCCGCCGGCATCCCGGCATCGAGATCCGGGTCCGCGACACGGATCTGACCGACCCGACCTGCGGGCTGCGCGCCGGCGAGGTCGACGTCGCGCTCACTCGGGCGCCCTTCGACGAGACCGCCCTGACGGTGCGTGAGCTGCGGACCGATCCGGTGGGCGTGATCCTGCGCGGCGACGATCCGCTCGCTGGTCGCGACCGGCTGCGGCTGGCAGACCTGGCCGACCGCCGCTGGTTCCAGTTCCCGCGCGGGACCGACCCGATCTGGCAGGCGTACTGGAACGGCGGCGAGCCGCGCGAGGGGCCGATGGTGCGCGTCGTCCAGGAATGCCTCCAGGCCGTGCTGTGGAACGGCACGGTCGGGCTGGCCCCGCTCGGACATGAGCTGCCCGCGTGGTTGCCCGCGCAACTGGTCGCGGTGCCGCTGACCGACATGCCCCCGAGCCGGGTGGTGGCCGCCTGGAACGAGGGCGACGACAACCCGTTGATCCGCTCGTTCGTAGATATCGCAACGACTGCGTATCGCCGCTGAGCAGATGAGCAGCTGAGGGGCTGAGCAGGGGGCCACCGGTACCGCAGCGGAGCGAGCGCAGCCGCCCGTGGTTCAACCCTGCGGGTCCTCGATGCGGGCGAGCACCTTGTCGGAGATCCGGTGCAGCGTCCGCAGTTCGTCCGGGGTGAGGACGTCGACGAACACCTCGCGCACCCGGGCCACATGTCCTGGTGCCGCGCCCGCCAGGTAGGCGTAGCCGGCTTCGGTCAGGATGGCTTGCGTATAGCGCCCGTTGTGCGGGTCGGGCTCGCGGCGCAGGAACCCGCGCTTCTCCAGCCGGCCGACCATGTGGGACAGGCGGGACAGCTCCGTGTTGGCCAGGACCGCGAGTTCGCTCATTCTCATGCGGCGCCCGGGCTGGTCGGACAGGTGCGCCAGCACGTGGTACTCGATGAAGCTGAGCTTCGCGTCCTGCTGGAGCTGCGATTCCAGCGCCGCCGGCAGCTGTTGGAGGAGTCTCATGAACCCGCGCCAGGCCGCCAGCTGGTCGCCGTCGAGCCAGCGCGGCTCGCGCACCTCGGACTTTCCGGCGGCAGACATGCGGGAAGTCTACCCGTCCATCATCACTTGAACTTTCATGTGAAGCCGACTACGTTCGGACTTGAAGATTCAAGTGAGGATTCGAGCGAGGCTCCGTCCCGATCGGAAGGACCGTCCATGAGCAGCCTGAAGATAGCCGTCATCCTCGGCAGCACCCGCCCCGGGCGTAACGGCGAAGCGGTGGCGAACTGGGTGCTGACCAGGGCCAAGGAGCGCGCCGACGCCGAGTACGAGCTGGTCGACCTGCTCGACCACCCGCTGCCGCATCTGGACGAGGCCGTGCCGGCGAGCCGGGGCGCCTACGAGGGCGAGCACACGAGGGCCTGGTCCGCCCGGATCAAGGAGTTCGACGGGTACATCTTCGTCACCCCGGAGTACAACCACTCGACCTCGGGGGTGCTGAAGAACGCCATCGACTACCTCTACTCGGAGTGGAACAACAAGGCCGCCGCCTTCGTGTCGTACGGCTCGCTCGGCGGTACGCGGGCGATCGAGCACCTGCGGGCGATCTCGAGCGAGCTGCAACTGGCCCACGTCCGCCAGCAGCTCTCCTTCTCCTTGCTCACCGACTTCGAGGACTTCTCGGTGTTCAGGCCCTCCCCGGTCTACGAGGACCAGGCTTCCGTCCTGTTCGGCCAGCTGGAGTCCTGGGCCGGCGCGCTCAAGTCCGTCCGGAGCTGAGCCCTGATGCGGCTCTACGGGCTCGAAGAGCACTTCGTCACCGCCGACGTGATCGCCGCGTGGAGGCGGCACGACCCCCGGCTCGCCGAGCCGATGACGAAATGGGCCGTCGCCAGTGAGATCACGCCGGCACTGCTGGACCTCGACAGCGAACGCACAGCCGCGATGGACGACGCCGGGATCGACGTGTCCGTGCTGTCCCTCACTCACCACGCCGGGGCTGCAGAACCTGGACACAGCGGAGGCGGTCGCCCTGCAGGGGCCCACGAACGACGCGATCGCCGCCGCCGTGCGCCGCCACCCCGACCGCTTCCAGGGGTTCGCGGCGCCCGCTGGCCACGCTGACCCGGCGCTCCGGCTGCAAGGCCTGCGCCCGCTGCACATCCACGCCATCGTCTCCGCCGACGGGTGCCTGCCCCTGACCACCCAGATCTACTTCGACGGCGACCCGCTGGTCACCAGCACCATCGAAGGCCCCGTCCCGGCCGGCGCGGTCAAGGCGGCCACCCGTCACGACGACCACCACGCCCGCGGCCTCGACCGGCCCTACCGCACCCTCACCTCCGACTTCGTCCTGCGTCCCGCCGCCGGACCCGCCGCTTCCCCCGCACCGTGAACGCTTCGCCCACGCCTCCTCGGCACCGAAGTCCACCTCCCCGAACCCCGTATCGAGGTCCCGTAATGAATGCTGCTGCCGATTCCGCGGCCGTCTACCACCGGTTCATGAGCGAGGAGGCTCCCGCCAGTCGCGATCAGCGTCGTTGGACGCCGGCCGATGGCCCGATGCCCGCCCTCTACCTCAGCCATGGCTCCCCGGCGCTGTTCGAGGACGCGCTATGGATGAGCGAGCTGATCGGCTGGTCGCTGGCGCTGCCCAAGCCGACGGCGATCCTGATCGTCAGCGCCCACTGGGAATCCGCTCCGCTCACCCTGTCGGCGTCGGGTCCGAGGACGCCATTGGTCTACGACTTCGGGGGCTTCGCCGAGCGGTACTTCCGGATGACCTACGAGACGCCGGACGCCGGCGCGCTGGCCGCCCGGGTCGCGGCCCTGATGCCGGACGGCGAACCGGTCCACCAGCACACCAGCCGCGGCCTGGACCACGGCGCCTGGGTGCCGTTGAAGACCATGTACCCCTACGGCGACGTACCGGTCCTGCAGATGTCCTCGCCCACCCACGACCCGGCCCGGCTGATGGACATCGGCCGTCGCCTGCGGCCCCTGCGCGAGGAAGGCGTGCTCGTGATCGGGTCGGGTTATATGACCCACGGGGTTCCCTTCCTCACTCGGGACCAGTTCGTGCACAACGTCGTGCCGTCCTGGTCGGCCGAGTTCGACGCCTGGGCGGCCGGCGCCCTCGCCCGAGGCGACATCGACACCCTGGCCGACTACCGCGCTCTCGCCCCCGCAGTGCACTTCGCCCATCCCACCGTTGAGCACTACACCCCGATGTTCGTCACCCTCGGGGCCGCGACCGACGCCGAGGCACCCGTACGGACTCGGATCGAGGGCTACCGGTTCGGACTCTCCAAGCGTTCCTTCCAAGTCGCCTGATCCGCGCCGGTCTGCGCGGGTCAGGCGGGGATGACCGGGAGGATCACGTGGGAGGGGCACTCCGGTCCGGTGTGGAGGGTGACGGTGCCGGCGTAGATCTCCTCGGGCCTGTCGGCCGGGTCGTTGTGGAGGAAGGGGCCGGAGCCGGTGAACGCCGCCCGCGGGCCGGGGTGTTCCCGGGCCTGTGCGAGGGCGGAGGGAGAGACGTAGTCATGCGCCTGCACGTCGAGGGTGAGCCGGTAGCCGGCCGGCAGGTTCAGGCTGGTCGGCAGGATCTCGACGTCCACCTCGTACACCGCGCCCGGTTCCAGTGGTTCGACCCGGTCGTGCGGGTGCACAGGCAGGAACGGCCGCGACTGCTCCGGGTCGAGCACGCGGTGCGAGGCACGCAGCCACCCCTGGCTGATCGGCACGTGCGGGTCGTTGGCACCGGCGTACGTGATCTCGGTGCCGTCCGGCCTGAACGCCCGCAGTACGAGGAACAGGTCGGTGTCGGTGGTGGAGGGCTCGACGAACAGCTTCGCCCCCACTGGTCCGGCGAGCTCGATGTCGTGGGGGAGCACATAGCTGAATCCTGTGCGGCCCTCAGTACCGGTGTAGGAGACGTGGGAGCTGCTTGAGGCAGGGGTGGTGGCCATCGTGCCGTCGGCGGCGTCGAGGTGGAGCCGGGTCCAGCGCGTCTCGGGCAGTGGCCAGCCGCTCGACGTGCGCTCGCCGACCTGCCCGTCGGCGTGACGGGTCCGCAGGTGCACGCGGGGCTGCTCTTCCCAGCCGTTGTCCTCGCCCTTGAGGAAGTGACCGAGGAAGCGCTTCTGCAGCTCCACGCCGTAGTCGGCGTAGAAGAGCGAGAAATGCGTCTCGTCGTGCATCGTGAGCCACTTCTCCTCGGACCCGGCGAGCTCGAAGCCGCGCGTGTTGCCGCGCAGGTGGAGGCCGAGGCCTCCCCAGTTGCCCGCGGAGAGCAGCGGCACGCGGATCTGCGACAGATCGGCGGTGCGTCCACGGTGGTGGTCGTCGATCAGGGGATGGCTCCTGTCCACGGCCGGCAGATCCACCCGGTTCGCGGCGAGCTCTCGCGCGTCGAGGGTCTCGTCACCGCAGACCGGCCGTCCGGTCCAGGGGTCGCGCCCCGCCCGCTCGCCCAGGCCGTGCTGTGCGCCCCCGCTGATCGCGCCGTACCAGGAGTTCTCGAATACCGAATGGATGCCGCCGTGGTGGGTGACGTCGCGGTACCAGTCGGCGGCGCCCTCCCAGACGACGACCGCGGCCAGGTGCGGCGGTCGGAGGGCGGCGACCCGCCAGGCGTTCATCGAGAAGTACGAGATGCCGTTGAGGCCCACCTTGCCGTTGCTCCACGGCTGGTCGCCCGCCCATTCGATGCAGTCGTACAGGTCGCGGATCTCGCGCTCGGAGAGCGGGTCGAGCAGGCCGGGCGAGCGGCCCGCGCCCCGGGAGTCGACGCGGACCAGGGCGTAGCCGTCGGGCACCCACTTGCCTGGATCGACGAGTTCGAACACCTGGTACTCGCCGTCCGTGCCCTCGGTGATCTCCGGATGCATGGCGACCATCGCCCGGTACGACTCGGCCTGGTACTCCCGGAACGGCCTGCCTTTCCCGTAGGGGCCGTAGGTGAGCACGACGGGGTGGTTCCCGGGCTCGGTGGGGCGGAAGACATCGGCGCGCAGCACGTTTCCGTCGTCAGCCGTGATTCCCAGGTCCCACTCGATGGTGATGTCTCCGACCACGTCCACACGGAACGGGCCGTCCGTGCTCGTGGCGGTCGCCGGTTCTGTCATTCGGTGCACGCTTCCTCTCGGTTTCGCCTGTCGAGGCTCCTGGCGGCGGGGTGGCGTGGGCCGCAGGCCGCCGATCGCGGTTCAGCGCTCGGTGAAGTACTCGGGCCGGTCCAGGTCGGTGAGCAGGTCGGGGCCGGCCGGGCGCCAGCCCAGTTCCTTGCGTGTCAGCTCGCTCGAGACGTGGTTGTCCCGGGCCGCGAAGGCCGCGAGCCAGCCGAAGTGGCCGGCCGATTCCTCCTTCGTCAGCGACCGGGTCGGCACGTTCAGGCGCTTGGCGATGACCTCCGCGATCGAGCGCATCGGCACGCCCTCCTCCGCCACCGCGTGATACCTCGACCCGGCCGCGCCCTCCTCCAGCGCCAGCCGGAACAGTCGCGCCACGTCCTCCTTGTGCGCGGCGGGCCAGCGGTTCGCACCCTGGCCCACATAGCCGGCCACGTTCTTCTTGCGGGCCGCGGTGATCAGCCGCGGAACCATGGCCTTGTCCCCGTCGCCGTGCACCGTCGGCGGAATCCGCACGACCGACGCCCGCACTCCCCGCGCGGCCAGGGCCAGTGCCGCCGTCTCCGAGCCGATGCGGGCCGCGCCGGGTGAGGTCGGGTCCGGCGCCTCGCGCTCGGTGACGAGGGAGCCGGCGGCGAGGGTCAACGTCGGGAACGCCACGACCAGGGGTCCGCCGGTGGCCGCGAGGACGGATCCGAAGGTGTCGATCGCCTTGCGGTCCGCCCCCGCCCCCGCTGCGCCGAACCGGCCGGTGATCCCGCGCGGGCTGCCGCCCAGCAGGATCCCCAGCCTGGTGCCGAACGGCATGTTCCCCATGCTGTGGAGATAGGCCAGGTGGATCACGCCGTCTGCCTGGGCCGCGCCCTTCCGCAGGCTGTCGGGGTCCGCCAGGCTGCCGCGGTGCACCGCGGCGCCCGCCGCCGCCAGCTTCGCGGCGCCCTCGTCCGTATGAGCCATGCCGAGTACCTCGTGCCCGTTGGCCAACAGGTCCTGCACGAGGGGGGTACCGATGAATCCGGTCGCGCCGGTCACGAAAACACGCATGGGGAGACTCCCTTTCCGACTGACTGGCAGGCCATGGCCGTACCGAGTCCGTGGGCAGCCGCAGGCACCGGCGAGCCGGTGCGACGACATCTGATGTCATCACTCTAGCCGCGATGACACTTGATGTCATCTCATCCGCGAGAAAGCCGCCTGAACGCTGAGGTGTCGGGCGACCAGCCTCCTCGCCGGCCTCGCCGGGCCGGCCACCGGTTAGGGAAAAGGTCCGGCCGCCCCTAGAATGTGACATCGAGTGTCGTAGCGGCGTCGGCGCACCCTGAGGGATGGGGCGGCGGACGGCGGCGGAGGTGAGGAGTCGCAGATGGGACGTTGGGAGCCGGACACCCGCGGTCGGCTGGAGCGGGCCGCCATCGAGCTCTACCTTGAGCAGGGGTTCGACCAGACCACCGTGGCGCAGATCACCCGGCATGCCGGCCTGACCACCCGCACCTTCTTCCGCCACTTCCTGGACAAGCGCGATGTGCTGTTCGTCGGCATGGACGAGCTCAAGGAACGCGTCGCGAAGGCCGTCACGGCGGCCCCGGCCGCCTGGCCCCCGGCCAAGGCCGCCGCCTCGGGGATGAACATCGCGGCTGCCGCCCTGCAGATGCGCCGGGAGGAGGCACAGGATCGACGGAGACTGTTCAACGCCACCCCTGAGCTGCGCGAGCGTGAACTGATGGCGTTCGCCTCGGTCGCCGAGACCGTCGCCGGCGCGCTGAGCGCACGCGGGACCGAGGAACGCGTCGCGCGCGTCACCGCGGAGGCGATGCTCGCCGCGTTCAGGGTCGCGTTCGAGTACTGGGGCGAGTGCCCGGACCGGGAACTGCCCCAGCTCGTCGACGAGGCCGTAGACGAGCTGAAGGGCGTACTCGGCGCCGACGCCTAGGGGCGGGAGAGGGGAGCTGACGTTCCCTCGGCCTGGTGATCGCTCGTTGGTGTGACGCCGCTCCGCTGCTGGACGTCAGCCGGCGGTCAGGAGCCGCCGGACCCAGGCGGCCCGGGTCTCCGACGCGATCCGCGAAAGCGACGCCTGGGGCGCCATGCCGTCGAAACCGTGGAAGCCCCCCGGCCAGACGTGCAACTCGGTCTGCACGCCGGCCTGCAGCAGCCGAGCGGCGTAGTCGATGTCCTCGTCGCGGAAGGTCTCGACCGAGCCGACGTCGACGAAGGCGGGGGGCAGGCCGCTCAGGTCGGTCGCCCTCGCGGGCGCCGCGTAGACGCTGACGTCACTGCCGCCTCTCCGCTCGCCCAGCAGCGCGTTCCAGCCGGTCATGTTGCTGGTGGCGTCCCAGATGCCCTCGCCGTCGAGTTCCCGGCTGCTGGGCGTGATCAGTCGGTCGTCGAGCATCGGGCACATGAGCACCTGGCCCAGGAGCGGGGGGCCGCCGCGGTCGCGGGCGAGGAGCGCCACGCCGGCCGCGAGCCCGCCGCCGGCACTCGTCCCGGTGACGATGATGCGGTCCGGGTCGCCGCCGATCTCCGCGGCGAGTCTGTGGGTCCACAGCAGACCCTCGTAGCAGTCCTCGATCGGCGCCGGGTCGGGGTGCTCGGGCGCCAGGCGGTACTCCACCGACACCACGATGGCGCCGTTGTCGACGGCCCAGTCCAGCACGCTGCCGACGCCGCGGCTGTTGCCGATGATCATGCCGCCGCCGTGGATGTGGTAGAAGACGGGGGCGCCCACCGCCAGGCCCACCGGCCTGAGAACGAGCAGCGAGATCTCCGGGGCACCCGAGGGGCCGGGGGCGGACAGGTTCTCCAGCTGGACGGTCCCGTCGCGCGTCAGGGCCTCGTCCGGGACCGCGAACACGGGATTCGCCCGCAGCCCCTCGATGTCCTCGGCGGTGATGGTCGGAGGCAGATGTTGGTGGACGACCGTCAGCACCTCGGCGAGTTCGGGGTCGATCGGTGGGTGGGTCCTGGGCATCGGTGGTTCCTCGGTTCGGACGACGGCGGTGGACTTGGCGGAGAGGGGGCGGTGAAGGAGCGGGCAATCCGAGGAGCGGGCAATCCGGCGTGCGCCCCCGGCCGGGTAGGGCGCACTGGGTCCGCTCACTTCGAGTCGATGCGTGCCAGCGGGTCGGCGGAAGCGGCCAGAGCCCGGCGGGTCGCAGGCCACGCGTCCTCGTCGATGCCGAGGGCGGTGCGGAGGTAGGCCAGGGTGGCCTGCTGGACGGCCGCCACTCGCTCGGGGCTTTCGTCGGTGGTGCGGGTGTCGTTGGCTCCCTGGATGCCGCCGAGCCCGTGTTCCGCGCCGAAGAGGGTGAGGAGATCGGTGGCACCGGGGCTGAGGCGGTAGCCGTCGGTGAACCAGTCCGGACCCCGCACCGTCAGCGGAGACTGGTCATGGTCGCCGGCGACCATGAGGCTGGGCGTCTTCAGTTCGGTGAAGTCGGGGCTCATGAACGGGAAGTACTGGGCGGCGAGCGGGCTCAGGTCCGCGCCACCGGTACCGGGCAGGCAGAGCAGTACCGCCGCCTTCACCCGGGAGTCGGTCATGGTCTCACCGGGCGTGCCGTCAGTGTCGACCACTCGGGCGCCCGCGAGAGTGCTGGCGGTCTGTGCGCCCCAGGAATGGCCGGCGACCGCGATGCGGTCGTGGTCGACGCGACCGGCCAGCCCGGGAACGCCGGCCTCGACGGTGTCGAGCTGGTCCAGGATGCCGGTCAGGTCGTCGGTGCGGATACGCCAGACGAGAGGGGTGCGCGGGTCGTCGGGGGGCAGGCCCAGCGAGTCGAGATGGGTGGGCTGGACGACGACGAACCCGTGGGCGGCCCAGTGGTCGACCAGCGGCGCGTAGTCGTCCATGGTCAGGGTCATGCCGTGGGAGAAGAGGACGACGGGCAGGTCCTGGCCGGTCGTCGGCGCGGTGACCCGTACCTGCAGGTCCTGGCTGCGGTCGGGGGCTGCCAGGGTGACCGGCCTGACGGAGACGACCGGGGTGGGGGAGTCGTTGCCGCCGGCGGCGGACGTGAAGTCGCTCATGAGTGGGTGCCTTTCTCTCGCAGGCCCAGTGGGCCGTGCCGTGCGGTGTCTGGCATCATCGGAATACGGAGCACCGCTCCGATTCACGATACGGAACCGTGCTCCGATTTACAAGCGGGAGGTGCCCATGGTGTCCACGGCCGACACGCCGCCGGCTGCCGCGGCCCGCAAGCGATCCGACGTCCGCCGAAACGAGCGCAGGCTTCTGGACGCGGCCGCGGCCGTGTTCGTCCGTAGCGGGGTCGACGCTCCGGTGCGGGAGATCGCCGCCGAAGCGGGCCTCGGCATGGGCACCGTCTACCGTCACTTCCCCACCCGGGCGGACCTGGTGGTCGCGGTCTTCCGGCACCAGGTCGACGAGCTCGCCGCCGCCGACGAACCCGCGGGGGTCGACACGCCCTACGAGGTCCTGCGGCGGTGGGTGCACCGGTTCGCCGACTTCCTGGTCACCAAGCACGGCCTCGCCGAGGCGCTCCACTCGGACCACGCCGGATTCGAGGCCCTGCACAACGAGTTCGTCGCACGCCTCCTTCCGGTGCTCGACCGGCTCCTCGAAGACTCCGCCTCCGCCGGATGCACACGCTCCGGCGTACGGGCCTACGACTTCATCCTCGCCATCGGCAACCTGTGCATCGGAGTGGAGACCTTCCCCGACTACCGGGCGCGCCAGATGATCGACCTGCTGCTCGCCGGCCTCGCCCAGAACGCGCCGGCGCCGTCCCGGTGGCCGGTATCTGGAATCAACCCTTCCCCGACTGCAAGATGACTTGTAGTGTGACCGCATTCGGAAGCGATCTTTCACATCTTTCGGGAGTGGCCATGCTCGCTGAGCGCGTGGAGGCGTGCGGGTCCGAGCTGTCCAGGACCGATCGGCTCATCGCCAACTACCTGCTCGACTGCCTGGAGGAGGTGCCGTTCCTGCGGGCCGCGGAGATCGCCGGGCGGCTGGGGGTCAGTGCGGCGAGCGTGACCCGCTTCGCCCAGCGGCTCGGCTTCGACGGCTACCCGCGCCTGCAGGACGCCGTCCGCGCCGACCTGCGCGCGGTGCTGGCTCCGCCGGCGGGCGCCGCCGGCGCCGGCGCTCAGGGCGGCGGCCGGTACGCCCGGGTGTGGGACCGTGAGCTGCGCAACCTGGAGAAGCTGCGGGAGCTGCCGGACGACGTGCTGGACGCGGCCGCCCGGATGATCGCGGAGGCGGGGACGGTGTGGCTGCTCGGCGGCCTGGCCTCCGAGCCGGTGGCCGCGCACATGGCGTACTCGCTGGCGCGGGCGCGGCCGGGCGTGCGGAGGCTGACCTCCACGGTGCTCCACGACTACCAGCCGCTGCTCGACCTGAGCCCGAACGACCTGCTGGTGGCGCTGACCTTCCGCCGCTACACCCGCAGCACGGGTGAGATCGGCCGGATGGTGGCCGCCCGCGGGGTGCCGATCCTTCTGATCACCGACGACGGGACGCCCTCCCTCGCCAAGGACGCGGAGCTGGTGCTCAGGATCCCCGGGACTGCTCCCGGCGGCCTGCCCTCCACCACCGCGGCCTGCAGTCTGGGCCTGGCGCTCACCCTGGGCGTCATCGGGCATCTGGGGTCCGACCGGCTGGAGTCCGGCGAGCGACTCGTGGGGGAGATGGAGATCTGCGAGGGGTGACTCCAGACCGATCCCGCGTCCCCTCGCCACAGCGGAAGAACAGCAGAGGAAGGGAAGAGCACTGATGGCAGACGAGAACGGCGAAGAACCCTGGCAGTGGAGCGAAGCCACCTGGCGGGGCCAGGTGGAACGGGTCCGCGCCGGCCGCCCACTGCGGCCTTCGAGCTGGCCGGGCGGGGCACGGGTCGCGGTCGCCCTGTCCTTCGACTCCGACCACGAGACCCCCGCGCTGCGGGACGGTGAGACCCGCCCGGGCAAGCTCTCGCAGGGCGAGTACGGCTCCCGGGTCGCCGCGCCCAAGATCGTGCGGCTGCTGCGCCGGTTCGGCGTCCCGGCCAGTTTCTACATGCCGGCGGTGTCGGCACTGCTGCACCCGGAAGAGGCCCGCGGCTACGTGGAGGAGGGCCACGAGGTGGGCATCCACGGCTGGATCCACGAGCGGAACATGCTGCTCGGCCCGGCCGACGAACGCGAGTTGCAGCTGCGCAGCGCGGACACCCTGGAGCGGGTCACCGGCGTCCGGCCGGTCGGCATCCGCACCCCCTCCTGGGACTTCTCCGACCACACGCTGGCCATCTCGGCCGAGATGGGCCTCCTCTACGACTCGTCGCTGATGGCCGACGACGACCCCTACGAACTCCTCGCCGACGGCCGTCCCACCGGCCTGGTGGAGATCCCGGTGGAGTGGATCCGGGACGACGCGCCCTACTTCATGATGGAGCGCTACGCCGGCCTCCGCCCCTACACCCCGCCCCGTGCCGTACTGGACATCTGGCGCGACGAGTTCGACCAGGCGTATCGCGAGGGCGGCGTCTTCCAGCTGACCATGCATCCGCACATCATCGGCCACCGCTCCCGGCTGGTGGTCCTGGAGGAACTGCTCTCCCACATCGCCGGGCACTCCGACGTCTGGTACGCCACCCACGCGCAACTGGCCGCGTACGTGGCCGAGGAGGCTCGGCTCGGCACGGCGGCGGCCTCCGAGGCGGCCCGCACAGCGGAAGGAAGAGACCGATGAGACAGCGCCCGGCCGAGTCCGGCCCCCCGCGACCGGCGTCCGTACCCGGTGCCGCCGACCCCGCGGGCGCCACGGCAGAAACGGCAAGCGTGGAAGGCAGGGCAGGGGCGGAAGGCGCGCAAGGCACCGCAGGCACCGCGCGGACCGACGCCGCGGTCCGCCGCCGGGCGATCTGGGCCGGGGCTGTCGGCAACACCGTGGAGTGGGTGGACTGGGCGGTGTACTCCACCTTCGCCTCGGTCTTCGGCGGACAGTTCTTCCCCTCCCACGCCCCCGAGGCGGCCCTGCTGTCCACCCTCGCGGTCTTCGCCGTCGGCTTCGTGATGCGACCGGTCGGCGGAGCCGTGCTCGGCGTCTACGGCGACCGGCACGGCCGCAAGAAGGGGATGACGCTGACCATCTCGCTGATGGCCGGCGCCGCCCTGGTGATCGCGGTCTGCCCCGGCTACTCCACCATCGGGGTCGCGGCCCCGATCGTGCTGGTACTGGCCCGGCTGGTGCAGGGCTTCTCGGCGGGCGGCGAGTTCGGCACCTCCTCGGCCTTCCTGGTGGAGTCCGCGGCCCCGGCCCGGCGCGCCCTGGCCGGCTCCTGGCAGCAGGTCTCGGTCGGCGCGGGCACCCTGATCGCCTCTGTGACCGGCACCATCCTCACCAGCACCCTCGACGACCACGCTCTGCAGACCTGGGGCTGGCGGCTGGCCTTCGCCCTGGCCGGGCTGCTCGGTCTGATCGGCCTGTGGCTGCGGACCTCGGTGGAGGAGACCGAGTCCTTCCAGCGGGCCGGCGGCGGACGGCCCGAACGGCCCCACCCGCTGCGCACGATGCTCGTCGAGCACCCCCGGGCGGCCCTGCGGGTGGCCGGAGTGACGGTGGCGGGCACCCTGATCTACTACCTGTGGGTCAGCTACATGCCCAACTACGTCCACGTCACCACGGGGATGCCACTGAGCCGGGCACTGCTGGCCAACAGCATCTCGCTGGTGGTCTTCCTGGTGCTGCTCCCCTTCGGCGGGATGCTCTCCGACCGGATCGGCCGCAAGCCGACCATGCTCGCCTTCGCCGGCGGGTTCCTGGTCCTCGCCTGGCCGCTGTTCCACCTGGTCCAGGGCGGCTTCTGGTCGCTGCTCGCGGTGGAGCTGATCGGCGTGGTGCTGCTGGTCGGCTACTCGGCCAACTGCGCGGTGATCATGGCCGAGCAGTTCCCCCCGGAGGTGCGCACCACCGGCATCGCCCTGCCCTACGCACTGGCGGTGGCCGTGTTCGGCGGCACCGCCCCGTACATCACCACCTGGATGAGCGCCCACGGCGCCCGCGGACTGGTCTGGATCTACCTCTCCGCCGCGGCCCTGGTCGGCGTCCTCGTCTACGCCACCATGCCCGAGACCAAAGGCAAGGAGATCGAGTGAGCACGACCAGCAGGACCGAACCACTGGGGAGGCCGCGGCACGTCCTGGTCACCGGAGCGGCCGGCGGGATCGGCGCCGCGATCTGCGCGGCCTTCGCCGCCGAGGGCTGCACGATCACCGCGGCCGACCTCCGCGAGGAGGAACTCGGCGCCCTGGCCGAGGAGTTGCGGCAACGGCACGGCGTACCGGTCGGACCGCTGGCCGCCGACCTGTCGGACGCCGAGGCGGCGGCCGGGCTGGTGGCGCGCGCGGCCGAGTCGGCCGGCGAGCCCGATGTGCTGGTCAATGCGGCGGGCATCTACCCGGCCACCCCGCTGCCGGAGATGACCGCGGCGCTGTGGGACCGGGTGATGGACATCAACGTCCGGGCCGCCATGCTGACCAGTACCGCCTTCGCGGATCTGCGGATCGCCGCGGGCCGCCCGGGCGCCGTGGTCAACATCAGCTCGGGTGCCGCACTGCGGGCCCGGCCGGGTGCCGCGCACTACTGCGCGTCCAAGGCGGCGCTGGAGATGCTCACCCGTGGCTGCGCGATCGAGTACGGCCCGTACGGAATCCGGGTGAACGCGGTCTCACCGGGGTTCGTCACCGTCGACAGCGCGGTCAACCCGATCTCCCCGGAGTACGCCGCCGCCGTCTCGGTCAACCCGCTGGGGCGGGCGGGGGAGCCGGGCGAGATCGCCGCCGCGGTGCGCTGGCTGGCGGGACCCGAGTCGCTGTGGACCACCGGTGCGGTGCTGCGGGTGGACGGCGGGTCCTCGGCGGGCACCACCGCACTGCCCACCCATTGGCGCGGCCCCTCCGAGATCCAGGCGGGCCGGACGACCGAACAGAGCGAGGGGACAGCGGCGCGATGAGTGACCACGGCACCGAGGAATCGACCTACACCGTCGTCGGCGGCGGGGCGATCGGCGGAACCCTCGCCTACCACCTGGCCGCGGCCGGTATTCCGGTCCGGATCGTGGACGCCGACGCCGAGCATGTGACGGCGCTTCGCGAGCACGGCCTGACCCTGATCACCCCGGACGGCGAGCACACCGCCCGGATAGCGGCCTTCACCCCACCGGAGGCGCCCGGCCCCCTGCACCGCGTTCTGCTCTGCGTCAAGGCGCAGGCCACCGGCGGAGCGCTGGACTGGATCGCGCCCCGGCTGGCTGAGGACGGCTTCGTCGTCTCCGTGCAGAACGGCCTCAACGAACCGCTCATCGCCGAACGCATCGGTGCCCACCGCACGGTTGCGGCCTTCGTCGACCTGTTCGCGGACGTCGAACGGCCCGGCGTGGTCCGGGACGGCGGCAGCGGCGCGCTCGTCCTGGGTGAGCTGGACCGCCGGCCCAGCGACCGGGTCGGCAGGCTGGTCGCGGACCTCCAGGCCTGGGGCCCGGCCCGGCAGAGCGAGAACGTCGAGGGTTTCCTCTGGGCCAAGCTGGCCTTCGGCGCGATGCTCACCGCCACCGCGCTGGCGGACGCCCCGATGGCCGAACTCATCGACGGCCACCGGCCGTTGATGCATGCGCTGGCTGCCGAGGTGCAGCAGGTGGCGCTGGCACTCGGCATCCGGCTGGAACCCTTCGACGCCTACGAGCCCTCCGCCTACCTGCCCGCCGCAGACCCCCGGCGCCGCGAGGCCGCCACCGACGCGCTGGTCGACTGGCTGCGCGGGCAGTCCAAGGACCGCAGCGGCATCTGGCGGGACATCGCCGTCCGCCACCGCCCGGTCGAGGTCCACCACCACTACCGGCCCGTCCTCGCAGAGGCTGCCGCCCGGGGGGTGCCCGTGGTGCTGCTGCCCGCACTGCTGGCCCGGCTCGCCGAGGTGGAGGACGGCAGCCGGACGATGAGCCCGGACAACCTGGCCGAGCTGACCGCCCTCGTCCCGTCCGGAGAGGACCGATGAACGCCCGGAGAGGACCGATGAACGCCCGGAGAGGACCGATGAACATCCGCCCCGAGACCCCCGCCACCGCGGCGGACCGCCGCGCCCAGCTCTCCCGGCTGCGCGACTGGGTGGCCCTTCAGCGCACGGCCATGCTCGCCGACCTGCGGCGGTACGTGAACCTGGAGACCCCCAGCGACGACCGCGGATGCCTCCAGGCCGCCCTGCCGCTCATCGAGCGTTGGCTGGTCGACTCCCTCGGCACCCCCGAACGCCGCCGGCGGGTGGACGGCGGCGACTACGGTGACACCCTGGTGCTGGACTGGTCCGGCACCGGCGACGCACCGGTCGTCCTGCTGTGCCACTACGACACCGTCTGGAGCCGCGGGACGGTCGAGCGGCGTTCGTTCGCGCTCGACGGGGACCGGGCCACCGGGCCGGGCATCTTCGACATGAAGGCCGGACTGGTGCAGGCGGTGTGGGCGCTGCGCGCCCTGGACGCGGCGGGCCTGCCCCGCCCGGCGGTCCGCCTCGTCCTCAACGGCGACGAGGAGGTCGGCAGCCTCTCCTCGCGTCCGGTCATCGAGGCCGAGGCGGCCGGGGCGCCGGCCGTGCTGGTCTTCGAGGCCTCCGCCGACAGCGCGGTGAAGACCGCCCGCAAGGGCGTCGGCCTCTTCCGCCTGACCGCGACCGGCCGGGAGGCGCACGCCGGACTCGATCCCACCAAGGGGGTCAGCGCCGTCGACGAGATCGCCCGCGCGATCCTGGCCGTCCACGGCCTGTCCCGCCCGGAGGCGGGCACCACGGTCAACGTCGGCACCGTGCACGGCGGCACCCGCAGCAACGTCACCGCCGGCCGGGCCGTCGCCGACCTGGACGTCCGGGTCGCCGACCGGAGCGAGGCCGAGCGCATCGACCGCGGGCTGGCCGCCCTGCGGCCCCACCACCCCGAGGCCTCGATCGAGGTCGGCGGTGAGTGGAACCGCCCGGTCATGGAACGCACCCCCGGCGGCGCCCGGTTGTACGACCTGGCCCGCCGGGTGGCCTCGGACCTGGGCTTCGCACTGCGGGAGTGCTCGGTCGGCGGGGCCAGCGACGGCAACTTCGCGGCCGCCCTGGGCCTGCCGGTCCTGGACGGTCTGGGCGCGGTCGGCGACGGCGCGCACGCCCGCAGCGAGCACATCAGCGTCAGCGGGATGACCGAGCGCTGCGCGCTGGCCGCCGGCGTCCTGCTGGAGCTGGGCACCCCGGTGGCCTGAGCGCGCGCCACGCCGGGGCGGTGCCCGGCCCCGACGGCCTCCTCCGTCGGCGGGGCCGGGCACCGCAGGCCGTGTTCACGAGCCGAACGGCACCAGACCCTCCGGAGCAGTCGCCGACCCGGCCGGGTGCCGCCAGAGTCCCTCCTGGGCGAGCCGCGGCAGCACCCCCTCACCGAACCAGTACGCCTCCTCCAGATGCGGGTAGCCGGACAGGACGAACTCCTCGATGCCCAGGGCCGCGTACTCCTTGATCCGCTCGGCCACCTCCTGGTGGGAGCCGACCAGGGCCGTGCCCGCGCCGCCACGGACGAGCCCGATCCCCGCCCACAGGTTGGGGTGGATCTCCAGTGCGTCCCGCCGGCCCGCATGCAGTGCCAGCATGCGCCGCTGTCCCTCGGACTCGCTGCGCGCGAGTCCCTCCTGGACGGCCTTGACCGTCTGCGGATCGAACCCGGCGAGGAGTCGCCGTGCCTCGGCCCACGCCTCCTCGGCGGTGTCCCGGGTGATGACGTGCAGCCGGATCCCGAAGCGCAGGGTGCGCCCGGACGCGGCCGCCAGGCCCCTGATCCACGCGATCTTCTCCGCGACCTGGGCGGGCGGTTCGCCCCAGGTGAGATACACGTCGGCCTGCCGGGCCGCGACCTCGCCGGCGATCGGCGAGGAGCCGCCGAAGTACACCTCGGGCACGGGATCCGGCAGCCGGGCCAGCTTGGCGGCCTCGACCTGGAGGTGCTCACCGCGGAGATCGACGGTCTTGCCCTCCCACAACGCCCGCACGATCTCCAGGAACTCACCGGTGCGGCGGTAGCGGGCGTCCTTGTCGAGAAAGTCTCCGTAGCCGCGCTGCTCGTGGCTCTCGCCACCCGTCACCACGTTGAGCAGCAGCCGTCCGCCGCTCTGCCGCTGGAACGTGGAGGCCATCTGCGCGGCGAGCGTGGGCGACACGAAGCCGGGCCGGAAGGCCACCAGGAACTTCAGCCGCTCGGTGTGCCGGCTGACCATCGCGGTCGTCAGCCAGGCGTCCTCGCACCAGGAGCCGGTGGGGGTGAGCGCCCCCACGAAGCCCAGATCCTCGGCGGCCCTGGCGATCTGGCTCAGGTAGGCGACCGTGGGCGGCCGGTCCCGGCCCAGGGCCGTGGCAGGGGTGCCGTGGCCGCCGCCGACGACATGGCGGCTGTCGCCGTTGGTGGGCAGGAACCAGTGGAAGGTGAGGGGCACAGGGGTTCTCCGATCGCGAGGGCCGGGCCGTCACAGGAGGCCGTGACGGGGCGGCAGAGTGCCGTTGAGCACGTACCGGCCGATGTGCTGGATCTTCCAGCGGGTCGGGTCGTGGAGGGTGTGGGTGCGGGCGTCCCGCCAGTGCCGGTGGAGGTTCAGGGAAGCCAGCGCCGACCGGGTGCCGGAGACCTCGAACAGCGCGTCGGCGACGGACACGGCGGCCTCCGCCGCCCGCACCTTCGCCGCGGCCACCGCGATGGACGCCTCGGCGGCCGACTCGTCGGTGAGATGATCACGAGCCGCGTCGACCGCCCGCGCGGCCTCGCGCAGCAGCGCCACCGCGGAGCGCTCCCGCAGGGCGAGGTCGCCGAATCGCTGGATCAGCAGCGGGTCCTCGGCGGCGGTGTCGAACCCGCTCTCGAACCAGGGCCGGCTCCTGGTCCGCACGAAGTCCGCCGCCTCCGCCAGGGCGCCCCCGGCGATGCCCGCGTCGATGGCCGCGTGCAGCAACTGCGCCACCGCGCCGTGGAGTTGAGGCCCTTGGAAGGTCAGATGGTGGGGCAGGACCCGGTCGGCGGGGACGGCGACGCCGTCCAGGCGCACGGTGCCGCTCGCGGTCGTCCGCTGGCCCATTCCGTCCCAGTCGTCGGTCACCGTGAGACCGCCGGCGTCCCGGGGGACGAAGGCGACATGGGGGCGGTCCTCCTCGGCCAGGGCGAGGACGGGGACCCAGTGGGCGAACAGCGCGCCGGTGGAGTAGTGCTTGACGCCGGTGAGGAGATAGGAGCCGTCGGGCTGGGGGGTGAGGCGGGTGCGGATGTCCTGCACGTGCCGGGTGCCGGCCTCGGACTGGGCGTTGCCGAAGCGGCGCCCGGCGAGCAGCTCGGCGAAGAAGAACCTCTGCTGCTCCTCGTCCCCCTGCCGGCGGATGACGTTGGCGTACACGAAGTGGCTCTGCGGGATCTGCGCGAGGCTGCTGTCGGCCGATCCGAGCAGCCGGAAGATCTCCGCGAGCGTCAGCGCGCTGACGTCGGCGCCGCCGTGTCGGGCGGGGACGGTCACCCCGAGGAGGCCGGATGCCGACAGCCGGTCCAGCTCGGCGGTGGGGAGTCTGCGTGCCGCATCCCGTTCGGCGGCCCCCTTGCGGAACTCGTCGGCGAGGGCAGCGGCGATGGCGAGGGCTTCGGCGTCGTCGGTGACGACGTGGGCGGGCATCGGGGGCAGCCCGCCGCGGCCAGGACGGGCCGATGTCCGAGCGCGGCCGAGAACCGGCCGAGGATCGGACGCAGCGCCTCGGCGACGGCCGGTGCGAGGACGAGCGTGCCGTCCTCGCCCACCGAGATGTCCTTGTCGAGGGTGAACCAGCCCTGCACGATGTGGGCGGCGCCCATCGAGGACAGGACCGGGCGGAGCGCGTAGTCGATGGCCAGCACGTGGGCGACCGAGCCGCCGGTGGCGAGCGGCAGGACGGTCTTGCCGGCGAGCGCGTACTGCGGGAGCAGGTCGAGCAGCGCCTTGAGGACGCCGGAGTACGAGGCCTTGTAGACGGGGGTGGCGACGAGGAGGCCGTCGGCGCGGGCGAACAGTTCGCCGGCCTCCACGATCGCGGGGTGCCGCGGGTCCGCGCCCACCAGTGCCTCGGCGGGGATGGTGCGGACGTCGAGGGGGATGACCTCGTGTCCCTGGTCGGTCAGCTGCCGGTCCAGATGGCGCAGGAGGCGGCCGGTGCGGGAGGCGGCGGAGGGGCTGCCGGAGACGGAGAGGACGGTGGCCATGAGGCTGACTCCTTCTGGGAGCCCGGGCACCCGCGCGAGACGGGCGCCCGGAAGGGAACGGTCAGGAGTACCAGGTGGGTTCGGGCAGCTCGCCCTCCAGGACCCAGCGACCGACCTCGCGGCGCTTGTAGGCGACGGGGTCGTGGAGGGTGTGGGTCCGCACGTTGCGCCAGAAGCGGTCCAGGCCCTCGGCGGTGGCGGTGGAGCGGGCACCGGTGACCTCGAAGATCCGGTTGCCGATCTCCAGGGCGACGTCGGTGGCGCGGGCCTTGATCGCGGCGACCCGGACCTCGAACGCGCCGCGGGCCTCGGGGGTGACGGCGTCCGGGTCGTCGTGCAGCCGCTGCCCCTCGGCGGCGACCGCGTCCGCGAGGGCCTCCGCCGCCCACAGCTTGGCGGTCAGGTCTCCGTAGACGTCGATGACATACGGCTCGTCGGTCGCGCGGTCGTACCCGCCGTGCAGCCAGGAGCGGGACTTGGTGCGGGTGTAGGTGGCTGCGGTCTCCAGGGCGCCGGCCGCGATGCCCAGGTAGAAGTTGACGAACACGAGCTGGATGGTGGGGACGTTGAGGGTGTTGTAGACGCGGGGCTGGAACTTCCCGTCGACGTATCCGGCCGCCGAGGACCACGGGGTGCGGACGCCGTCGAGGGTGACGCCGCCGCTCTCGGTGAGCCGCTGGCCGATGTTGTCCCAGTCGTCGTGGAAGGTCAGGCCCGCGCTGTCGGACGGGACGATCGCGAAGACGTGCTGGTCGGTGCCTGCGAAGACGCCCTCGAGCACGGTGACGTCGGAGACCTTGCTGCCGGTGGAGAAGGTCTTGCGGCCGGTGAAGACCAGGTCCTCGCCGTCCTCGGTGACGACTACGTCCTGGTCGCGCGGGTTGACGGCGCCGCCGAAGAACCACTGGTTGCGGGCGGCCTCGGCCTCGACGTGCTCCCACTGCTCGCGGGTGCCGAAGAGCCGGGCGGCCCAGTTCCACAGGTAGTGGTAGCCGAGGAGCTGGCCGATGGAGCCGTCGGCCTTGGCGACCTCGCGTACCACCCGGTAGGCCGTGGTCCAGTCCTGACCGGCGCCGCCGTGCTCCACCGGTCCCAGCAGGGTGACCAGGCCGGAGTCCTTGAGGAGCTGGATCTCCGCGTGGGGAGTGGCGCCGGCCCGGTCGCGAGCGGCGGCGTCGGTCGCGAGGACGGCGGAGACCTCGGCGGCGCGGGCGATCCACTCCTCGGCGGTCGCGGGGGCGGGGCGGGTGTGCCAGTCGGTGGGCGTGGCGGTGCTCATGGCGATACCTCTTTCGCGGGGCGGGGCGGTGTGGCGGGTTGCGGCGGGATGCAGTGCGGCGCTGTGCAGTGCGGTGCAGTGCAGTGCAGTGCTGTGCTGTGCGTCAGGCGAGGGCGGACTCGGCGTGCTGCTCCGGGAGCCCGGCCTCCAGCTCGCGCACGAGAGGGAGTACACGCTTGCCGAAGTACTCGACCTCCTCGTGGTACTGGAGGAACCCGAGCAGGAGGAGGTCCACGCCGAGCCGCTTGTAGGCGACGATGCGTTCCGCGATCTGCTCGGGGGTGCCGATCAGCCCGGTGCGGAAGCCGTCGTTGTACTGCACCAGGTCCTCGAATCCGGAGTCCTGCCACATCCCCTTGCCGTCGGAGGTGGAACGGCCGGCCTGTTTCACGGCGGCGCCGAAGCCCTCGACGGCCGCCGTGTCGGCCTTGGCGACGATCTCGCGGAGGGTCTCGCGGGCCTCGGCCTCGGTGTCGCGGGCGATGAGGAAGCCGTTGAGGCCGAACTTCGGCGGCGTACGGCCGACCTCGTGGGCGGACCTGCGGACGTCGTCGATCTGCTCGGCCACCCCGGCGTAGTCCTTGCCGTTGGAGAAGTACCAGTCGGAGACGCGGCCGGCCATGGCGCGGGCGGCCGTGGAGTTGCCGCCCTGGAAGATCTCCGGGTGCGGCCGCCCGGGGCTGCTGAGCGGCTTGGGCTTGAGGGAGAAGTCACGCAACCGGTAGAAGTCGCCGGCGAGTTCGGTGTGGTCCTCGGTCCAGATCCGGCGCAGGGCACGGATGAACTCCTCGGAGCGGCGGTAGCGTTCGTCGTGCTCCAGCCAGGGTTCGCCGAGGGCGGTGAACTCGGCCTTGAACCAGCCGGAGACCACGTTCACCGCGAAGCGGCCGTTCGACAGGTGGTCGGCGGTGGCGCCGAGCTTGGCGAGGACCCCGGGGTGCCACAGGCCCGGGTGGACGGCGGCGATGACCTTCAGGCGCTCGGTGGCGAGCAGCAGAGCGAGGCTGAAGCTGGTCGACTCATGCCGGAACTCGGCGCCGTAGCTGGCCATGTAGCGCACTTGGCTGAGCGCGTACTCGAAGCCGTTGTTCTCGGCGAGTACGGCGAGCTCGCGGTTGTACTCGTACCCCCAGTCGGTGCGTTGTTCGATCGTGCTGGTGACGAGTCCACCACTGACGTTCGGAACCCAGTAGGCGAATTTCACGGGCGCTGCGGACATCGCGGAACTCCTGGTGCGGAATTGTTTTCTGGCACGCCGAGATCGACGGCCGTGCAGGCGGGAATGAATGAGCCGTGAACGGGCGCGGCAGCGCTGCGAAAGGCGCGCCGAAGGCCGCGCGGGCAGGCCTGGTTCAGGCGGTGAAGGGCGTGGTCTGCGGCCGAGTGGTCAGGCCGCGGCGCAACAGGAGGCGCTGGAGACACGTGCGAGGTCGACATGGCGTCGCCGCGTGAGGTCCAGTCGCTGCTTCATGCCGTTGATGGTCGCAGCAGCCGTCTCGTACTGTCAAGGAAAACCCGACCGTTCCCGTATCGCAGACCATTGAATTTCACGAAGGTGTGACAGGGAAAGCCTTGAACGCCCTTGGGATCCGACGCATTCTTCCGGCATGCGTACGGAGCAGCTGGAATACATCACGGCCGTCACCCGACTCGGCTCGTTGCGCCGGGCGGCCGACGAACTACGCCTGTCGCAGCCCGCGCTGAGCGAGACGGTGCGGAACCTGGAGCGGGAACTGGGCGTCGACCTCCTGGAGCGCAGGCGCACCGGGGCGACGATGAGCACGGCGGGGCAGGAGCTGATGCCGCACATCGTCAGCGTGCTCGAGGCGGTGGACCGGCTGCGGATGGCGGCGGGGGAGCAGCACCGCCTGAGCCGGATGGTGCGCGTCGGCACGGTCAACGCCGCGACCGTCCCGCTGCTCATCCCCGTACTGCGGGAGTTCCGGGCAGCGCACCCGCTCACCCAGGTCGAAGTGGTCGGCGCGCGGCAGACGGAGATCCAGCGCGGTCTCGCCGAGGGCGGCTTCGACCTGGGCCTGGTCAACCACCTCGACGGCGACGACCTGCCCGCCGGCTTCGAGTCCACCGAACTCCTGCGCGGTCGGCCGGTGGTGTGCGTACGGCCGGACAGCCCGCTGGCGGCCCTCGACGAGGTGGCCGTCGACGACCTCCTCGCCGAACCGCTGATCGCGATGCGCACCGGCTATGTGATGCATCGCTATGTGCATCGGCTGCTGGTGGGCCGCACTCCGGCGTTCTCGTACTCGACGGACGGCGCGGAGATGGGCAAGTTGATGGTCGCGGAAGGGCTCGGTGCGACGGTGCTCCCCGACTTCAGCGTGCTCGGCGACCCACTCGAACGCAGCGGCCGGATCGTCTGCCGCCCCTTGGCCGACGACTCCGCCCGGGTGCTGCTGATGCTGCAGCGCCGGCGCGCGGAGGCCGTGTCACAGGCGGCCGGCGAACTCCACGAGACGTTCGTGCGTCGAGCGCGGGAGCTCAGGGACGGCCGAGACGAAGGTGCCACTGGTCGTCTCCGGTACTCCAGTCCTGAGGAAGAGGACCCGGGCTGACCGGCGCGCCGGGACGCGCCGAACTGCGGCGGGCCCGCCCGGATGCCGTGGAGGAGGTCGGCCCGATCCCGTGCCGGTACAGAATTTTACCCGGAAGCGTACGACGCGGGGCTTGTCCCGCCGGGTGGGGGAGTGGTTGGGTCGTGCCGCCAGTCGATCCGTATCGACGCTGCCGGGACCGGCGGACAACGGAGGGGCGGTGTACGTGTTCACCAGTAGGGATGTCGCCCGGCTCGCGGGCGTCTCGCAGAGCACTGTCTCGTATGTGCTGTCCGGAAAGCGCACCATCTCTCCGCGCACCCGCGAGCGCGTGCAGGCCGCCATCGAGCAGTTGACCTACCAGCCCAACGCGGGTGCACGGGCGTTGGCGAGCCGGCGGACCCGGGTGATCGCCATCGTGGTCGCCTTCGGCGGCACCGCGGACGGGGCGGGCCTGCTGCCCTTCCTGGAGACCATCACCCAGTGCGCCCGGGAGCGCGACCACGATGTGCTGCTGGTCGCCGCCCAGGAGGGCGCGGACGCGCTGACCCGCCTGGACGGGCGCTCGCAGTGCGATGCCGTGGTGCTGATGGAGATCGAGGCCGAGGACGAGCGGATCGCCGCGATCAGCGGGCTGCGCATCCCGGTGATCCTGATCGGCGTTCCGAATGCCAGCGATCGACTGCACTGCGTGGACGTGGACTTCGAGGAGGCAGGCCGGCTCGCGGTGCGCGAGGTGGCGGAGACCGGGCGGCGGCGGGTCGCCGTGATCGGCTACCCGCCGGAGGCGGTGCGACGCGACCTCAACTACGTGGCCCGGTTCCAGCGCGGGGTGGACCAGGCCGTCGCCGAGGCCCGCCTGGACTGCGAGCTGATCGCGCCGGTCCCGGCCACCCGGGCGGGCGCCAGGGACGCGGTGGCCCGGGTGGTCTCCGCCGGGGAACGGGCGCTTCGGGAGACCGGCCTGATCGTCCCGAACACCGCGGCCATCCAGGAGGTGCTGCGGGGTCTGCGCGCGCACGGGCTCGCGCCCGGCCGGGACGTCCCGGTGGTGGGGGTGTGCACGGACGCCGCCGCGGAGGCCATGGAACCCGCGGTCAGCAATGTCTCGCTGGAGCCGCGGGACGTCTCCCGCCGGGCGATGCGCACCCTGTTCGCGCTACTGGAGAACGAGCAGGGCACGCATGCCGGGGATCGTCCACGCGCCCGGGTGCAGCTCGTCACCCCCCGGCTGACCCGACGGGAGACCACCGCGGAGGCGCTGGACGCCCCGGCGGTCCAATGACCTGACGAGCCGGCACCCCGCTGACCTGAGGCCCCGCTGACCCGACGACCCGATGCCCGGACGACCCAACGACCAAGCGGAGGAAGCGATATGGCACCACAGCGAAGAGCAGTGCACCGCCGCCGCACCGCGGCACTCGCGGCGGCCGCGGCCCTGGCCGCCCCGCTCGCCCTCACCGCCTGCGGCACGGGAGCGGGCGGCCACTCCACGGGAAAGGTCACCAGCCTCTCTGTCGAGGACTACTACAACAACGAGCCGGACAACACCTTCTACCAGCAGGCCGTCACCGCCTGCGGAAAGCAGCAGGGCGTCACCGTCAAGCGCACCGCCGTGCCGGGTGCGAACCTCATCGCCAAGGTGCTGCAGCAGGCCTCCTCCCACACGCTGCCGGACGTGCTGATGCTCGACAACCCCGACCTGCAGCAGATCGCGGACACCGGGGCACTGACCCCGCTGAGCGGCTACGGCATCACCGGCGCCGGCTACGCGAAGGGCGTCCTGGACGCCTCCACCTACCACGGCAAGCTGTACGGGCTGCAGCCGGTCACCAACACCATCGCGCTCTACTACAACAAGGACATGCTGGCCGCCGCCGGCCTCAAACCGCCGACGACCTGGGCCGAACTCAAGACGGACGCCGCGAAGCTGACCAAGGGCGACCGGTACGGACTGGCCTTCTCGGGGATCAACACCTACGAGGGCACCTGGCAGTTCCTCCCCTTCATGTGGTCCAACGGCGGGGACGAGAAGGACATCGCCACCCCGCAGACCGCCCAGGCACTGCAGCTGTGGGTGGACCTGGTGAAGTCCGGCTCCTCGTCCAAGTCGGTGGTCACCTGGGCGCAGGCGGACGTCAACGACCAGTTCAAGGCGGGCAAGGCGGCCATGATGATCAACGGCCCCTGGCAGAACCCCATCCTGGACGCGACCCGCGGACTGCACTACGGCATCGCCCGCTGCCCGCGCCCGCCCCCGGCGGCCGGGTCGTCTCGCCGCTCGGCGGGGAGACCTGGACCGTGCCGCAGACCGGCGACACCGCCCGCGAGGCCGCCGCCGCCAAGCTGGTGCAGTGCCTCAACTCGCCCGCCGAGCAGCTGAAGATGGCCGAGGAGCGGGACACCGTCCCCACCAGGACCGACGTCGCCGCGCAGTTCGCCCGGCAGACCCCGGCCATGCGGACCTTCGTGGAGATGCTGCCCTCCTTGCGGGCGCGCACCGGGGAGCTCGGCCCCAAGTGGCCGGCCACCGCCACCCAGATCTACAACGCCATCCAGACCGCGCTGACCGGAGGCGGCACTCCGATGGAGGCCCTCAAGCAGGCGAAGCATGGCTGAGGCCGGGACCTCCCCCGGCATCCTCGGGGGGACGACCAGCAGGCGCGCCGGAGCCTGGAGCCCGCGGGCGCGCATCAGGTACCTGGAGACCGGTTTCCTGTTGCCCGCAGTGCTGTACCTGCTGCTGTTCTTCGGGTACCCGGTGGTCAAGAACGTGCTCACCGGCTTCCAGCGGTACACCACCAAGACCTTCTACACCGGCCAGGCGCCCTGGACGGGGGTGGCGAACTACTCGGCGGTGCTGGGCTCTTCGGTGTTCGGCCGGGTGCTGCTGAACACCCTGCTGTTCACGGCGGGCTCGCTGGCCGGGCAGTTCCTGCTCGGCCTGGCGCTGGCGGTGTTCTTCCGGCGGCGGTTCCCGCTCAGCGGGCTGCTGCGCTCGCTGCTCCTGCTGCCCTGGCTGATCCCGCTGATCGCCTCCTCGGCGGTGTGGCGGTGGATCCTGGACGAGGACAACGGCGCCCTCAACCGGGCCCTTGCCGGACTACACCTGAGCGCCGCCCACCCGGGCTGGCTGACCAGCCCGTCGCTGGCACTGGTCGCGGTGGTCGGGGTGAACATCTGGATCGGCATCCCGTTCAACACCACCATCCTCTACGGCGGCCTCCAGGAGATCCCCGAGGAGTTGTACGAGGCGGCGGCGCTGGACGGCGCGACCGGCTGGCGCGCCTTCCGGCACGTCACCTGGCCGCTGCTGCGCCCGGTGGTCACCGTGGTGCTGGTGCTCGGCAGCGTCTACACCCTCAAGGTGCTCGACATCATCCTGGGCCTCACCCACGGCGGCCCCGCCAACGCCACGCAGACCTTGGCCACCCAGGCCTACAACCTGAGCTTCCAGCAGTTCGACTTCGGGCAGGGAGCCGCACTCGGCAACCTCCTGCTCCTCCTCTCGCTGCTGTTCGCGATCCTCTACCTGCGCGCCAGCCGGCGTGCGGCGAGCGAGTGAGGTGCCCGCCATGACCATCAGCGCCACGCCGATCAGCGCCACCACCGCGCGCCGCCCCGCCGTCCGGCGCGGCTGGCGGTACACCGCACTGGGGATCGTGCTGCTCGCGGTACTGCTCTTCCCGCTGTACTGGATGCTCAACGTCTCGCTGCAGCCCAGCGGTTCGGCCGTCGGCACGCCGTGGATCCCGCTGCACCCGAGCTTCGGCGGCTACGCCAGGGCGCTGAGTCAGCAGGGCGGGCACCTGCTGATCAGCCTGGTGATCGCGCTGGGCAGCGTACTGCTGAGCCTGGCGGTGGCCGCGCCCGCGGCGTACGCGCTGGCTCAGTTCCGGTTCCGCTGGGCATCGGCGGTGCTCTTCGGCATCCTGATCAGCCAGATGGTCCCGGGCATCGTGGTGGCCAACGCCCTGTACAGCGCATACAACGACCTGCGGCTGCTCAACTCGGTGATCGGACTGATCCTGGCCGACTCGGGGCTCGGCATCCCCTTCGCGATCCTGGTGATGCGGGCCTTCATGGGACGCCTGCCGGCCTCGGTGGTGGAGGCCGCCCAGGTGGACGGAGCCGGGCCGATCCGGGCCTTCTGCTCGGTGGTGCTGCCGATGAGCCGCAATGCGCTGATCACGGCGGGTCTCTTCACCTTCCTCTTCGCCTGGGGGGACTTCCTGTTCGCCCTGACCCTGACCACGACCGACGCCGTGCGTCCGGTGACGCTCGGCATCTACCAGTACATCGGCTCGTATGTGAACGACTGGAGCACGGTGATGGCGACGGCGGTGCTGGCCTCGATACCGGCCGTGCTGCTGCTGGTGATCGCGCAGCGCTATGTCGCCGCGGGGATCTCCGGAGGGGCCGTCAAGTAGCCCGGGGACACGTCGAGAAGACCCACGAGGAAAGGCAGGCAACCCCTGTGAGCGAGTTCGCCAGTGAGCGCGCACAGCGTCCCATCCGGGTCACCGTATGGGGGGAGAACCGGCACGAGCAGCTCGAGGAGAAGGTCGCGAAGATCTACCCGCACGGGATGCACGCCGCCGTCGCGGAGGGCATCACCGAGAACCTCGGCCGGGGTGCGCGGGTGCGCACCGCCACCCTGGACGACCCCGAACACGGCCTCACCGAGGAGGTGCTGGCCGAAACCGACGTGCTCACCTGGTGGGGGCATGCCGCGCACGCCGAGGTCGCGGATGAGGTGGTGGAGCGGGTGCACCGGCACGTACTGGAGGGGCTGGGCCTGGTCGTGCTGCACTCCGGGCACTGGTCGAAGCTGTTCATGAAGCTGATGGGCACCACCTGCACGCTCCGCTGGCGCAGCGAGCACGACCGCGAGCTGGTGTGGACGGTCGACCCCACCCACCCCATCGCGCGCGGCATCCCGCATCCGATGATCATCGAGGAGGACGAGATGTACGGGGAGTTCTTCGACATCCCCGCCCCCGACGAGCTGGTCTTCCTGTCCACCTTCTCTGGCGGCGAGGTCTTCCGCAGTGGCTGCTGCTTCCGGCGCGGGCACGGGAAGATCTTCTACTTCCGCCCCGGCGACCAGGACTACCCGACCTACCACCACGAGGGCGTCCGCAGGGTCATCGCCAACGCGGTGGAGTGGGCCAAGACCGATCGCCCGGAGCGCACCCTGCCGACCCTGCTCCGCTACGAGACCGGGGACTTCTACCGCGGGCGCGGCTACACCGGGCCGATGGACAACCAGGCCGCGGCGCAGGGACCGCAGGCGTGAGCGGGGCCCCGACGGAGGCCGCGACAGAGGCTCCGAGGAAGGCCCCGGTCGTGGCCCCGGTGCGGGTGCTCTGCGTGGGCGCCGGGGCGATGGGGCGGGCGTGGCTCAGGGTGCTCCAGGACTCAGCGGAGGCCGAACTCGTCGGCGTGGTGGACCTGGACCCGGCGGTCGCACGCGAAGCGGTCGTCGGGCTCGGCAGGCCCGGACTCCCGTTCGGGACCGACCTGCTGGCGCTCGCCGCGGACACCGGCGCCGAGGCGGTGGTGGATGTGACCGTTCCGGCCGCCCACCACCCGGTGACCACCGCGGCGCTCTTCGCGGGCCTGCCCGTGCTCGGCGAGAAGCCGGCCGCGCAGACCCTGGCCCAGGCGCTGTCGCTGGCCGCCACCGCCGAGGTGACCGGCGAGCTGTTCATGGTCAGCCAGTCGCGGCGCTGGAACCCCCAGGTCTTCGCGCTCCGGGCGATGGCCCGTGAGCTGGGAACGATCGGCACGATGAGCCACGAGTTCTTCCGCGCGCCGAGGTTCGGCGGCTTCCGCGACCGGATGGCGCACCCGCTGCTGGTGGATATGGCCATCCACCCCTTCGACACCGCCCGCTTCCTGCTGGACGCGGAGCCGGTCGCCGTCAACTGCCAGGAGTGGAACCCCTCCTGGAGCTGGTACGCGGGGGCCGCCTCGGCCTCGGCGCTGTTCGAGATGGAGGGCGGCGCCCGGTTCGCCTACAACGGCAGCTGGTGCGCGCCCGGCGCCGAGACCTCGTGGAACGGCGAGTGGAGGATCAGTGGCGAGCGGGGCAGCGCCCGCTGGGACGGTGAGCGGGAGCCCGAACTGCGGGCGGAGCCGGCCGAGCCGGCGTCCGGCCACTCGCCGTACCCGGTCGCCGCGGGAGGCCTCGCCGGGGCCCTTGAGGCGTTCTGCGGGGCACTGCGGGCAGGCGGGGGCGCGGGCGGCGGCGGGCGGCAGGTCGGCATCCGCCCCATGGGCGAGGTGCACGAGAACGCCATGAGCCTCGCCATGGTCGAGGCCGCGGTGGAGTCTGCGGCGAACGGCGGCCGAAGGGTGCTGCTGGACGCCGTGCTCGAGCACGCACACGCCTCCGCCCTGAGCGCCGAGTCCCACCCCGCCGTGCGCGAGGCGCTCAAGTCCTGGCCCACCACCCTCGCAGCGCTGGCGCCCCGGGCCGGCGCGCCGCGCGGCGGTGTCGGCGGTAGCCCCTAGACGTCGACGATCCAGCTGACCGGCCTCCTGCGTTGCCGCAGGCCTCGCCGGGTGCCGCGGCAGGGCCATCGGCTGCTGAAACCCTCCCATGGGTGCTGACCAGATGTTTCGTTACAGGCGCGTGATTACTCCCGGGTCCTGGCGGGCGCGGGCGGTCGGCGAGGCCGACTCGGAGGAGTAATCCAACAGGTGTTGGGTATCTCGTCACCGGCTCCGGCCGACTGATGCCGGGTGTCCAGTCAGGCCGCAACCGCTTCTACAAACCCCCTGAGCGGATCTCGTCTCCCCTGACGCGACAGCCTCCGGGTCGGGCTGGGGAGCCTTCCGGGGCGGTGGCGTGGCTGGTTGCCTTCCGGAGGGCGGGGATGAGGTCTGCGATCTGTTCGAGTTGGTCGCGTTGGGAGGGGAGGTCCAGGGCGCCGAGTCGGGCGACGACGTGTTGGACGCCGGCAGCGGCGTACCGTTCCAGACGGTGGAGCACGTGGTCGGCGTTGCCGGTGGCCACGGCCTGGATCCTCTCCAGCTCCTCCAGGGGCATGCCGTAGGTGGCGCGGGCGTAGGCGTCCAGTGCCCGGCGCCCACTCTCGGGCCGGTCGTCGATCCGGACCGTGATGAACAGCGCGGGGGTGATGTCCTGGGCCGCGCGCCCGGCGTCGGCCGCGGCCTGGCGGACCTGGCGGAGGCCGGATGCGTAGTCCGCGGGGTCGGGCGGGTAGGGCAGCCATCCGTCGTACTTGCGGCCGGTGCGGGCCAGCGCTGCCGGGGTCGCGCCGGCGAGCCAGAGGGGCGGGCCGCCGGCCTGGAAGGGCCTGGTCGTGGGCGGGATGTCATCGAAGTGGAGGATCTCGCCGTGGAAGGATGCGGCGCCGTTCCACAGGGCCCGCCACAGCGCGACGGTCTCGTCCAGGCGGGCGAAGCGCCTCTCCCACGGCAGCTCGGACAGCGTGTAGAGGGGCCGCCCGAAGCGGCCGGGGAAGCCGGCGCCGACGGCCACGGTGAGTCGGCCACCGGACAGCACGTCGATCGACCCGAGCGACTGCGCGGTCTGGACCGGCCGACGCAGGAACGGCATCAGCGCCGCCGTACCCAGTGTCACGGTCTGCGTCGTCGGGGCGAGCGCGGCCAGCATGGTGAGCGCTTCGATGCGCGGGCTGATCAGGGAGTCGTTGACGAAGAGCGAGGAGAAGCCCAGGTGTTCGGCCCGGCGGGCGAAGGCGACCAGCTCGCGGGGGTCGTCGGCCGGGCCCTGCTGGGCGGTTGCGGTCGGAAGCAGTACACCGATGTCCATGGCGGCGATGTTCGTGACACGAGCGGGTGGCGGCAATTCCCTGCGGGGAATGGCCCGCGGCCCTCCGCCGCGGCTACAACACTCCTGTGGACTTTCCTCGGGCGCTTCGCGAACGGCGTACCCGCCGGCATCTCAGCCAGCTCGACCTCGCGCTTCGGGCGGGCACCACGCAGCGCCATGTCAGCTTCATCGAATCGGGGAGGTCCGTCCCCGGCCGGAACATGGTCGTGCGCCTGGCCGAGTCCCTGGAACTGCCCTTGCGGGAGCGCAACGACCTGCTGCTGGCCGCGGGGTACGCACCCGCCTACCCCGAGCACGCCCTGGAGGACCCGGTGCTGGCTCCCGTGCGCACGGCGATCGGCCATATCCTCCACGGCCATCTCCCGTACCCGGCGCTGGTGGTGGACCGCGGCGGTGACCTGATCGCCGCGAACTCCGCATTCGACCTGATCACCGAGGGGGCGGCCGCCGAGCTGGTCGGCCCGGGCACGAACGTCTACCGCCTTGCGCTGCATCCCGACGGCCTGGCTCCCCGCATCCGCAACCTCGCCGAATGGGCCCGCCACGTCCTGGCCCGGCTGGGCGACCTGGAAGAGCTGCGTACCGAGCTCGCCGGGTACGTTCCGCAGCTGGAGCCGTCCGCGGGGCTCCTGGGTTTCGCTGTGCCTCTGCGCCTGCTCACCTCCTATGGTGAGCTGCGTCTGATGACGACCGTGACCACCTTTGCCACCGCCGTCGATGTCACCCTTGCCGAGCTGAAGCTGGAGGCCTTCCTGCCGGCGGACCCGGCGACGGCCGCGGCCCTGACGGCGGCCGCCGGGGCGAGGGGCGCCTGTGCTGCTGCGGATCGGGCCCCGGAGAGCCTGTGATCCGCCGCGAGTCGGCCACCCGCAGCAGGGGCTTGGTCCACCGGCTTCCGCGCGCGACGTGGTACGTGGGTGCCAGGGCACCGGCCGACAGTCGCTCCACGTGGGATTCCCGGCGGAACGGGTGTTGAACATCGAGGCCAGGGTGTCCGCTCACGGGCCAGGGTCGAGTCCTGCGGTCGGGGTGCTGGGTTCACCATGGGAGCGGGTAGGGGTTTCATGGCATCGTCTTGTCGCGGTGTTCTAGCGTCATGCCATGACGATTCCAGCGTCGCTGCGACGCTCGGCCCTTCGGGCGCGGCGGGACAGCGGGTTTCTCGCCGCTGGTGTGCTGCCGCACCTGGCGTTGGTGCCCGTGTGGGCCTGGGCTGCGACGACTACCGCCGAGACGGGGAACTGGCCCCTGACGGTACCCCTCTCGGTCGGGCTGGCCCTGTTCGGTGCCCCGGTGCTGACGGGTGTCCAGCGGGCGCGCTACCGGATGCTCCTCGGCGTGGACGTCCCCCGGCCCGCCCCTACCCGGAACCGGACCCGGAGCCGGACCCCCGCCCGCACCGGCCCGGGGCAGCGGACATGGGCCTGGACGGCTCGGCGGCTGGTGGCGACGCGGCCGTGGCGCGGGATCTGCTACCACCTCCTGCTGGGCCCCCTGCTCGTCCTGCTGGAGCTGCTGGTACTCGCGGCGGCGGCGGCAGGCCTGGCGGGCGCGCTCGCCTATGCCTGGGCATGGGCGCTGCCCACCGGAATCCGCCAGGACTGGTTCGGCTACCTGACCCGACTGCCGGCCTACACGGCGGCCGGACTCCTCCTGCTGTGCGCCCTGCCCTGGAGCGCGCGGGCGGTGGCCCGGGTCGAGTCACGGCTGGCGTTGGGCCTGCTGGGGCCCAGCCGGGCGCAGCGGCTCCAGCAGCGGGTCGATCAGCTGGCGGTGAGCCGGAGCGACTTGATCGAGGCCGTCGACGCCGAGCGCCGACGGATCGAGCGCGATCTCCACGACGGCACCCAGCAGCGGTTGGTGTCCCTCGCGGTCAACCTGGGGCTGGCCCTGGCCACCCGCCCGGACCTGCCGGACGATGACCGCGAGGTGATCGCGAAAGCGCACCTGGAGGCGAAGGAGGCGATCGCCGAACTCAACGACCTGGTACGGGGCCTCCATCCGGCCGTTCTCGAAGACCGAGGCCTGGACGCGGCCCTGTCCGGGCTCGCCGCCCGCACGCCCCTGCCGGTGCGGCTGCGGGTGGATCTGGAGGGGCGGGTGGCTCCCCACGTGGAGTCGGTCGCCTACTTCGTGGTCTCCGAGGCGCTGACCAACGCGACGAAGCACGCCCGCGCGATGCGCGCGGAGGTGATGGTGCGTCAGGTCGGGGAGGTGCTGCGGGTGCGCGTCACCGACGACGGGCTGGGCGGCGCCGACGCCACCGCCGGCACGGGACTGACCGGGCTGGCCCGGCGGGTCGGCTCCCTGGACGGGGCCTTCCACGTCAGCAGCCCCGTCGGCGGGCCCACCACCCTCACCGCGGAGCTGCCGTGCGCGCGGTGATCGCCGAGGACTCGGTGCTGTTGCGCGTTGGCCTGGTCAAGGTGCTTCAGATGGGCGGCTTCCAGGTCGCGGCGGAGACCGGCGACGCCGAGGGGCTCTTGGCGGCGGTGGGCGAGCACCGGCCGCACCTCGCCTTGATCGACGTGCGGATGCCGCCCGGATTCACCGACGAGGGGGTGCGGGCGGCGCTGGAGATCCGCCGGCGCTGGCCCGGGACGCCGGTGGTGCTGCTGTCGCAGTACGTGGAGGAGCGGTACGCGGCCGACCTGTTGTCCGCGCACACCAGCGGGGTGGGCTACCTCCTCAAGCAGCGGGTCGCCGACGTCGCCGACTTCGTGGCGGCGGTCCGGCGGGTGGCGGACGGGGGCACGGCCCTGGACCCGCAGGTCGTCGCCCAGCTGCTGCTGCGGCGCGAGAGCGACCCGCTCGCGCGGCTCACCCCCCGCGAACGGGAGGTGCTGGGCCTGATGGCCGAGGGGCGCTCCAACGCCGGCATCGCGCAGGCGCTGGTGGTCGGCGAGAGCGCCGTGGCCAAGCACATCAACAACATCTTCGCCAAGCTCGACCTGCCGGTGGTCGACGCGGACCACCGCCGCGTCCTGGCCGTGCTGCGGTTCCTCGCAGCGTCCGGACCGCGCCATTCCCCTCCGTGACCACGACCAGCGGGCCGCGTGCCGGGCCGACCGGGTCGGTCCCTCGGCCCCGGGCCCGGCCCCGGCCGCGTCCGGCGGAGTCAAGATGGAGGCGTTCCTGCCCACAGAGGCGGCGACGACCGCAGCCCTGACGGCGGCCGCTTGAGCGAGGGGCGGCTGGTGGAGGAGCTTGTGAGGGGCCCCGGCCCGGGCGCAGCGCGCTCGTACTCGCGCTCGCGTTCGCACTCGTGCGGCGCAGTACCCGGCCCATGGCCCTCCGCATCACCCTCGTTCTGCCGTGCCCGCGTGCCATTGGTCGGTGGTCAGGCGCCAGATGATGTCGACGCCCACCTCACCGGGCGCGGCGGGCCCCTCGGGAGCAGCCACGCGTGCGACCTGGACGAAACCCAAGCGGCGGGCGACGGCGCCGCTGGCCAGGTTGGCGGCGTCGTGATGGATCTCGAAGTGGTCGACGCCGGGCAGGTCCAGGCCCTGGCAGACCAGGGCGGTGGCGGCGTGCGAGGCCAGACCCCGTCGAGTCCACCGGGGATGGACCCAGTAGCCGATCTCAAGGCCGCCCTCGGCGATGCGACGCATCAGGCTGCAACTGCCGACGACCGCCCCCTCAAGGGTGATCGCATAGCCGAAAGCCTGGCCGCCGGCCCACTCCTCCTGGTTGCGCGCCAGGAAGGCCGCCGTCTGCTCTCTGCCGCAGTCGGCAGCCCACGGCATCCAGGGCAGCAGATGCTCCCGTGACTCCAGGATCGCCCGGTCCAGGGCGTCCAGATCACCCAAGCGCCACCGCCGCAACTCCACCGGGCCGCACGTCAGGATCTCGGCAGGTTCTCCCATGCCCGGGATACTCCCGCACCCCACCGAAAACCCACAACGCAATATCGACAGCCCCAGCCCCAGCCCCAGCCCGCGCCCCGGCCCTAGCCCGGGCCGGCGTCGAGGCAGGCCGCTTGTGCTGGTCGAAGCGGCAGGGTGGTGAGGTGCGACGCGCAGCCGCCAGCGGGCGGGGAGCTCGGCGGGGGAGAGCACCACATCCTGCGCCGCCGCGCGGGTGCCACTACCACCGACCGGGCCCGTGTCTGCGAATTCACCACTGGACCAGGGGACTCCGCTGGTCAGGCGCTCACGATCGCCGCGCCGACGAGGCCGAGTAGCCACGCCGAGCGGCCTCCGTACGATCTCGACGAAAGCCTCTTCCTCGTCCCGGACGACCTCCGACTCGGGCCGCCATTCGGCGAATCACCAGGACCGCGGTCGCCGTCGCACCGCGGCAGCAGCCTGGGAGGGTGGCGCGCACCTTGCACCCCCGGCATGGCTGTCCTCAGCGGCTGACGCGTCGGCTGGCCGGGAGACCACAGCGCGGCGGCGGTTGCGGGGCAGGACGCGAGTGCTCGGTCGGGCCGGTCGGCCGGGCGCCGGATCTCAGAAGGACACGTCATCGGGCGGCGGTCCCGTTGGGCCGACCGCCGCCAGACTCCGCCACGACGCGTCGGGGATGGGCCTGCGGAACTGGGTCGTTGCGTCGATGACCTCTCTGACGCTGCTCAATCCGAGGAGGGTGCCGGCGACGGCCGGGTGGCGGAGGGGGAAGCGGGCGGCCGCGGCGCGCAGCGGCAGACCGTGCTCCGCGCAGATCTCCTGGAGGCGCAGGGCCCGGCGCAGCAGAAGCTCGGGCGGTGCCGCGTAGTCGTACGGCGCGTCCGGGCGGGGGTCGGCGAGGAGTCCGGAGTTGAAGACGCCGCCGGCCATGATGGACACGCCCCGCCTCAACGCCTGGGGGAGTAGATCGGCCTCTGCGCTGCGGTCGAGGAGGGTGTAGCGGCCGGCGAGGAGGACCACGTCGATGTCGGTGTCCCGGACGAAGCGGGCGGGCATCGCGGACTGGTTCATGCCGACGCCGATGGCCTTGACGACGCCTTCGGAGCGCAGTTGTTCCAGCGCCGGATAGGCCTCGTCGAGGGCCTGCCGCTCATGGTCGTCCGGGTCGTGCAGGTAGACGATGTCGATGCGGTCCAGGCCGAGCCGGCCGAGGCTGTCCTCCAGGCTGCGGCGTACGCCGTCGGCGCTGAAGTCCCAGCGGCGTCGGTGGGTTGCCGGCACGGCGAAGCCGTTGGCGAGGTCGTCATCGTCGTCGTGCGGGCCGGGGACCGGTTCGAGGAGTCGGCCGACCTTGGTGGAGAGCGTGTACGCGTCGCGGGGGCGGGCGCGCAGCGCGTTGCCCAGGCGGCGCTCGGAGAGGCCGAGTCCGTAGTGCGGGGCCGTGTCGTAGGTGCGGATGCCCTGGTCCCAGGCGCACTCCAGGACGGCCGCGGCCTCCGCGTCGTCGATTGCCCGGAAAAGGTTGCCGACCCCCGCGCCGCCGAAGGCGAGCGGGGTGGTCCAGGCGGCGGAGCGGCCGAGTGGGACGCGGGGGAGCGGGTCGGCCTGGGCCGATCGCCCGGGTTCGTCGTGTCCGGTCACAGGGCCGCCTCCAGCTGGGGGAGGGCGTCCGCCTGCTGTGCGAGGTCGGCCTGCCAGAAGTGGCCGTCCGGGTAGCGGAAGGCGGCGATCGATTCCGTCTTCATGGTCGCGGAGAAGCCGGGGGCGAGCGGGTCGGTGTAGTGGCCCTCGCGGACGACCGCCGGGTCCTCGAAGTGCTCGTTCTCGGGGCCCAGCCAGCGCAGTTGGCTGTCGCCGTTCAGCTCGCGGCTGAGGGCGCCGGGGTCGGCGCACAGTTCGTCCAAGGTGGGGAAGCGGATGTCGTAGGTGTCCAGCGCTGTGATCCGCGCGGATTGTTCGGACAACGGGAGTTCCTTCTCTGTCTTCTCTGTGTTGATCCGCCAGGGGACGGTGGGCTGGTGACGTGTCGTCAGGCCGCCGCGGACCGCTGCGGCTGCCGCAGCCACAGCGTCTCGATCTCCTCCAGCGACTTGCCGGCGGTCTCCGGCACCCGGCGTGCCACGTACCAGGCGGCGATCGCGGACAGCACCGCGAACACGCCGAACACGGCGGACCCGAGCGCGTGCAGCGCGTCCGGGAAGACCAGCGAGAACAGGAAGTTCATCAGGTACTGGGTGAAGGTGATCACGGCCATGCCGACGGCGCGGGCGCGCAGCGGCAGGACCTCGGGGCAGTAGAGCCAGAAGACCGGGCCGAGGCCGATGCCGAAGGCGAAGGTGTAGACGAAGACGCAGGCGATGGCGACGACGGTGACGTCGGGGAAGAGCGCGAGCACCACCATCGGCGGCACCTGGGCGATCAGCGAAGCCGTCAGCAGGCGTACCCGGCCCAGCCGTTCGATGAGCGGCAGGGACACCGCGGTGGACACCACCAGGGCCCCGCCCACGCAGTAGTTGGCGATGGTGCCGGCGCTGCCCGAGTCGGCGGTGAGGTGCTGGAAGATGACGGGTGCGTAGTAGACGGCCGCGTTGATGCCGGTGAAGACCTGGAAGAAGGTCAGGATGAGGGTGATGCGCAGCGGGGTGCGGTAGTGGCCGGTGAACAACTCGCGCAGCCCGGTGTGCTGCTGGGCGAGGCTGGTACGGATCTCGGCGACCTCGGCGGCCGCCTCCGCCGGGCCACTGCGCAGCGTGGTCAGCACTGCCTCGGCGTCGGCCTCCCGGCCGCGCATCATCAGCCAGCGCGGGCCCGCCGGGCTGGTGACCATGCCGATGAAGAAGATCACCGCGGGGATCGCGCCGAGGCCGAGCATCCACTCCCAGGCGCCGGAGGAGGACAGCGCGTCGCCGACCACGTAGGCGAGGAGAATGCCGACGTTGACGGCGAGCTGGTAGAGCGCCGTGATGCGGCCGCGCAGCTGCTTGGGCGCGAGTTCGCTCAGGTAGATGAGGCCGAACATATTGGCCAGGCCCACGGCGAAGCCGAGGACGAAGCGGGACGCCATGAGGACGGGGGCGCTCGGCGCGAGAGCACAGCCGATCGAGCCGAAGAAGAAGATCGCGCCGGCCAGGATCAGCAGGTGCCGCCGGTCCCAGCGGCGCGCGGCGAGGCCGCCGGCGGCGATCGCGGGCAGCGCGCCGAGCAGCAGCAGGCTGGTGACGAGGCCCTGGCCGGTGGCACTGAGCCCGAACTGCTTGGTCAGTGGGGCCAGAGCTCCGGAGATGGCTCCAGAGTCGTAACCGTACAGAAGGCCCGACAGGCCGCCGAGTACGGCCACCGCGTACACGCGGCGGGGCAGGGCGCCGGCGGATCTGCCGGTGTCGGTGGGTGGTTCCGCGACGGCTTGACGGGACGGGGATGCCTTCGGCGGCATGGTGCGGCCTCTCGTCGGACACGAAGGGGAGAAGGGCGGTGGGGCGTCGGTCGTTCGGGACGGCCGTGGACGGCGTCGTGCGGGTGGCGGTTCAGTCCGCGAGCGCGTACACCCGGGTGGCGGTGCCGGACCACACGGCCGTCTGCTCGGACGGGCTGAGGCCCCGGGTGAGGTCCGCGGCGGACGCGACGACGTCGCCGTACGAAGCGGCCAGGGTGCACACGGGCCAGTCGGAGCCGAACATCAGCCGGTCCGGGGAGAAGGCGTCCAGTGCGGTCTCCGTGCAGACGCGCAGGTCCTCGGTGCTCCAACGGCTCCAGTCGGCCTCAGTGACCAGACCGGACAGCTTGCAGACCACGTTGGGCAGTTCGGCCAGCCGCAGCAGGTCGCGCTGCCAGGCCCCGATGACGCCCGAGGCGATCGGGGGCTTGCCCAGGTGGTCGAGTACGAAGGTGAGTTCGGGCACCGCGGCGGCCGCCCGGCGGGCCGCGGGGAGCTGCTGCGGGAGGACGATGAGGTCGTAGGCGAGGCCGGCGGCGGCCACGGCGCGCAGGCCGTTCAGGACGTCAGGGCGGGTCAGCCAGTCTGGGTCCGGCTCGCCCTGGACCTGGTGGCGGATGCCGGCCAGGTACCGGCCACCGGGGAGTCCCCGGAGCCGGGCGAGCTCCTGCACGACGTCGGGCGCGGTGAGATCGGTCCAGCCGACCACGGCGCGCACCAGGTCCCGCTCTGCCGCCAGGGCGAGCAGTTCCGGGGTCTCGTCGGCGACCGCGACGGTCTGCACTGCCACGCTTGCGCGCACGCCCTCGCGGCGCGCGAGCGGTGTGAGGTCGGCCAGGGTGAAGTCGCGCCGGAGCGGGGCGAGTTCGGGACCGGTGATCCAGTCCTGATCGCGCACGCCCAAATCCCAGACGTGATGGTGCGCATCGACGATGTAGGGGGTGGTGCTCACGGTGTGGTTCAGCTCCTGGCGGGAGGGGCGGTCGGGGTGGGCGCGGCCGATGGCCGGCGGGGCGCGGCCTCACTCCATGAGGAAGCCCTGTTCCATCGGCGCCCACAGCTCGTGCGGACCGGCCTCCGCGACCGGCTGCTGGCAGTGGTGTCGTTCGCGATGTGGCAGCGGCGCAGGGTGTCGGGGACCGCCCGCGGGACAGCATGGTGCAGTTCGCGGTACCCGTCGACGTGGTCCGGGAGTACCCGTACCACCTGTGCAATGCGTTCCATGCGGTGAGATGCCCCTTCGTTGCGGCGGTCTCCGGTGCGGACGCCGGTACGCCCGGGTCTGCCCTGCGGGTCATCCACGATCCTGTGCGTAACACCCGCGAACGAGTCGAATCAAATATGATCCTGCCCCTGCGCCATGGTGAGTCCGACTCCTCGGCGAGTCAACCCTCTGAGCCGAAGTCCACGGGCTCGCGCTCAGGCGCGCGGAGCCCCGAGACGCCGGTGCGGCCGCGGCGAGGAGTCGTGCGGGCGGTGCCGGACCCGGCTGGAGCGCAGGTGGGTGGCCATCGCCTCGGCGGCCTTCTCCGGGTTCCGGAGGGCCACCGCGTCCACGATGCGCTCGTGCTCGTCGATGGTCGGCCCGGCCGCTCCCGGCGCGCTGTTGAGCCGGAACATGTGGAGGTGCGCATGGAGCCGGGTCACCGCATCGGCCAGCAGGGGGCGGCCCGCCGCGTAGGCCAGCGCTTCGTGGAACTCCTGGTCGAGCAGGGCGAATTGGCGGTACTCGGCGTATCTTGCGCCGCTCTCGGGGTGCCAGCGCATCTCCTCGAGGATGGACCGCAGGTGCCGCAGCTCCTCCTCGCCCGCGTTCTCCGCGGCGAGCGAGGCCGCGCGCGGCTCCAGCAGCAGCCGCATTTCGAACAGGTCCGTCAGGGCCTCCGGGTCGAGCAGTTCGGTCGCGCGATAGCCGGCGTTGGGGCGCTTGACGACCAGCCCGTCCGCTTCGAGCCGGGCCAGGGCCTCGCGTACGGGGGTGGCCGACACGTCGAGGCGGCGGGCCAGGCCGTCGATGCTCACGCGGGCGCCGGGCGCGATCTCGTGGTCCATGACCATGGCCTTGACGGCCTCGTAGACGCGATCGGTCAGCACATCGTGTCGATTCTCTTCCACCATGGCGAGAATCATAGAGAATCGGCAGCTCCCCGGGATGGCGCAGGACGGCGTGGGTGCGCCCCGGCAGTGGACTGTTGTCATCCGGATATTCCTATAGCATTATGTGCCGCACTGAAATTTCCTATAGGAATCTGAGGTGTGCGGTGAGCGGAAGCGAGACGGACCCCGCCCGCGTGGCCGTCGTCGGCCCCGGTGCCGTCGGGCTGGCGCTCGCGGCGGGGCTGGCCGCTCAGGGGCACCCGGTGACCTTGTGCGGCAGGACCGGAACGCCACCCATATCCGCGGTGACGACCAGCGGCGAGCACGGCAGCCGGACCGTCGACGTCGAGTGGTGCGACGACCCGGAGGGCGCGTCCCCTTTCCCCTGGGTGATCGTGGCGACCAAGCTGCATCAGGGGGAGGCGACCCGGGCCTGGCTGGAGCGGCTGGTCGGCCGCGACACCCTGGTCGTCGTCGCGCAGAACGGTGTCGAGCACCGCGAGCGGATCGCACCGCATTCCTCGCCCGGTCAGGTCGCCCCGGTTCTGGTCCACTTCAACGCCGAACGGCACGAACGGGACCGGGTGGAGGTCCGCCGGGAGGGGCCGGGTCTCCTGGTCGGCGACGACGTGCCGGGGCGCCGCGCCCTCGCGCTGCTCGACCGGACCGGCCTCGGGGTGCGGGCCGTCGCCGATTTCACCACCGAGGCCTGGCGCAAGCTCATGGCCAATGCCGTCGCCAACCCCATAACGGCCCTCACCTGCCGCGGAGTTGAGGTCTTCGGCGACCCGGAGGTCCGGGGCCTGGCGGCCGCGATGCTCGCCGAAGTGGCCGAGGTGGCCAGGGCCGAGGGCGCACGACTGCCGGCCGATGCCGTCGACGACACCCTCGCGTGGATCGATGCCCGCCCCGCGGGCGCCGGGTCTTCGATGCTCGCCGACCGTCTCGCCGGGCGGCCCCTCGAGTACGACGGGCTGCTCGGGGCCGTGGTCCGCAGGGCCCGCGCCCACGGGAACACCGCTCCGACCTGCACCGGGGTGCTCGCGCTCGTCGCCGCCCTGGACGGCGCGCTCGCGCGACAGCGGCAGTGACAGCGGTTTCAGCAGTCGCACACCATAACTTCGAGCATCAGGAGCAGCAGTGGCACGGGTGACCAAGGCGGAGGCCTACCTCGTCGACATCGAGGTGGAGACGGTGCGCACCGATGCGACCCAGGCCTTCCTCAAGCAGGAGACCCTCTTCGTCGAGGTCGCCACAGACGACGGGCTGACCGGGACCGGCTACTCGTACACCATCGGCACCGGCGGCCGGGCCGTCCTCGCGATGCTGCGCGACCACCTGCTGCCCGCCCTCGTCGGCCGCGACTCCCGCGAGATCGAAGGGGCCTGGCGGGCGATGTACGACAGTACGCGCGCCACGATGGTCGGCGCGATCACCGCCCTCGGCCTGGCCGCCGTCGACCTCGCGCTGTGGGACCTGCGGTGCCTGCGGGCCGGCGAGCCGCTGTGGCGGGTCGCCGGCGGGGCACGCCAGGCGGTTCCGGTGTACGACACCGAGCGCGGCTGGCTCCAGCTGGCCGAGGACGAACTGGTCGCGGGGGCCCTCCAGGCGCAGCAGCAGGGATTCTCCGGCGTCAAGATCAAGATCGGCAAGCCCAGCCCCGGCGAGGACGCCGCCCGGATCCGGGCCGTACGCGAGGCCGTCGGACCCGGCCTGGACATCATGGTCGACGCCAACCAGGCCTTCACCGCCCCCGAGGCCATCCGCCGCGCCGCTCTCCTGGAGCCGTACGACGTCGGCTGGCTGGAGGAGCCGCTGCCCGCCGAGGACGTGGCGGGCCACGAGCGGCTCGCCGCCTCGACGAGCATCCCGGTGGCGGTGGGGGAGTCCATGTACTCGCTCGGCCATTTCCGCGAGTATCTGCAGCGCGGCGCCGCCGGGATCGTGCAGCCCGACGTGGCCCGGATCGGCGGCATCACGCCCTGGCTGAAGGTCGCCCACCTGGCGGAGGCCTTCAATGTCGAGGTCTGCCCGCACTTCCTGATGGAGATCCACGTCAGCCTGACCGCCGCCGTGCCGAACGCCCGCTATGTCGAGTACATCCCGCAGCTGCGCGCCGTGACGACGCGTCAGCTGCGGATCGCGGACGGCCTCGCGTACGCGCCGTCCGAGCCCGGGCTCGGCATCGCCTGGGACCGCGATGCCATCGACGACCGCCGCGTCGCCTGACCCGTAGTCCCGCCCGCACCTTCCCGCACCAGGAGGACGACGATGTCCACCCTCAGCTCGGCGAAGCCCGGCCACGCCGGAAGCGGCACCGATGCCGCGCACCGCCGCAGAGTCCTGTTGGCGTCCCTCGTCGGCTCCGCCCTCGAGTGGTACGACTTCTACCTGTACAGCACGGCCGCCGCTCTGGTCTTCAACAAGATCATCTTTCCCTCGTCCGACGCCACGGCCTCGCTGCTGGCCTCCTTCGGCGCGCTCGCCGTCGGCTACTTCGTCCGGCCGCTGGGCGGTATCGTCTTCGGCCGCCTCGGCGACCTGGTCGGCCGCAAGCGGGTCCTGGTCATCACGCTCCTGGTGATGGGCGCATCCACGGTCGGCATGGCCCTGCTCCCGACGTACCGTCAGGTCGGCGTGCTCGCCCCGGTGCTGCTGGTGCTCCTGCGCGCCGTTCAGGGCCTCGGGGCCGGAGCCGAGTACGGCGGGGCGGCCATCCTGACGGCCGAGTTCTCCGACTCGCGGCGGCGCGGACTGTTCGGTGCCGCGCCCAGTGTCGGCGTCTACCTGGGCATCCTGCTGGCTTCGGGGGCTTTCGCCCTGGCCACGCGGCTGCCGCAAGAGCAGTTCCTCTCCTGGGGCTGGCGGGTCCCGTTCGCGGCCAGCGTCCTGGTCATCGGCGCGGCTCTCGTCATCCGGCTGCGGCTGACCGAGAGCCCGGCGTTCGAAGCGGCGCAGGAACGCGCTGAGACCGCCGAGGTCTCGCCGGTCCGGGAGGTCGTGCGCACCGAATGGAAGGCCGGCCTGGTCGTCTTCGGCCTGCAGACCGCCCAGAACGTCGTCGCCTATCTGAACCTGACGTTCCTGGCCGCCTACCTCTCCGACACCCTGAAGCGGGACAGCTCGACGGGACCCTTCGCGGTCACCGTCGGCACCGCCGTGACGGCGGTCTCGCTGTGCCTGTTCGCCCGCCTGACCGACCTGATCGGCCGCAAGCCGGTGGCGCTCGGAGGCTGCGTCTTCTCCGCCCTCTTCGTCTTCCCCTACTTCTGGATCATCGACCATGCGGACACCTCGCTGCCCGTCGTGCTCGCGGTCGTGGTCAGCATGGGGATCGGCGTGGGCTGCATGTTCGCCCCGCAGGCCGCGTACTACAGCGAACTGTTCACCGCGCGCTCCCGCTTCACCGGCCTCTCGCTGTACCGGGAGGCCTCCGGCGCCGTCACCGGTGGGCTGACCCCGCTCATCGCCGTCGCCCTGGTCTCCGCGACGGGCGGCAGCTCGTGGGGCGTCTGCCTGTTCGTCTTGGCCGCCTGCCTCATCGGAGGCCTCGCGGTCGCCCTCGGCCCCGAGACCCGCGGCCGCGACCTCAGCACCACCACCGTGGAAGCCCTCCGGGCCTCGACCGGCACCTTCCGCTGAGCCTGCCACCTGAAGTACCACCCGAAGTACCACCATCGAGCCCCGAACGGCCCATGCCGGGCGGGGAGTTGAGGAAGCATCAGCATGCGCATCGCCCGCCTGGGCCGGCCGGGGCACGAGGTTCCGGTCGTCGTCGACGGAGACCGGGTCCTCGACCTGAGGAGCGTCACTCCGGACGTGACCCCCGAGTTCCTCGAACACCGGCTGCCCGCACTCGACCCGACCGGCCTCCCCGAGCTCGCGGACGCCGCAGGGCTGCGCATCGGCGCGCCCATCACCCGCCCCTCGGCGGTCGTCTGCGTCGGCATGAACTACGCCAAACACGCGGCCGAGTCCGGCGCCGAACCGCCCACCGAGCCGGTCGTGTTCTTCAAGCACCCCAACACGGTGGTCGGCCCGAACGACGCCGTGGTCATCCCGCGGGGCAGCACCATGACGGACTGGGAGGTCGAACTCGGCATCGTCATCGGCAAGCAGGCCGGCTACCTCGACTCTCCCGCGGACGCCGCCGCGCACATCGCCGGCTACGTCCTCGGCAACGACGTCTCCGAACGCGAACTGCAGCTGCACACCTCCGGGGGGGCAGTGGTCGAAGGGCAAGTCCGCACCCACCTTCACCCCCGTCGGGCCCTGGCTGGTCACCGCCGACGAGCTGGACCCGACGGACGTCCGCCTGCGCAGCCGCGTCAACGGCGAGCCCCGCCAGGACTCCAGCACCGCCGACCTGATCTTCCCCGTGGCCGACATCGTGCATCGGCTCAGCCAGTTCATGACCCTCGACCCCGGAGACCTCATCCTCACCGGAACCCCGGAGGGCGTCGCCCTCTCCGGCCGCTTCCCCTACCTGCGCCCCGGCGACGTCGTCGAACTCGACGGCACAGGGCTCGGTACGCAGCGCCAGACGACCATCGCAGCGAAGGACGCATGATGACCGCCCGGATATCCCCCACCGCGGACACCCGCGGGCCCGAACTCCAGGACCTGGTCGCCGTCGTCACCGGCGGCGCCTCCGGCATCGGCCTCGCCACCGCCCGCGAACTGCACGCCCGCGGGGCCCGGGTGGCCGTACTCGACCGGGCCGCGAGCGACGAGCCGTTCCTGCACATCCCCTGCGACGTCACCGACGACGAGGCCGTCCGCGCGGCCGTCGACACCGTGGTGAGGGAGCTCGGCGGTATCCACATCCTCGTCAACAACGCCGGCATCGGCGCCCAGGGCACCGTCGAGGACAACGCCTCCGACGAGTGGCGGCGCGTTCTCGACGTCAACGTCATCGGCATCGCCCGGGTCACGGCCGCCGCCCTGCCCGCCCTGCGCAAGGCTGCCGCAGGTGGGGAGGGACACGCCGCCGTCGTCAACATGTGCTCGATCGCGGCCACCGCCGGACTGCCCCAGCGGGCCCTGTACTCCGCGAGCAAGGGCGCGGTCCTGGCGCTTACCCGCGCGATGGCGGCCGACCATGTACGCGAGGGCATCCGTGTGACCTGCGTGAACCCCGGCACCGTGGACACCCCGTGGGTGGGCCGGCTGCTCGACGCCGCCGACGACCCGGCCGCCGAGCGCGCCGCCCTGGCCGCCCGGCAGCCCACCGGACGACTCGTCAGCGCCGACGAGATCGCCTACGCCGTCGCCTACTTGGCCAGTCCCCGGTCGGGCGCCACCACCGGCACGGACCTTGCGGTCGACGGCGGCATGCAGGGCCTCCGGCTGCGGAGCGAGTGACCGGACCGCCATGCCGACCGCCACGCCGCCCCGCCGCTTCGCGACGGATCATCGAAAGGATGCGCCCCGATGCGTGTCGCGCTCTTCCTGACCTGTGTCAACGACACGCTCTACCCGGACACCGGCCGCGCCGTCGTGAAGCTGCTCACCCGGCTGGGAGTCGAGGTGGACTTCCCCGCCGCCCAGACCTGCTGCGGCCAGGCCCACTACAACACCGGCTACCGCCGAGAGGCGGAACCCCTGGCCACCCACTACGCCGAAACCTTCGGCCCCGGCCTCGCCGCCGGCGCGTACGACGCGATCGTCACGCCGTCCGGATCCTGCGCGGCGATGGTCCGCGAGCTGTACCCGCGGATGGGCGAGCGGGCCCGCGCGGAGGGCCGGGGCACGGCGCTCGCGGCGGCGCTGGCGCCGGTGGTGCCCAGGACGTACGAGCTGACCGAGTTCCTGGTCGACGTTCTCAAGGTGACCGATGTCGGGGCGTACTACCCGCACACGGTGACCTACCACCCGACCTGCCACGGCCTGCGCTCCCTCGGCCTGGGCGACCGCCCTGCCCGACTCCTGGCCCAGGTCCGGGGACTTGAGCTGGTGGAGCTGCCGGGCGCCGAGGAGTGCTGCGGCTTCGGCGGCACCTTCGCGGTCAAGAACGCGGACGTCTCCTCGGCGATGGGTGCGGACAAGGTCCGCAACGCCGCCTCGACGGGCGCCGAGGTGCTGTGCGCGGCGGACAACTCCTGCCTGATGCACATCGGCGGCACCATGTCCCGGCTGAAGGTCGGCATCCGCCCGGTCCACATCGCCGAGATCCTGGCGAGCACGGAACAGGAGCCCCAAGCATGAGCGGCACCTTTGTCGGAATGCCGGCCTTCCCGAAGGCCGCACACGAGGCCGTACGCGACACCACCCTGCGCGCCAACCTGAAGCACGCCACGCACACCATCCGCGACAAGCGCGCCCGCGCGGTCGCGGAACTCGACGACTGGGCGCAGCTGCGCGAGGCGGGCAAGCAGATCAAGGACCACACGCTGCGCCACCTGGAGCACTACCTGGTGCAGCTGGAGGAGTCCGTCACCGCGGCCGGAGGGGTCGTGCACTGGGCGCGGGACGCGGCCGAGGCCAACCGGATCGTGACCGAACTCGTACGGGAGACCGGCGAGTCGGAGGTCGTCAAGGTCAAGTCGATGGCCACCCAGGAGATCGGCCTCAACGAGCACCTGGAGGCAGAGGACATCCGCGCCTACGAGACCGACCTCGCCGAGCTCATCGTGCAGCTCGGCAAGGACAGGCCCTCGCACATCCTGGTCCCGGCCATCCACCGCAACCGGGGCGAGATCCGCGACATCTTCCGCCGGGAGATGGGCAGTTGGGGTCGTCCCGCGCCGGAGGGGCTCACCGAGTCCCCAGCCGAGCTGGCCGAGGCAGCCCGCCTCCACCTGCGGGAGAAGTTCCTGCGTGCCAAGGTCGGCATCTCGGGCGCCAACTTCATGGTCGCCGAGAACGGCACCCTCGTGGTGGTCGAGTCCGAGGGCAACGGGCGGATGTGCCTGACCCTGCCCGAGACCCTGATCTCGGTGGTCGGCATCGAGAAGATCGTGCCGACCTGGCAGGACCTGGAGGTCTTCCTGCAGACCCTGCCGCGCTCCTCGACCGCCGAGCGGATGAACCCGTACACCTCCACCTGGACGGGCACCACCGACGCCGACGGCCCGCAGGCCTTCCATCTGGTCCTGATCGACAACGGGCGCACCGACGCCCTCGCCGACGAGGTCGGCCGCCAGGCCCTGCGCTGCATCCGCTGCTCGGCCTGCCTCAACGTCTGCCCGGTCTACGAGCGGGCGGGCGGCCATGCGTACGGATCGGTCTATCCGGGCCCCATCGGCGCCATCCTCAGCCCCCAACTGCGCGGCACGGCAAGCGAGATCGACGCCTCGCTGCCGTACGCCTCCTCGCTGTGCGGGGCCTGCTACGAGGTGTGCCCGGTCGCCATCGACATCCCCGAGGTGCTGGTGCACCTGCGCGAACGTGTCGTGGAGGGCGGCGAGGCGACCCAGCGCGGCACCAGGGTCACCCTCCAACCCGCGAAGGGTCACGCGGTCGAGCGGGCCGCGATGCGCGCCGCCCGCTGGGCCTTCACCCATCCGGCGGCGCTCGGCGCCGGCCAGCGCCTGGCGGCCCGCACCCGGCGCCTCCATCCGCGCTCGCTGCCCGGCCCCGGGCGGGCGTGGTCGGCGACGCGCGACCTCCCGCGGTTCCCGGCGGAATCCTTCCGCGACTGGTGGCAGCGGACGAACGGCGGAAAGGACACCGCGAAGTGAGCAGCAGGGACGTGATCCTGGGCCGGGTACGGCAGGCGCTCGGCGCCGAGCCCGCCGGCCCGCCCGCTGGCCCGCCCGCCGCCCCGGCGGCGTACGGCACCGGCATCGACCGCGGCTACCTGCGCCGGCACGGCGAGCGCACCGCCGAGGAGACGGTGGAGCTGCTCGCGGAGAACCTCACCGACTACCGGGCGATCGTCCACCGCTGCTGGGGCACCGGCGAAGAGCTCGCCGACCTGCTCATGCGGCTGCTGGCCGAGCGGGGCGCGGGCAGCGTGCTCGTACCGCCGGAGCTCCCGCCGCACTGGCTGGCCGGCGTGGACGCAACCCGCGTCCACGACCGCGCGGTGAGCACGCCGGGGGAGCTGGACCGCGTCGACAGCGTCGTCACGGGCTGTGCGGTCGCCGTCGCCGAGACCGGCACCATCGTCCTGGACGGCTCGCCCGACCAGGGCCGCCGCCGCATCACCCTCATCCCCGACCACCACATCGTCGTCGTCCGCGCCCCCGGCCAGGTCGTCTCCTCCGTGCCCGAGGCCCTCGGACGCCTCGACCCGACCCGCCCGCTGACCTGGATCTCCGGTCCCTCCGCGACCAGCGACATCGAGCTGGACCGGGTCGAGGGCGTGCACGGCCCGCGCGTGCTGGAGGTCGTGCTCTGCCAGGACTCCCGGTAGTCCTGGAGCCCCGGTCAGCCGGGAGTGACGGCGAGGGCCGTGCCGGCGCGGAAGCGGGTCTCGCGCACCGTGTCCCGGTAGCGGAGCAGCGTGGTGGTGTCGGTCGAGGCGCTGATCCGAGCCCCCGTCAGCCGCCCGGCGCGCCAGCGCAGATCCACCGTGAAGCCGCCGCGGGCCCGCAGGCCGCGGACCTCGCCGTCCGGCCAGTCGGTCGGCAGGGCGGGGAGGAGTTCGATCTGCCGGCCGTCGGACTGCAGCAGCATCTCGGCGACCGCCGCGGTGCCGCCGGCGTTGCCATCGAAGGAGTAGATGTTCTCGGTGGCGCCCGCCACCCCGCCGGCGGAGAAGGTCATCAGGTTGGCCTCGCTGGTGTCGGTGACCAGATGGACCAGATGGCGCAGGGCGTTGTCCCCGTCCAGCAGCCGGGCGTAGTAGGCGGCGAAGTTGGCCTCCACCCACTCCGCCTGCTCCCAGCCCGGGCCTGCCGGCGCCGCTCGATGGTGACCCTGGCGGCCCGGGCCAGTTCGGGGGTGTCGCGGGGGCTGATCTGCCGCTCGGGGAAGAGCCCGCACAGGTGCGAGGTGTGGCGATGGCTCGGTTCGGCCTCCTCGTGGTCGTGCAGCCACTCCTGGAGCTGCCCGTGCCGGCCGACCCGGAACGGGGGGAGCCGGCGGCGTGCCTCGGCGATGCGGGCGCGCAACTCCTCGTCCAGGCCCAGGATTTCGGCGGCCTGAGCGCAGATCCGCAGGACCGCCTCCATGAACACCCGGTCGACGGTGGCGCCCATGGTCACCGAGCAGCGGCTGCCGTCCGGCGCCAGGTACCAGTTCTCCGGGGACTCCGCGGGGCCGGTGACCAACCAGCCGTTCGCCGGCTCGGGGACGGCCTGCGCCAGCAGGAACTCGGCGGCGCCGCGCAGCACCGGGTAGACGCGCTCGCGCAGGAAGACCCCGTCGGGCGCGTACTCGTAGTGCTCCCACAGCTGGAGGGCGATCCAGGCGCCCGCGGTGAGGTGCAGCCCCCAGCCGGCGCCCCAGCCCGGGGCGGTGTAGCCCCAGGCGTTGGTGACCGTGTGCGCGACCCAGCCCGGTGCGCCGTACATCGCTTCGGCGGTGGAGCGGCCTGCCTCGGCCAGCCGCTCGACGAAGCCGAAGAGGGGCAGCTGACATTCGGCCAGATTGGCCGGTTCGGCGGCCCAGTAGTTCTGCTGGGTGTTGATGTCCAGGTGGAAGTCGTTGCTCCAGGGGGCGCTGCTGGCCCGGCCGTCGTTCCACACGCCCTGCAGTGCCAGGGGGAGGGGCGAGTCGGCGCGCGAGCCGGCCATCGTCAGGTAGCGGCCGTACTGGAAGAAGAGGGCGAGCAGTGCGTGGTCCGACTGCCCGGCGGCGAGCCGCTCCCGGCGCCGGTCGGTCGGCAGGGCTGCCGCGTCGTCCGGGGCGGGGCCGAGGTCGAGGGAGACCCGGCCCATCAGGGCCCGGTGGTCGGCGAGGTGCGCGGTGCGGACGGCCGGATAGCCGGCGTCCAGAGCGGCCGACAGCGCGGTTCGGGTGGCCTGCTTCGGGTCCTGCCCCGCCCAGTCGGTGCCGACGGCGACGTACAGCACCGCCGAGTCGGCGCCCTCCAGACGGAGTTCGCCGTCCTTGCCGCTCAGCGTCCCGCCTTCGCTGCTGAACCGGGCTTCGATGCGTACGGCGGCGCCCTGCGTTCCGTCGCTGTGCAGGGACTCGTGGGCGTGGCCCTCGAAGACGAGGGCGGTGTCGGTGGCGGTGGTCGTGCCGGGGAGCGCGCCGTCCTCCAGGGAGACGGTGCAGTGGACTGCTCCGGGCCGGTCGGCGGTCAGCCGGACGGCTATCACTCCGTGCGGGTGCGAGGCCAGCACCTCGCGGTGGTACCGGACTCCGCCCTGCCGGTAGGCGACCGAGGCCAGCCCGGTGTCGAGATCGAGGCCGCGGCCGTACTCGTCGGCCGGCGGCCCGGGTGCGAAGTCCAGGCGGAGCTCGGGGAGGGGCACATTGGTGCCGAAGGAACGGGGGCGTCCGATCAGCCGCTCGGTGGCCAGCCGCTGTGCCTCGGCGTGCTCACCGGCCAGCAGCAGCTTGCGGACCCGCTCCAGGGCCTCCCGCGCTCCCGGGTCCAGGTCGGACCCGGAGGAGGGCGCGCCCGACCAGGCGGTCGACTCGGACAGGCCGATCCGCTCCCGTATGACGCCGCCGTGGACCATTCCGCCCAGGCGTCCGTTGCCGATCGGCAGGGCCTCGAACCAGCGGTCGGCGGGGCGGTCGTACCGGAGCCGGCCGGCGGAGGGGGCCGGAGAGTCCAGGAGTTCGGCCGGATCGGCGGCTTGGACGGTGAGGGGCATGGCGGGGTGACTTCCGTGGGTGTGCGGGCGGGCAGGGCAGTCCGGCGCGGCCGGCGGGCGGGCTCGGTTCAGCGCGCGGGGGAGAGCAGCAGTTGGGCGGCGAGGGCGGCTCCGCCGCGGGCCCACGCCTCGAAGGGCAGCGGGCGCACCACCAGATCGCAGTCGCCGGCCGCGCCGAAGGCGTGCGCCGCGAAGGTGCTGCGGATCTGCTCCTCGAAGAGGTCGTAGGTGGCCACGCCCTCACCGGAGATGATGATGCGTCCGGGGCCGAGGAGGTTGGCGACCGAGGCGATGGCAAGTCCGATGGCGTGCCCGGCGTCCGCGAAGACCGCGCGTACGGCGGGGTTGCCGGCGTGCGCGAGGCGGATGGCCTCGTCCATGGTGAGCGCCGGATCGCCGGTGGCGCTGCGGGCCTGCTCGGTGATGGCGTGGGTGGAGGCGACGGCCTCGACGCAGCCGGTGTTCCCGCAGGTGCAGACGCGGTCGGTGCCGGTGACCGGCAGATGGCCCAACTCGCCCGAGACGCCATGCGCCCCGGAGACCACCCGGCCGTCGATGGAGATCCCGCAGCCGATCCCGGCCCCTACGGTGACCAGCACGAACGAGGAGAGACCGGCTCCCGCGCCGAACCACTGCTCGGCGACGGCCAGCGCGCGGACGTCGTTGTCGATCACCGTGGGGGCTCCGGTGGCGGACTCCACCAGCTCGGCCAGGGGAACCCGGCGCCAGTTGAGGAAGGGGGAGTACTGGACGATCCCGGTCCGGGTGTCCACGTCGCCCGAGATGGTGACGCCGATACCGTGCACCTCGACCGGCCGGGCTCCGCCCTCTGCGCCCTCCTGCGGATCCGTTGCGCAGGCCTGCGCGCGTACCTGCTCGACCAGGCGGGCGATGGCGAGGACCACGCTTCCCACATCCCGCGAGCCCAGCTCGGCCCGGGCGGTGGTCAGCGGTCGGGCGGTCAGGTCGGTGAGCACGGCGATGGCCTCGTCCGCGGTGACCTTGACGCCGACGAAGCAGGCGCGCTCGGGACGCACCGCGATCAGCGTGGCGGGGCGGCCGTTGGTCCGTTCGCCGGCCGGGCGGCCCTGTTCGGTGATCCAGCCGTCGGAGAGCAGCGGGGCGGTGACCTTGGTGACGGCACCGGCGGACAGCCCGGTGCGGCGGCCGATCTCGGCGCGGCTGAGCGGTCCGTGCGCGAGGAGTGTCCGGAAGACCGCGGCGGCGGCCGGAGGTCGGTCGGCGAGCTTCATGCCCTGGACCATACATTTCCTTGAGAAATTAAGGAAGGCGGACGGCGCCGGTCAGGGGACCTCAAGACGACTGGGATCACGTAACCAAGGGACAAGGGGTCTGTGGACGGGGGCGATTCATGGTGCTGAGTATGTTGACCGTGGAAGGAAACTCTCGCTAGATTCACCGCACCTTGAACCGGTCGGCGTGGACGATCGCACTTCGGGACGAGTGCGGATGTCCGGCCCCTGAGGGGGCCGTGTCGTCGGATCTGCCCCTTGCCGGGCGGCTTCTGGCCGCCCGGTGCCGGCCTGCGCGGTCGTCCCGGCGCGCTCCTCCACTCCACGCCGAGAGGTGGAAGTCATGGAACGACAGTCGGAAGCCGAACCCTCCGGGTCCCGCAGATCCCGGGGCGCCCGCGCACTGCGGCGCCTCGGCCCGGCCTGCGCGGCCCTCGCACTGGCCGCCGCGGCGGCGATCGCGGCACCGGTCGCGACGGCCTCGCAGGCCTCGGCGGCGACCACCGCACGCCCTGCCGGCACCGCCGGCACCGCTGGCACCAGCACCACCCTGGCCGCCAAGCCCTATATGGGCTGGAGCAGTTGGAGCCTGGAGTCCACCTCGCACCCCGGGTACGGCGTCGACTGGCTGAACGCCGCGCACATCGAGCAGCAGGCCGATCTGGTGGCCGCGAAGCTGAAGTCGCACGGCTACGAGTACATCAACGTCGACTCCGGCTGGACCAACGGCTTCGACGGATACGGCCGCCCGGTGGCCAACACCGCGAAGTTCCCGGACGGGATGGCGGCGGTGGCCGACCACGTACACGCCGAGGGGCTCAAGTTCGGCCTCTACCTGGCCGTCGGCCTGGACCCGTCCGCCTACGGCGACGGCAGCACTCCGATCTACGGCGCGCCCGGCTGCACCACCGGCGACATCGTCTATCCCGACCTGCGGAAGACCAACGGCTGGAACTCCGCGTACCAGATGGACTTCGCCAACCCCTGCGCGCAGAAGTACATCGACTCCGTCGCCGACGAACTCGCCTCCTGGGGCGTGGACTTCCTCAAGGTGGACGGCGTCGGGCCGGGCTCCTGGCAGGGCGACGCCGCGCACGACAACATCCCGGACATCCAGGCCTGGCACGCCGCCCTGCAGAGCACCGGCCGCCCCATCCAGCTGACGGTGTCCTGGTCGCTCAGCCACAAGGACGTCTCCGCCTGGCAGGCGTACTCCAACGGCTGGCGGATCGACACCGATGTCGAGTGCTACTGCTCCACGCTGGAGACCTGGAACAGCTCGGTCAAGGCGCGCTGGAACGACGTGGTGCAGTGGATCGACGACGCCGGGCCCGGCCACTGGAACAACCTCGACTCGCTCGACGTCGGCTCCGGCCCGCTCGACGGCCTCAACGACACCGAGCGGCAGAGCGCGGCCACGCTGTGGGCCATCGAGTCGGCACCGCTGTACACCGGTGACGACCTCACCCAGCTCGACTCGTACGGGCTGAAGCTGCTGACCAACGATGAGGTGCTCGCGGTCGACCAGGCCGGGCGCCCGGCCCGTCCGGTCAGCCAGGCCACCGACCAGCAGACCTGGTACACCCGCAACCCCGACGGCAGCTACACCGTGGCGCTTTTCAACCTGGGCTCGGCGACGGCCCCGGTCACCGCGGACTTCTCCGACCTCGGCATCAGCGGCCCGGCCGCCGTCCGGGACCTGTGGAGCCACAAGAACCTCGGCACCGCCACCGGGCATCTGACGGAGACTCTGCAGGCGCACGGCTCCCGGCTGTTCACCCTCACCCCGCCGCACAGCGGCACCGCGCCCGGCGTCCCGCTCGGCGTCCACGGCACCGCCGCCGGCGCGCACAGCATCTCGCTGGCCTGGCAGCCGGCCACCACCGAGAATTCCAGCACCGGCAGCCCCACCACCGGCTACCGGGTCTACGCCAACGGCCGTGAGGTGGCCGACCCGACCAGCACCTCCGCCACCGTCAACGGCCTCGACCCGGCCACCGACTACACCTTCACCGTGGTCGCCCGGAACGCCGGCGGCGGCAGCTCCGCTCCGAGCAAGGCGCTCTCCCTCACCACCCCGGGAGCCGAAGGGCCGACCGCCTACGAGGCGGAGGCCTCCGGCAACAGCCTCAGCGGCGGCGCCCAGGTGGCGGGCTGCACCGGCTGCTCCGGCGGGCAGAAGGTCGGCTACATCGGAGGGACGGGCACGCTCGGGATGACCGTGGACGCCCCGAAGGACGGCACCTACCTGATGCGGCTCGACTACGTGAACGCGGACGCCAGCCGGGTCCTGTACGTCACCGCCGACGGCAGCACCCAGCAGGTCAACACCGGTGGTAGCGACGACAACGACTGGGACAGCCCGCAGTCCGTCACCGTCCCGGTCCACCTCACCGCCGGAGCCAACACCCTGTCCTTCGGCGACCCCGACAACTCCGCGCCCGACCTGGACCGGATCGTCGTCTGACCCGTCGCCCTCCGCACACCCCCGGCGGATCCGTCCGCCCCGCACGCAGAAGCACCCATTCGCTCGAAGGAGAGTGCTGTGGTGGTCTCCACGCCCAGCAGCCGTACCAGCCCGGAACGCCGGCCCGATGGCCCGGACACCGAGACCGCCACCGGCACCGACACCGCAGGGCCGCGCGTACTGCGGCGCCCCGGACGCCCCGGGCGCCGCGCCGCCCGGGGCGGGGGCGGGGCTGGACGCGCTCGCGGGCCGCGCGCCGCGGCCACGCCCGCGCGGCCTGGCTGCTCATCCTCCCCACCCTGGCCGGGTTCGCGCTGTTCTACGCCTATCCGACCATCCGCGGGATCTACCTCAGCTTCACCGACTTCCACGTCCTGACGCCGCCTCAGTGGGTGGGCCTGGCCAACTTCCGCGAGCTGGTCGGGGACGGAGTCTTCTGGCACTCGCTGGGCGTCACCGCCTGGTTCGTCCTGCTCAGCGTCGGCTTCGGGACGGTCTTCTCCCTGGTCACAGCGGTGATCCTGCACCGGGTCACCTCCTCCACCACGCTGCGCGGCATCATCCTGCTGCCGTTCCTGATCTCCAATGTGGTGGCCGCCCTGGTGTGGTCCTGGATGCTCGACCCGCAGCTGGGCATCGTCGACATCATCCTGGAGAAGCTCACCGGACACTCCATCATGTTCCTGGGCACGGGCGGCTGGGCGATCCCCTCGCTCGCGGCGATCGGCGTGTGGAAGTGGATGGGCTACTACGCCCTGCTGATCTTCGCGGGCCTGCAGACCATCCCGCCGACCATCTACGAGGCCGGCCGGGTCGACGGCGCGAGCGAGTTCCAGATGTTCCGCCGGCTGACCGTGCCGCTGCTGCGCCCGGTCCTGGCACTGGTCCTGGTGCTCAGCGTGATCAACTCCTTCACGGTCTTCGACATCGTGCAGGTGACCACCAGGGGCGGCCCGGCGAACGCCTCCAACGTGCTGCAGATGTACATCTACGACAAGGCGTTCGGCCAGTTCGACTTCGGCTACGGCGCCGCGATGTCCCTCGCGCTGTTCGCGCTGCTCGCCCTGATCACCTTCATCCAACTGCGGTTCACCCGCGCCAACACCTCCGACCTGGACTGAGGGAGGCCGCCCATGTCCGCTATCGCCATGCCCGCCCGCACCAAGCGGTCGCGCGGCCGCCGGATCTCGCCCGGACGGATCGCCGCCTGGACCTATCTCGGCATCGTCGTCGCCATCACGCTCTTCCCCTTCTACTGGATCCTGCGCACGGCGCTGTCCAACAACTACGCGCTGGCCACCGACCCGTCCTCACCGCTGCCCGTCGGCTTCACCTTCGGCGCCTTCGAGCGCGCGCTGGGCATCGCCGGCACCGCGGCGGCCCAGGCCCAGGGCGGCTCGGGGGCCTCCCTCGACCTGGCCCTCTTCCTGCGCAACTCCCTCATCTACGCGGGAGTGCAGACCGTCATCATCGTGGCCTGCTCGACCGCCGCCGCGTACGCCTTCGCCCGCCTGCAGTGGCGCGGCCGCAACGTGGTCTTCGGCGTGCTGCTGTCGGCCCTGATGGTTCCGGCCGTCTTCACCCTGCTGCCGAACTTCGTGACCATCAAGGACCTCGGGCTGACCAACAGCTTCGCCGGGCTGATCCTGCCGGGCGCGTTCTTCTCCGCCTTCTGCCTGTTCTTCCTGCGCCAGTTCATGCTCGGGATCAGCAGCGAGATCGAGGAGGCCGCGGTCATCGACGGCGCGGGCCCGGTACGGGTCCTGTTGCGGATCGTGCTGCCGATGTGCGCGGCGCCGATCGCCACCGTCTCGCTGCTGATGTTCATCAACGCCTGGAACGACTACATGTGGCCGCTGCTGGTCACCAACCAGCAGAGCACCGAGCCGCTGACCCTCGCCCTCGGCGTCTTCAAGCAGTCCTCCCCGCAGGCCGCCCCGGACTGGGCCGGGCTGATGGCGGCCACCCTCCTCTCCGCGCTGCCGATGCTGCTCCTGCTGTTCGCCTTCGGCCGACGGATCATCAACTCCATCGGCTTCTCCGGACTGAAGTGAGGTGACCGGAGGATGCTGACCGATCTCGACCTCCCCGCCCTGCGGGAGTACCGCAGCGGCTACCGCGAGCCCGAGGACTTCGACGCCTTCTGGTCCGCCACTCTGGCCGAGGCCCGCAGCCACGACCTGATGCTGCGTCTGGAACCCGTCCCCGCCCACCTGGAGACGGTGGAGGTGTACGACGTCTCGTTCGCCGGCTTCGGCGGGCACCCGGTACGCGGGTGGCTGCGGCTGCCGCGCGGGCGCGGCGGAGAGCAGCTGCCCGCGGTGGTGCAGTTCCACGGCTACGCCAGCGGCCGGGGCGCGCCCTTCGAGGACCTGCTGTGGTCCTCGGCCGGCTTCGCCCACCTGCTGATGGACACCCGCGGGCAGGGCGGAGCGTACGCCGGCGGCGGCGCCACCCCCGACCCGGTGGGCAGCGGGCCGTCCCACCCGGGCTTTCTCACCCGCGGCATCGAGGACCGCGAGAGCTACGTCTACCGCCGGATCCTCACCGACGCGGTACGCGCCGTGGAGGCCGTCCGCGCCAGCGGGTTCGGCGACCCCGGGCGGGTGGCGGTGCTCGGCAACAGCCAGGGCGGCGGCATCGCGCTGGCGGCTGCGGGCCTGGTCCCCGACGTCGCCGCGCTGTACGCGCAGGCCCCCTTCCTGTGCGACATCCGCCGGGCGGTGCGGATCACGGACGCCGCCCCGTACGCCGAGATCGCCGGATACCTCGGCGCCCGCCGGGACGCGGTCGAGCAGGTCTTCGAGACGCTGTCCTACTTCGACGGGGTCGCCTTCGCCCGGCGGGCGAGCGCGCCCGCCTGGTTCTCGGCGGGCCTGATGGACCCGGTCTGCCCGCCGTCCACCGTCTTCGGCGCCTACCACGCCTACGCGGGAGGCGAGAAGCACATCCGCGCCTGGGAGTTCAACGGCCACGAGGCCGGCGGAAGCGACGATCTGGCGATCGTGCTGCCGGCCCTGCGGTCGCTGCTCAAGGCCTGAGCAGGCGCGCGCCCGGTCCTTCGTCCGAACAGCATCTGACACCACGTCAACACCCAACCGAGGAGCAGCCGTCCATGAGAATCAGCAGAGTGTCCGCCATCGTCGCCGCCGCCGCGCTCATCGCCGTCGTCACCGGATGCGCCGGCGGGAGCGGCAGCTCAGGATCGAAGACCGTCAACTGGTGGACCTGGGACGACAAGCAGGCCGCCGCCTACAAGACCTGCGCCACCGCCTTCGAGAAGGCCAACCCCGGCGTCACCGTCGACATCTCGCAGTACAACGTCGACGACTACTTCACCAAGCTGACCGCGGGCTTCGTGGCAGGCGACGCGCCGGACGCGTTCCAGAACAGCGCCCAGTTCTTCCAGTCCTACGCCTCGCTCCACCAACTCCAGCCGCTGGACGACTACATCAAGGCGGACAAGTTCGACCTGTCCCGCTTCTCGGTGGGCGTCAACCAGTGGAAGTACAGCGACGGCCAGCAGTACGGGCTGCCGCTCGACTGGTCGGCAGCCGGCACCTACTTCAACCAGACCGCTCTCACCAAGGCCGGCTACAGCGCCGCGGACGTGTCCAAGCTCAACTGGAACCCGGACAACGGCGGCACGCTGGGCAAGATGATCGCCCACCTCACCATCGACGACAAGGGTCGCCGCGGCGACCAGCCCGGCTTCGACAAGAACCACGTGAAGACCTACGGCTTCGGCGAGATGGCCGCCAAGGACTTCACCGGGCAGACCACCTGGAGCCCGCTTCTGTCCTCCACGGGCTGGCGCCAGGGCAACACGACCATGTGGCCGACCAGGTTCAACTACGACGACCCGCGCTTCGTCAAGACCATGGACTGGATACGCTCCCTGGAGGACAAGGGCTACATCCCGAAGATCGGGGCGTTCTCCGACAGCGTCAGCGACGTCGAACTGCTCTCCTCCGGCAAGGTCGCGATGGAGATCGGCGGCTCCTGGGAGGCCACCACCTTCGCCAAGATCCCCAACCTCAAGGTCGGCATCGCGGCCACCCCCTACGGCCCCGACGGTAAGACCCGGTCGGTGGCCAGCGGTTCCAACGGCAACAACATCTGGGCCGGCAGCAAGAACAAGGACCTGGCCTGGAAGTGGATCTCCTACATGGGGTCTGAGAAGTGCCAGACCATGGCCTCCGCCAGCGGCTCGTTCTTCCCCTCGATCTCGGCCTCGATGACCGCAGAGACGAACACCTTCGCCAAGCAGGGCATCGACCTGTCGGTCTTCAACGACATGCTGAAGGACAAGACCCTGTACCAGGGCCCGGTCTACGCCAACGGCCAGGCCGTGCAGTCCGCGACGGAGCCGCTGTTCGAGGCGTACTTCGCGCACCAGAAGAACGACGACGTCTTCGCGAGCATGGCCGAGCAGACCAAGTCCCTGCTGGCGGCCAAGAACCAGTGACACCGCACCACCATCACCACCGCGGCCGGCGGGATTCCGCCGGCCGGCACAGCAGCGGTCCGGGCGCCGGACCGCAGGGAGGGACGATCTGATGGCCACGCTCACCGCCGGGTACGCGTACCTGCGCGCGGCCGGTACCAGCCTTGTCGTGGCGCTGACCGGGCCGCTGCCCCACGTACTGCACTGGGGTGCCGACCTGGGCGCGCTGACCGAGGCGGACTGCGAGGCGCTCGACCTCACCGGTGACGGGTCCGTCCTGAACAACGCGCTGGACGTGCCGCGCCGCTTCTCGGTCTGGCCCACCGAGGCGGACGGCTGGTCCGGCACCCCCGCCCACGAGGGCCACCTCGCGGGCGGCCTGACGGCGCCGCGCCTGCGGCTGTCGAGCGCGGAGCAGACCGGCGCAGAGAGCGCGGGCGGGGAGTTGGTGATGGTCCTCGCCGACGACGCGGCGGCCATGGACATCACGTTGACGTACAACCTCACCACCAGCGGTGTGCTCACCGTCCGCTCGACGCTCACCCGGCGCCCCTCGGGGCCGGACGCCGCGGAGGCCGCCCCGTACGACCTTGCCGCCGTGACAGCGCTGCTCCCGCTGCCCCGACGTGCCACCGAGATCCTCGACTTCACCGGCAAGTGGAGCCGCGAACGCGCCCCCCAGCGCCGCCCGCTGGCCTTCGGCACGCATCTGCGTGCGGCCAGGCGCGGCAAGTCCGGCGTCGACTCGCCGTATCTGCTGACCGTCGGCGTGCCCGGCTTCGGCTTCCGACACGGCGAGGTCTGGGGGGTGCATGTCGCCTGGAGCGGCGACCAGCGCTACCTCGTCGAGCAGCTCCCGGAGGGCGCGGGCGGCGTGCACGCCGCGGTACTCGGCGGCGGCGAGCAACTGCGGCCGGGGGAGGTCCGGTTGGCGCCGGGCGAGAGCCACCGCACCCCGGTGTGCCACTTCGCCTGGTCGGACGCGGGGCTGGACGGCCTGGCGGACAGGTTCCACGAGCATCTGCGCGCCCGCCCCGCCCATCCGAGGGCCGCCCGGCCGCTGGTCCTGAACACCTGGGAGGCGGTCTACTTCGACCACGACTCCGACCGGCTGCTGGCGCTGGCCGACCGGGCGGCGCAGGTCGGCGTCGAGCGCTTCGTCCTCGACGACGGCTGGTTCCGCGGCCGCCGAAGCGACACCGCCGGACTGGGCGACTGGACGGTCGACCCCGACGTGTGGCCGGACGGCCTGACGCCGGTGGTCGAGCGGGTGCGGGCGCACGGGATGCAGTTCGGGCTGTGGGTCGAACCGGAGATGGTCAACCTCGACTCCCGGCTGGCCCGCGAGCACCCGGACTGGATCCTCGGCCCGGCCGCGGGGCTGGGGGCCTCCGCCCGCAACCAATACGCCCTGGACCTCTCCCGCCCGGAGGTGTGGAACCACCTGCTGGCGGCCCTGGACGCACTGGTCGGCGAGTACGCCGTCGACTTCCTCAAGTGGGACCACAACCGGGAGATCGCAGAATCCGTGCACTACCGGGCGGGCCGCACCGACGCACCCGCCGGGCACCGCCAGGTGGACGCGCTCTACCGGCTGCTGGACGCCCTGCGCGAGCGCCATCCCGCTCTGGAGGTGGAGAGCTGCGCCAGCGGGGGAGGACGGGTCGACCTCGGCATCCTGGAGCACACCGACCGGGTGTGGCCCTCGGACTGCAACGACCCGGTGGAGCGCCAGGTCATCCAGCGCTGGACCGGCCAACTGCTGCCCCCAGAGCTGGTCGGCACCCACGTCGGTGCCGCACTCAGCCACACCACCGGACGACTCACCGCCGACTCCTTCCGGCTGGCCACCGCCCTCTTCGGTCACGCCGGCATCGAACAGGACCTGAACCGCTGCGACGCGGCCGAACTCGAGCGGCTGACCTCGTGGTCCGCGCTCTACCGGGAGTTCCGCGGACTGCTGCACAGTGGCCGGTCGGTCCGGGCCGACCTCGACGAGCCGGACAGTCCGGCCGCCCCGGCCGACCCCACCGGGCAGACGAACATACTGCACGGCGTCGTCTCCCGGGACGGCACACATGCGCTGATGTGCTGGGCCCGGCTGGCGACCTCGGCCGCGGGCCAGTCCGGCCGTGTGCGGCTGCCGGGCCTGAAGTCCAGAGCACGCTACCGGCTGCGCGTCCGGGACGACCTGGGCCTGCCCTCGTTCCACCAGACCAGCGGCCCAGGATGGCTCGACCGGGCCCTCAAGGAGTGGGTGGACCTGCCGGGAGCGGTGCTCGCGACCGTTGGCCTGCCCCTACCGACGCTGAACCCCCAGCAGGCGCTGCTACTGGAGATCCGCCGGACCGAGTGATCAGGGCCGCCGAGTAGCCAACGACCAACGGGGTGGACCACAGGGACCGCCCAAGCCCTCGGCTGGCTGGAGCACACGGCAAACCTCCCGGAGGACTCTCGGCCTCAGCCAACGGCCACTCCCTCAACGGGTGGTCAGCTCCGGGTACGCCGCGTCGGGTCAGGTTTTGCGGACGGCGGTGGTGAAGCCGGCGACGAAACAGGGTGGCGAAGGCCCAGGCGGATATCTGCAGTACCCAGTCGGCGGCGGCGAGGGCCTGCCCGGCGGCACCGGTGGTGGCCGCGCAGGTGCCCGCGCTGATCTCGACCAGGGGCAGGGTGAGGTTGAGGGCGGTGGCCAGCTGCTCGGCGGCCGAGCACGCCACCGGGGCCCCGCCGCTGGTGGCGGGGCGGGCGAGGGCGCCGTGCGGGCCCAGGGCCAGGGCGACGACGAGGGCGCTGGTGAGGGTGGCGGCCAGGAAGAACAGCGCCCGCCAGGGCTGGTAGCCGTAGCCGAGGGTGACCTGGGTCAGCCGGGCGCCTCTACCGCAGACTCGCCATCAGCCGACGCGCTCAGCTGGCCGTAGCTCTGAACGGTCACTGGGAACCAGCCGACGCCTCACCCGAGCCCCTGACCGGCCACATGTTGCACGGCGCCCGGTGACACCGCTGCCGCAAGACCTCGTGCGCCAGTCTCACCAGCCGCCTCCGGGGAGAGGCTCCACCGCCGGCAGCGAACCGCCGCCGCGCCCGCCCCGGCCTGGTCGATCCAGTTCCGCAAGGCCTCGCTGTGGATGCAAACGCGCGATATGCGCAACGGAGTGGTGTAGCAGGCCTCTCAGACTGCTCGATCGCACAGGCCGGCTGGGTACTGCTCATGCCTCGTCGCATCGGGGACTTGCCCGCGCTTTGGAACAGGAGCCCACCCCGTGATCACCTGCGTCATCCAGTACACCCTCGACCCGCACCAGATCGCCGAGTTCGAGACCTATGCCACCACCTGGCCGCCGATCATCAAGCGTTGCGGTGGCGACCTGATCGGCTACTACCTGCCCCAGGAGGGAGCCAACGACTACGCGGTGGCGCTCATCGACTTCCCCACCTTGTCTGCCTATGAGGAGTACCGCGAGAGGCTCGCCGCTGACCCAGATGCGCGGCAGAACCTGAAGCACGCTCGTCGGGCCCGCTGCATCCGCGCCGAGCACCGCTCCTTCCTGCGCCGCGTGTGACACCCAGACTGGTCCGTCAGGCACGACCACGGCGCGACCCTGGTCCAACCGCCCCCACGAGTGCCGAAAGGAACAGCCAATGCAGCCCCGCCTGCGCGCCGCCTTCTTCGTTGGCAGCGACATCGCGGGGTATCTCACTCGCCCGGGGCGGCGGCGGGGGCCGCGGAAGGTGGCCCGGTAGGCGCTGGGGGTCACGCCGAGCCGGGTTTGCAGGTGCTGGCGCAGGGAGACCGCAGTGCCGAATCCGACCTCGGCGGCGATGTGATCGATGGTCAGGTCCGTCTCCTCCAGAAGCTGCCGGGCCCGGTCCACCCGCTGGTTGATCAGCCACTGCATGGGAGTGACCCCGGCTTCCCGACGGAACCTCCGCGAGAAGGTGCGCATGCTCATCGCCTGCTCCTTGGCCATGTCCCGCAACGTGATCGGCTCGCCCAGGTGCTGCAGGGCCCAAGCACGCGCCCTCGCCGTGGCCGCGGTGTTCGTCTCGGGGACGGGTACGGGGATGAACTGGGCCTGTCCTCCGTCGCGGTAGGGGGGCACGACGGTCGCCCGCGCAACCTCGTTGGCGACGGCTGAGCCGTGGTCCTGGCGGATCATGTGCAGACACAGGTCGATGCCGGCGGCCTCGCCTGCCGAGGTCAGTACGTCGCCCTCGTCCACGAAGAGCACATCTGGATCGACGTCGAGGCGGGGGTAGAGCCGGCGCAGGTGGTCGACGGACTTCCAGTGCGTGGTGGCCCGGCGCCCGTCCAGGAGGCCGGCTGCCGCCAGCACGAAAGCTCCCGTGCAGATCGAGGCGATCCGCGCGGTCGGCGGGATGAGCTGGAAGGCCTTCGAGAGTGACGGGCCGAGCGCCCCTTCGACCCCGGTCCCGTCCTGCTCATGGGAGGCAGGTACCAGCACCGTGTCCGCCTCGGCCAACAGCTGGGGGCCGTAGGGAACGCGGATGTCGAAGTCGGCATCCGTACGGATCATGCCGCGGATGGGCGCGCAGGTGAGCACCTCGTACAAGGGCGTTCCGTCGGCCGCACGCGCCTGTCGGAACATCTGATGGACGATGCCCAACTCCATGGGCATCACGCCGTGTCGCACGAGGGTCACCACGCGGTGCGCGGGCCTAGCGGGCGAATCGTTCATGGCACGATCCTTGCATAGTATGTCCGTCTGGCCACTGTCCTGCCTTCTCGCCCGGGGAGAAGGTGGTGCCATGTCCTCTCGAATCGACATGGAGTTGGTGAGGCAGTCCTCGCCGTCGCCGCCTGGTCCGCGTATCCGCCGTGCCTGGATCATCGCGGCCGTCGGCTTCGCCGTCATGACGTGCGCCGGCACCTTCACCGGCATGCCCGACCTGCTCATCGACCCACTGCACGCGTCCTTCGGCTGGTCCCGCGGCGCGATCAGCATCGCCGTCTCGGTCAACATGGCCGTGTACGGGCTCACGGCCCCCTTCGCCGCTGCGCTGATGGACCGGATCGGCATCCGGCCGGTGGTCGCGGGTGCGCTGGCGGTGATCACCGCAGGCGCGGCCGCGACCACCGTGATGACCTCGGTATGGCAGATGGTGCTGTACTGGGGCGTCATGGTGGGGCTCGGTAGCGGGGCCATCGCGATGGCCTTCGGGGCGTTGATCGCCGAGCGCTGGTTCGCGGCCCGGCGGAGCCTGGTCACCGGCATCCTCAGCTCGGCCACGATGTTCGGTGGCATGGTCTGCCTCCCGGCGCTGTCCGAGCTGACCGACAATTCCGGGTGGCGGACCGCCACCCTCACGGTGGCCGCCGTCGCGGGCGCCGTCGCCGTCGTCGGCTACCTCGTCCTTCGTGACCGCCCCACTGATGTCGGCGTGCCGCCCTACGGTGCCTCTGGGCTCATCGCCGAGCCGGAACCCGTTCCCGTCCCCGGCTCCGCCCGGCGCGCACTGCGGGTGCTCGGCGAGGTCGCCAGGCCGGGACCGTTCTGGCTGGTGGCCGGGACCTTCGCCATCTGCGGGGCCTCCACCAACGGGGTCATGATGTCGCACTTCGTGCCCGCGGCGCACGACCACGGCATGCCCCGCACCGCCGCCTCGACACTGCTGGCCGTGATGGGCGTGTTCAACGTGGTGGGCACCATCGCCTCCGGGTGGTTGACCGACCGCTTCGACCCGCGATGGCTGTTGGCCGCCTACTACGCCCTGCGGGGCGTCACGCTCGCCTTGCTGCCCGGGCTGCTCGGGCCGGCCGTCGACCCCGCGGTGATCTTCTTCACGATCTCCTTCGGACTGCTCGACCTGGCCACCGTCCCGCCCACCATCGCACTGTGCCGCGACTTCTATGGCGCGGACAGCACGATCGTCTTCGCCTGGGTCAATGCCGTCCACCAGCTCGGCGCCGGGCTGGCCGCACTGCTGGCCGGAGCGGCCCGCGACGCCGCCGGCACCTACACCCCGATGTGGTTCACCGTCGCCGGCCTCTGCGCCTTCGCAGGCGTCCTCTCCGCGGGCATCCGCCGACCACGCTCCGCCACCGGCGTCGTCACCTCGTGCGCCGCGTGACCTCGGCGCCGTGGCGTCATGTCTGCTCCCATGGATTCTATTTGCCCGCCTTTCGAAAAAATACCTCCCCGTCGCAACTGGTTCCATCGCTGCTCTGGCAAAGCCGAAGTCTGTCGTTTTGCAAAAAGATCAGCATATCCAATTGGCAATCCGGTTGTCCGGTTCCGGAAATTCCGATCTCATTGCCACTCTGCGCCGTGTTCGATACTGTATACGACGAATCCCCGCCGTCCAGACTTTCGTAGAATCCCCAGGTCCCCGCGCCGCTGGAATTGCAATCGAAACCCCCTGCAGGTAGATCGAATCGATTGAATTCTACTCCATGCTCGCCTGTAAAATCTATCTCTTGCCCCGACTGGGCCTTCCATGACCCCACGACGCTTGATGTCCTGATTGTTTTAAGATGCGGAGATTCTACTGCGCACGCAGCCAATCCCGCCATCGAGAGCAGCAGAAGAGTCGTCATCGCGAACGCGCGCGATGGGAGGTGCGACCTTCGCCTGGGAAAGCGAGGTGTCGGCAGAATTGATGAACCCAACCGAACGTCTCCTCGTGCCTTCCCCTCGGAAATTACTGTGATGGCTCGGGGGATCCATGAATCCTGCGGGAATGAACTCATCTCAGATTAATCCTGCGTTCTCTGGGGCGATGCGGCACGCAAGGCCATCCTGTCACGGGTGGAGACTGGCGGTCTGGGGAATCAACCGGCGAGTACCGGTCGGCAGCGGGTCCTCCACCGGCCGCACCTCTGGTGAGCGGTTCGGAACCGGGGCGGCGGGTTCGTGCCCGGGGGACCGGTGACACGCCGGGCAGGCCGAAGTGGGTGCGCCCGCGCCGAGTCGGCCGTGCTGCTCGACGATCTCGCGGCCGGCGGCACCGGCCTTGCCCATGCCGCGCCGACGCTCGCCGGCGGGCTCTCCTCCGGCAAGGTGGCGGTGGCGGTGGATCAGCCTGAGCACTCAAACACCGACCAGCAGATGTCGTTGCGCAGTCGCTGGTCGTCCAGTACGAGCTCGCGGATCGCCTCGGGGAGCTGGTCGCGCTGCCACCGGCACTCGAGTCGCCCCGCGGCCTCACTCTCGTGTTCTGGTGCGGCGGCGCGCGCGGCCTTGATCGCGTAGGCGGCGGCGCCGAGTTCGTGGGCGGCGACGTGGGCGACGACTGCGGCCTGGCCGGCGGCGTAGGCCGCATGCCGTGCTGCGCCACGCAGGTCTCGGGCCGCGCCCATGGCGTGGCCGCCCGCCGCGCGGGCCTGCATCATCGTGACCTCGCCGCGCACCCAGGCGCGGGCATGCTCGATCGCGCGGCGCGGCCGGGGGTCCTCAGGCTGAACCGACTCGAAGAGGTGAAGGACGTGCTCCGCGCACGTTGCCGCCCAAAGGGCGAGGAGATGGTGGTCCGCGTCGGTGAGGGTCCCACCGCGGCGGATCGTCACGAAGCGACGGTCCCTCACCTTCGGGAGGATCATGGATGGCATTCCTTCCTGCTGGTATGGAGCGAAGCCGGCGAACCCTGGTGGTGGATACGCAAACCCGGCCGCCATCTCCCGGCCAGAGGGGGCGAGCTCTCAACGAGCGTTTGATTTCGAAAAGATACTCCCGTCGCAGCTGATTCCCTCGCGGCGCGATGGCCGGCTTCCATGCGGGGCGGGCCGTCCGAGGACAGCGTCAACCGCGCCACTGCACGAACAAGGCCTCCACTCCGCAGGCCGGCAGCGTGGATTCGACCCTCTGGGGCTGTTCCTACGATCGGCGGGCTACGGGGAGGGTGATGCGTAGCCCGTGGCTGCCTCCGATCGTGACGGCTTGGTGGGCGATACGGGACTTCGTCGCGGTTGCGATGGGCTCCCCGTTGCCGAGGTTGCGGTTGTAGTAAGGGTGGGCACCGCTGGCGACCAGGAGCCGAAGACGGTGGCCGGCCGCGAAGCGGTGACCGATCGGGCCCAGGTCCACCTCGACCGACGTACCGTCGAGGGAGGGGTCTTCGACCCGCAGGATTCCGTCGGCGACGTTCTGCACCCGTCCGTCCGGGAGAACGTCCAGCACGCGTAGGAACAGATCGGCGCTGGACGCGTCCGAGGAGAAGGTGGTGGCGGCACTGACCGGTCCAGCCAGCTCCAGCGGTTCCGACAGGGCGGCGGTGGTGAAGGTACGCACGTCCGCGCGTTGCTCGAGCACGCTGCTGTCCCAGGGGCCGCCGAGGTCGCCGGCGGCGAGGGCGACCAGCCCGACCGACGGGGTGGGGTCGGCCGGGTCGTAGACCCACCGGACCTGCTCGACCCGATCGTCGGAGGCGGCCGTGAGTCGCCCGTCCTGGCCGGCGTAGAGGACGGTGGTCTCCGGCGGATGCCAGGTGTCGAGCTCACGCCATCCGGCCTCGGCGCCGGTGCGGTAGTAACGCAGGATGCCGCGAGGGCCGGTGTCCTCGCCGCGCACGTGGGTGTCGAACCAGGCGAGTCTCTCGGCCATGCAGACCCGCGCGTCGGGCTCGGAGTGCGTCCACGGGCCGACGACGAAGCGGTACGGCACGTTGCCGGTGTTGCGGTTGAGACGCTCGAAGTCCTGCCAGAAGTAGGTGCGGTGGTAGTCGTACCAGCCGTCGATGTGCAGAATCGGCGCCGGCGGGTCGTCCAGCAGTGCGGCGAAGTTCAGGGGCCGCCAGTGCGGGCTGGCGCCGTCGTAGGCCAGGCGTTCCTGGTAGAAGTCGAGGGTGGTTCCCGTAGCGGCCACGTCGGCCTGGTTGAGCGGCAGGTGGTCGTACGGGCTGTCGCCGACCTCGGCGCCGTTCGCCTGTTGCATAGCGGTCCAGCTGAGGGCCAGTTCGAGGGCGAATCCGCCGCCGGGATACCAGGAACTGACGCGGTCGGTGCTGTACATGGCGGTGGCGATCGCCTTCAAGCAGGCCGGCCGTGTGGAAGCGGTGGCCCAGGAGCTGAAGGCGTGGTAGCTGGCGCCGGTGAGACCGAGGCGTCCGTCGAACCACGGCTGCCGTTCGATCCATCGGACGGTGGCGGATCCGTCGGCGGCTTCCTGGAAGTAGGAGGTGCTGGTTCGGGTGGACTGCACCAGGCAGGCGTATCCGTGAGTGGCCCAGGCGATCACTTCGCCCAGGTAGAAGTCGACCACGGCCGGCGGGAAGGAGGCCGGGTCGTAGGGCGAGCGGATGAGCACGGCGGGCACCTTGCCTGCTCCGGCCGGGAGCGCGAGGATCCCGTTGAGCTCGAAGCCGTCGTCGGCGGCGACGATGACTCCGTCGGTGAGTTCGACGGCGTGCGGGCCCAGGGGTCCGTACTGCCGCTCGATTGCTTGCCGCCGGTGCTGGTCAACGGTTGTGGTGCTCACAAGACCCTCCTAGTGGTGGCGGACGGTTGCGGTCTGTCGATGCCGGCGCGCGGCGGCACGGCGTCGGAGGCCGCAGTGCACTGCTGCGAGGATGCCTGCCTGTCGCGATCCTCGAGCCCGCCACCGGGTGCGGTGACAGCCCGCTTTCGAATGCTGACGCGCGGACAGCGGGCGGCACTGGGTAGGGCCACTCCTCCGTGACGTACTCCAGTGGTGGGTCGTCATGACTCCGACATCATGGTGAAGACGAGTTTTCCGGTTCCGGGGGCGCGGTTGCGTTCGAGTTCCGTCAGTGCCGGTATCGCCTTGTCGAGCGGTACCGTCTGGCTGATGAGCGGACGTAGGACGCCGTCCTTGGCGAGCCGTGCGATCTCTTCGACGTCCTGCAGGTTGGCCTTGCCTATCACCACCTGGTACGAGCGGCTCAGAGCGCTGCGAACGAATTTCGCGGGCGTCGGCACGATGTCGATGATCCGGCCGCCGGGCTTCAGCAATGTGCGGGACGTCGCGATCGGTAGCTTGCCGGCCGTGTCGAAGACGATGTCGAACCGTCCGCGTAGTTTCTGCGCATCGAAGTCGAAGCCGACGGCCGGCGAGACGCCGAGGTCGTGCGCGTCCTGCCACGCACTCTCGCGGCAACTGCCGCTCACGGTGGCACCGGCGGCTAGGGCGATCTGCGCTGCCGACCGGCCGACCGCACCGAGCACGCCGGCGACGAAGACCGCCTGCCCCGATTGCAGCTCGGCCCTCTTCAGGCCCTGATAAGCAGTGCCGCCCGCGATGCCGAGCGTGGCGGCCTGCTCCCAGGACAGGTTCGCTGGTTTGTGCACGACGTCCGTCTCTTCGGCGACCACCATGTCGGCGAACGCTCCGGCCGCTTTGAGGCTCGTCACCCCCAGCACCTCGTCGCCGGGACGCAGCCGGGTGACGCCGTCGCCGACCGCCTCGACCACGCCCGAAAAATCGTGCCCCAGCCCGCGCGGGAACTTCCGGCCGGTCAAGGATTTCAGCCGGCCATGGCGTATCCCGATATCCATCGGGTTCACCCCTGCCGCCCGTACGCGGACCAGAACCTGCCCGGGTCCTGGTCGCGGCGGCTGCCACTCCTCCAGTCGCAGCACTTCGGGGCCGCCGTACCGGTGGTACTGGATGCGCCTCATCAAAACCTCCACGAGGTGATGTCTCCGGGAGACATCACATTAGCCGATGATGTCTCTCAGTGCCATCCCTTGGGTGCCGAGGAGGAAGGGAGAGGCGACTCACAGGCTGTGTCCCGCCGAGGAAGCGGCCCCACGGCGACATGACCAGCCGGCTCGCCGCGACGGGGTATTGGAAGAGCTGAGCACGTCCCGGCGAACAGGCACCGGCACCGGCGCCGGCGTCGGCACCGGTACCGGTACCGGCAAGCTCAGCGAGGAACGTCGAGCGCACGCAGCTCAGCAAGCACCTCTGCGGCGATGACCGACAACGATCGCGACTCGCCGTCCGCCAACCACTGCGTGAGCGCAACGGTGAAGACGACCGAGGCGCACTCGGCCGCCAAGGTCGCCGCAGGCTCGCCGATCCCTCTGCGCGCCAAGGCCGCGCCCATCGCGCGGGCCAGGGCGGCGTATTTCTCCCGCTGGCGCTCGAGCAACGACGCGTCCGAGTCGATGATCGCCTGACGGGCCCGCACCCGGTCCCGCGGCATGTCCACGAAGACGTCACTCGCCCGATCCAGGGCCAGCCCGATCAGCGACAGCGGCGAAAGTCCCTCCGGCGCCTCGTCGACGGCGCTGACCAGCGCCCGCTCCAATGCCGCCTCCCCGGCGAACAACACGTCACGTTTGTCGGGAAAATGCCGGAAGAACGTACGCCGGGTCAGCCCCGCGGCCGCCGCGATCTCCGCCGCCGTCGTCTGGTCGAACCCCTGGCGAGCGAACAGCTCGACCGCGGCCTCCCGGAGCCGTCCTGCCGCTCCAGGTTCCCAGCGCGCCATGTCTCTCCTGCACCTCGACCGAAATGTCACCCGGAGACATCGTACGTCGATGCTTTGATGCGGCAGCGGGAGCTCGGGTGCCCCCGCTGGTCAGGGGGTGGTTTCGGGGAGGAAGACGACCATCGTGGTCATAAGCTTTTGCGAGGACGATCAAGGATGGGGTGGCCGCGGAGGCGTGGGCCCCGCCCGCGCGGGAGCACCTGGAGCGGGACCTGCTGGCGTCGTGATGCTTCTCCTGCGTGCGCTCGGTCGCCTCCACCAGGCCCGCGTGCGCGTCGGAGACCACGAGCTGGACCTCGGTGAGGCCGGGGGCGATCAGTGAGCGCAGGAAGGCCGGCCGGCCTTGTGGCGGGTTGCTTCGGGCGAGGCGGGACTGCATCGGGCCGACCGGATCCTTGAGTTTCGCCCGCCCGGGGCCAATGGGTGAGGTCCGCCGGCCGGTGGAGAGGGGGTGAGGTGTGGGCCGCCGCTACGTCGTCGATCGGCTCGTGTCGGGGTCGACCAGCCAGGCGACGAGGGTGCGCCAGCGGTCGGGCTGGTCGGTGTCGCGTGGTCCGACGAGGTAGATCTCCTCCACGAGGTCCTGGGAGCGCAGGCCGTTGCGCGCGGCGAAGGAGCCCACCGCGCTGTAGGTGAGGTCGAGGTCGTCGTGCGGGCCGGAGTGGGTGGCGACGGCGGCGACCCGCTGGGGCAGTTGGAGCGGCTTCACGGTGGACGGTCCTCCTGGTGGCAGCGAGACCTCGGCGGGGAGATAGACGGTGGCGCGGCCGTGCCCGTCGGTGAAGAGGCTGTGCTGGTAGCGGCCGCCCGGAGGGAGCACCGGGCGTCCGCCGGCCGCTGCGTCCAGGTCGTTCATGGCGTCGTCGTACCAGCTCAGGTCGGCTCCGGATGGGACGTCGAGGGTCACCGCGAGGACGCGTTGCGGCGGAAGGACCTCAAGGCTCACGGTTCGCTCGGCCTGCGGATCGAGGAGTTCCCGGAGTGCCTGGACCGTTCGCTGGGTTCGGCCGAGCCGGTCTTCGAGCCGGCGGAGATGCGCAGCGACGATCTGCTGCCCCGCACGATGGCCTTCCTCGTCCGCGCCGCCGGACTCCGTTTGGAGGAAGCTGCGGAGGTCGGCCAGCGGGAGGTCGAGTTCTCGCAGCCGCCTGATGGTCAGTGCCGGCCGGACCTGTGCGGGGGTGTAGTAGCGGTAGCCCGTGGCCGGGTCGACCTGTGCGGGGGCGAGGAGGCCCTGCTCGTGATAGCGGCGCAGCGTGCGGATACTCAGGTGGGTGATCCGGGAGAACTCTCCGATTGTCCATCGCTCCACCACGCCATCCTCCTCCTCGTCGTCGTACATTTCCGGACCGGCTGGGGCCTGGCTTCAGGGTGTGATGTCCAACAGTGTGATCCTCCCCTGTGCGTCGCGTTCGAAGGTGAAGCGGAGGGTGACCGGGCTGCCGGGGAAGTCGCCGGAGACCTCCGCGACGGCCTGACACGTGGCGGCCGTCCCGGTGACTCCGCGAAGGTGGTAGCGCACCGGCGGGACGGCGGTGCGCCAGCGGCGTACGGCGGTAAGCCCGTGATAGCTGTGACCGTCGTCGTGGATGACGATGTCGTCGTCGAAGAGCGCGAAGTAGCGCTCGCGGTCGGGGGCGATCGCCGCGGCGAAGTACTCTTCGGCGAACTCCTGGACGTCCTGCATGTTCTTCTCCAATGGTGAGGTGCGGGGTCGGCTCAGAGGGCCGGCTCCGAGGGGCGGCTCAGAGGGTCGGCTCGGCTCAGAGGGTGCGGATGGTGCCGCCGTCGATGACGTGTTCGGCGCCGGTGACCGCACTCGCCCGGTCCGAGACCAGGAAGGCGATCAGCTTGGCCACCTCTTCCGGCTCGGCGGGCCGCCCCAGCGGGATACCGCCGAGGACCTGCATCAGGTCCTCGAGAGCGGCCTCGCGGGAGATGCCGCCCTCGCTCATCCGGCGGGCGAGGAGGAGCTCGGCACCGTCGGTGCGGATGAAGCCGGGGGCGACCGAGTTGACCCGGACACCTCTCGGCGCGAGCTCGTTCGCCAGGCCTTTGCTGTAGGCGGCCAGGGCACTCTTGGCCGCCGCGTACGCCAGCGTCGAGTCGTGCAGCGGCATCCGGCGCTGGATCGAGGTCACGTGCACCACGGCGCCCGATCCGCGTGAGGTCATCCCGGGGACCAGCGCGCGATCCAGCCGGACCGCCGAGAACAAGTTGAGGGCAAGCTCCTGCGCCCACGCTCCGTCGTCCAGAGCCGCGTACCCGCCGGCCGGGGCGCGGGAGCCGCCCACGACATCCACCAGGATGTCCGGGACACCCAGGAGCTCGGCCACTGCCGCGGCCGCCGACGCGACGCCCTCGGGGGTGCTCAGGTCGGCCTGGACGAAGCGGGGGTCGGCTGTCTCCGGCGGCGTACGGGCGATGGTGACCACCTCCGCCCCGGCGTCTCGGAGCCGGCGTGCTGTCGCCAGCCCGGTTCCCTTGCTGCCGCCCGCCACCACGGCGCGACGTCCATCGAGATCATTGCTGCTCATGGCTGCGACCTTGGACCCTCCCGCGGGGGGAGGGTCAAGATGGCCGAGGCCGTGTCCTGCCTACGGTGTCCCAGAGCTCCTCCGAGTACGAGGCCTGCGGCCGGAACGCCGGAGGCGACCCGCAGCGCCGATCCGCCCCCGCCCCCGGCGCCCGCCCCCGCCCCCGCCCCCGGCGCCCGATCCGGCATGTCCCGCGAGTGTGGTCGTCACCGCCAGGCCGAGTGCGGCCCGGATCTGCCGGCTGGAGGTCACCAGTCCGACGGCCAGGCCGGCCCGGGATGCGGGGGCGCCCGAGGCCGCCGTGGCCGTGGTCGGCACGAAGGCCGAGCCGGGGCGTACGGCTTGCGGTCACAGCGACCGCTCGCGGATACGGGCCCGCGAACGGCTCACCTCCTGGCGTGCCTTCTCCAGGAGGCCGCGGGTGAGGGTGCCCCGCCGCTTGAGGATTCGTCCGCCGACGATGACGGTGTCGACGTCGCGTGGCCCGGCGCCGAGGAACGCCGCGAGTACGGGGTTGTCGAAGCTGTCCAGATGCGGGGTGGACAGGTCGAGGGTGATGAGGTCGGCCTGCCGGCCGACTGCGATCTCGCCGACCTGGTCGGCGAAGCCGAGCACCCGGGCGCCCCCGCGCGTGGCCAGGTCCAGCATGGCAAGGTGACCGTGCCGCAGTTCGGCGGGCATCTCGCCCCGGGCGATGGGTTCCGCATTGGCCCGGGACCGCTCGGCGGCCAGCGCCAGGCGCATCTGTGTGAACAGGTCGCTGGGTCCGTAGGCGACCGTGTCGGCGCCCAGGCCGACCGGCACACCGCTGGCCAGTGCGGCGCCCACGGCGGGGTGGGTGCCCAGACCCATGGTCATGTCGACGCTCGGGGTGGCCGACACGCTCCCGCCCGATTCCGCGACCTGCCTCCATTCCTGCTCGGTGAACTCGTTGGCGTGGACATAGTTCACGTCGGGTCCGAGAAGGCCCTGGTGCCCGAGCTGGTCGACCGCGCCGGGCAGGCCCGCCATCCCGGCGTGGAGGGAGATCGGCAGCCCCAGTTCGCGAGCGAGCCCGAACTCCTCCGCGTTCTCCGCCGGTGTCGCCATGGACGGGCCCCGCAGGGCGAGCCCGAGTGCGATGCGGCCGTTGTTGTGCTGGCGCGCCGCGTGGGCGGCCTGCAGGCGCCGGGTCTGCGCCTGGTAGCGGGAGTAGTCCCCGCTGGAACTGGCCTTGCCGCCGAAGTACAGCCGGGCCCGGATGCCGCTGTCGTGCAGAGCCCGCAGGTTGGCGTCGATGTCCGCGTCGGATCCCAGGTTGTGGGCCCAGTCGGCGACGGTGGTGACCCCGGCGTTGATCGCTTGCACCGCGCCCCACAGCACGCCCGCATACACGTCCTCGGCGGTGAATCCGTCGCCGAGTTCCTCGTTCACCTGCCGCGCGTACGCAAACAGCGTCACGTCGCTGGAGCTGGCCGACAGGCTTCCCAGCCACATGTGCCGGTGGGTGTCCACCAGGCCCGGCATCACCAGCTGGTCTCCGGCATCGATGATCTCCTCGTCGCCGACAGCGGCGGCAGCGCCGACAGCGTCGCCGATGCCGGCGATGCGCCCATCCCGGAGCAGGACGTCGGCGATCCGGCTCGTCCCGTCCGGGAACAGGACGTGACCGCCTCGGATCAGGAGGGGGCGGGGCACGGGGGGAGTGTCTGGCACGACGGCTTCCCTCTCTAGTCGGTATACAACGGATACCGGTATAGGGTGGCAACCACCGTGCGAGTGCGACAAGTGAGCACTTTGAACTGCCCAGGTATCACGGGAGGTACCAGGTGGCCCCGCCAGCGATGGTCGAGTCGGGCGAACGCTCCGACCGTGACGAGCTGTTGCGCGATGTGATGGACCGCATCGGCGACAAGTGGTCGGTGACCGTCATCTGCCGGCTCGATGACGGCCCGCTCCGCTTCAACGCGCTGCGACGGGCGGTGAACGGCATCACCCAGCGGATGCTGAGCACCACGGTGCGTCGCCTCGAGCGCGACGGCCTGATCAGCCGCACCGTGGAGCCCACCGTGCCGCCCCGCGTCGAGTACGCGCTGACCGAACGCGGACGCAGCCTCCACGGCATCCTTGCCGAGCTGGTCTCCTGGACCGAGGCGAACCTCGACGAGATCCGCCGCGACCGCGAGGAGTACGACGCTGCCGCCCCCTCTCGCGCCGAGCAGTGACGGGGTGCCCCTGCGGGTGGACAGCCGGTCGAGAGAGACCAGCGCCCGGTTTCGCGCCGCCGCTGTGCGCCCCGTGTGCCTGATCGGGCAGTGGTGCTCAGGCCGCCGAGCCGTCCCGGCGGCGGAGCGCGCTGGTTAGGTCCCGACTGCGCGCTGTGGGGGCGCGATGACCGGGGTGGACAGCCCGACCTGATGACTGCCCACCCGTTCTCACCGCGCTCAGCCGACAGCGACGTGGAAGACGGAGCGGGCGTTGGACAGTTCGCGGAAGCCCCACACGCCGTGGTAGCGGCCGTAGCCGGAGGAATTCACGCCCCCGAACGGGAGGTTCTCCTCGGCCCAGTGCACGGCGTGGCCGTTGATGGTGACGCCGCCGGAGGTGGTGTTGTCCAGCATCCGCTGGATGAACGCGTCGTCTGTGGAGTAGACGGAGAAGCCCAGCGGCTTCCCGAGCGAGTCGGAGTGGGCGAAGATCTCCTCCTCGTCCGTGTAGGTCAGGACCGGCAGGATGGGCCCGAAGATCTCCTCCTGGATGATCCGGGTGTCCTTGGGGACGTCCAGGAGCACGGTCGGCTCGATGACCAGGTGGTCCGCGTCGGTTCTGCCACCGAAGGCGACGGTCGCGCCGCGCTCGACGGCTTCGTCGAGGTAGCCCTTGACGCGCTCGTAGTTGCGCCTGTCGACGAAGCGGCCGTCCCTCTGCCACTGGAACTCGCCGGTCTCGTCGTAGTAGGCCTTCTTGACCGCGGCGACGTAGGTGCCGACGAAGGCACCACGCAGGTCTTCGGGAACCCATACGTAGTCGACCGACAGGCAGGTCTGGCCATGGTTGTAGATCTTGCCGCCCAGGAACGCCTGAGCGACCAGGTCCAGATCGATCGTGCGGTCCACGATGGCCGGGCTCTTGCCGCCCAGCTCCAGGGTGAACGAGGCCATGTGCTGGGCGGCCCTCTCCACGATGATCTTCCCGACGCGGGGGCTGCCGGTGAGGAAGATGTGATCGACGGGCAGGTCGAGCAGTACGTCGTGGGTGCTGCGCACACCGTTCGGGGTGCGGACGTCACCGTCGTTGAAGACCGCGACCTCCCGCTCGTCGAACACCGCGCGGACGATCTGCTCGATCACATCGCCCGTCGCCGGCGCCATGGAGCTGGTCTTGGCCAGCACCACGTTTCCCGCGGCGATCGCCTGGATCAGGGGGGAGAAGAACATCCCGATCGGGAAGTCCCAGGTGCCGAAGAGCAGCACCACGCCGCGGGGTTGGTACGTGACGAAGACGCGTTCCGCGGCGGGCGTGGCCGGTGACTTCTCAACGGACAGCGGCGCCATCCAGTCGGCGAGCTCGTCCCGTACCTTGTCGAGGTTGCCCATGACCGTCTGGATCTCGTCCCGGTTGTCGGCCGGCCGGCCCAGGTCCTGGTGGATGGCCCGACCGATCTCCTCCTGCCGCTTGAGAATCTCAGCGCGCAGGCGCTCCAGGCGCTCGACGCGCTCCGCGGCGGTCGTGTGCCGCATGACGCGGCGGTGATCGCGCTGGGCCTGGAAGATGCGCCGAATCTCGTTCAGCTCAAGCACGGTGGTGCTTCCTCTCGTGATGTGCGCACGGCACGACCTGTGGGGGTGCCCAGTGGCGCGCCGCGCTTCCGGACCCTGTGCGTCCGAGGGCAACGGCCTCGTCCAGGGGGCGCGCATGGGCCGGCGTGAAGGAGCCGACCATGCGGCGCCACGACAGCGGTTCGACGGGTCAGGGGCTGACGGCCACCGTGGTGGATTCGGTGTAGAACTGCCGGGCTGCCAGGCCCTGTTCCCGGGGCCCGAAGCTGGACTCCTTGGTGCCGCCGAACGGCGCCCAGTGGTCGAGTCCGGTGGTGGGGGCGTTGACCCGGATCATCCCGGCCGCCAGGTCGCGGGTGTGGGTAAGAGCCGCGGTCAGGTCGCGGGTGTAGAGGGAGGCGGACAGGCCGTAGGGCGTGGCGTTCGCCAGCTCGACGGCGTGCCGGACGGACCGGGCACGCAGCAGGGCGGTGACAGGAGCGAAGACCTCGTCGGTGGCGAGGACGTCGTCGGCGTCCGAGACCTCGACGAGCGTCGGTTCCAGGTAGGACCCGGGGACGTCGGGTTTCGTCCCGCCCGTCAGGATCCGCCCGCTGCTGGCTGCCACGGCGGCCAGGGCGCTGTCCCGGGCGGCCTCGTCGATCACCGGACCGACCTGGCACTTCGGGTCGGACGGGTCGAGGACGACGAGCGCCCGCACCGCTTCGACCAGGGCGTCGCGGGTGTGCTCGTACACGTCTTCGTGGACGATGATGCGGCTTGTGGCGGTGCACTTCTGTCCCGCGTAGGCGAACGCCGAACCCACGATGCCGGCGATCGCCCCGTCCACGTCCGCATCAGCCAGCACCACCGTGGGGTTCTGGCCGCCCATCTCCGCCTGGGCGATACAGCCGCGCGCGCTGACAGCCGCCGCCACCTGGCGGCCCACCTCGGTCGAGCCCGTGAACGATACGGCGCTGATGGCAGCTGACTCGGCCACGAGGACCCCGGTACCCGGCCCGACCGCGAGCACCAGCACGCCCGGGGGGAGGTGCCGGTTGAGGATCTCGGCCAGGGCCTCAGCGGTACCGACGGCCTGTGCGGAGGGCTTGAGGACGACCGCGTTGCCGTACGCCAGAGCCGGTGCCAGCTTCCACGCGGGAATCGCCAAGGGGAAGTTCCACGGCGTGATCAGACCCACCACGCCCCGCGGCCGTGACCGGGTGAAGGTCAGGGTCCGGGCCTCGCCGCCCGGCAGCACGTCGCCCTCGGGGAACAGCGCGGTCTGCGCGAAGTAGCGGAAGGTCCGCTCCGCGCGGACCACCTCCCCCCGGGCCTCGGTGATGGGCTTGCCGACCTCGCGGGAGATCAGGTCGGCGAGCCGGCCGGCCTCGGCGGCGATGTCGTCCGCGGCACGGGTGAGAGCGACGGCTCGCTGCGGGGCGGCGGTGCCGGCCCACGCGCGGCCTGCACCGCCCGCGAGCTCAAGCAGCGCCGGAAACCGGCCGGTCGGGGTCGCCGGGACCTCGGCGACCGTCTCGCTGGGATCGTGCGGATTGGTACTGCGCACGGTGGTCACGGGCAACTCCTCGGGTGCTGGTGGTTCACGGCCGGTAGGCCGCGAAGACCTTGTCGGACACGAACAGGTGCGACCCCACGAACTCCGACCAGGTCGGCCTGGTGCGGCCCAGTTCGCCCATGGCGCCCAGCAGGGCCCACCAGTTGAGGAGTTCCTGCTGGCCGGCGGCCTCCGCCTGGGCGAGGCCGGTGGACCGCCACTCGTCCAGGTCGCCGTCGACCAGCGCCCGGTACAGCCGCTGGTCGGCGGCGGTGTCGGGGAAGAGGTGGTGGGTGGACTCCACGAGGAAGCTGTGGGACCAGCTGGAGGAGGCGATCAGGGCGACGCGCCAGGGGCTTTCCGCCGCGGCGCGGGCGACGGCCGCGCCCACCTCCATGACGCGGGCCGGCGAGGGGCTCGGCGGGTCCAGTTCGCGGATGTCGCCGAGGGCGCTGATGTTGCCCTGGTAGCTGATCACCCGGCGGCCGTAGCAGTTGATGGGGAAGGCGACGACGGGGTAGTCGAAGCCCCGCCGCTCGTAGTCGAGATACAGGACGGTGTTGAGGAAGGCGTGCGGGAAGCCCGGGTGGTGCAGCGGCTTGTAGGCGTAGGAGACGTCGATGTTCTGCTCTAGGAGGGCAGTGGTGAAGTGCTTGGCCGCCTCGCGGTGGCCCCTGACCCGGATCTCGTGGTCCTTGGGCTCGTTCCACACGTTGTGGTCACCCATGACGTTGGACTCGGCCGAGTGCTCCCAGGGCCGGACCGTGAGGTCGTCGTAGGCGAGCACGGAATAGGGCGGGACGATGTCCTCGCGGAAGTTCTCGTACTGGTCGTCGCCCCAGATCACCACGACCTCGGGATCGAACTCGTCCAGCGCCTGCCGTGCCCTGGCGAACTGGGCCACCAGAGCCTCCCGGTGGCGGAGGCCGGCCTGCCGTCCCTCGTCGGAGGCCCACTCCGCACGCGCCGGTGCGGGCCAGTTGGCGGGGTCGCGGAGCTCTTCGGGGAGCCGGGGATCCGCCAGCGCGCGTTGGAAGACGCGGGTCAGGTTGTCGTTCGTGCCGCTCAGCGGCGGGTAGTGGGTCACTCCGAGACCGAGGACTTCTGCCATGGTCTTCACCTTTCTTCGGTGGTGCTGCCGCGGCGCTGGGCCGGGGAGGAGGAGCGGGTGGGCCGGTAAGTCGCCCGGCCCGCTCGGGATGGCGTGGCGGGTCAGTCCAGCAGGGACCGCCAGTGCCGCCAGAACGCGCGCATCTGCAGCTCGTCACTGGCCAGGCTGGGCTGTCCGGCGTGCTCGCGGTGCATCCCGCGGGAGATGTCCGACCAGGTCACGTCCGGGGCGGTACGCAGTCCGGCCTGGCAGGCCTCGCAGGCCTCGAGGTCGTCGGGGGTGGCCAGGCCCGCGGGGCCCTGGAAGGCGATGTAGCTGTCCAGCCGCCGGGCGCGCAGGTCCGGGTCCTCGCCCGCGGTCGCCAGGGACCACTGGTGGATCCTGGTGTGTCCCGCCGAGGTAGGGGTGATCGTGCGGACGACGACGCCCATGATGTCGTTGATGATCAGGTTGGGGAACACCAGCAGGTTGCGGTCGGTGAGCCCGATCATCCGCGCGCGCTCGGGGCCGTGACGTTCCACCAGTTCCTGGTACTTCGCCTCGACCTGCGGGCGGTTGTGCTCGCCGAGGGCCGGGGTCCAGCGGGCCACGGGACGCGCCCACGGGCCGTGGACGCAGATGACCGCATGGCCGTTGCCCAGATCCAGCGCCTCGGTGGTGTCCTCGCGGTCGAGGGTGTTGCCTTCTCGCTCTTCGAGGTAGGTGAAGTACGTCTTGTGCAGCGGCAGCAGGTGGTAGCCGTCCAGGCTGTTCTCCACGAACAGCTTCCAGTTGGCGTCCATGGAGTATTCGTGGGCGCCGGGCACGACCTCCAGGTCATCGGCCTGGTCGGCGACCAGGTCGAGGTAGTCGGCCGCTCCGGCCAGATACGTCCTGAGGTCGACGGCGCCGGGGTCGAAGCAGACGAAGTAGAACCCGCGGTAGCTGTCGACCTTGGGCGGCGAGAGGAGACCCATGGCGGCCCGGTCGAAGTGCTCTCCGTATCCCTCGCCGCCGGGTACGCCGTTCAGAGCGCCGGTGCTGTTGTAGGTCCAGGCGTGGTAGAAGCAGCTCATGCCGCGGGCGTTGCCCTCGGGGACGCGGCACACCAGCGCGCCGCGGTGGCGGCAGGAGTTGTACAGCACCCGCTTGGCCCCGTCGTGGCCGTGCCAGAAGATCAGCGGCCGGTTGCCGACATCGCGTGCCTTGAAATCGCCGGGCTTGGGGATCTCCGACTCGTGGCCCACGTAGAGCCAGCATCGGCCGAACACCGTCGCCATCTCGCGCTCGAAGACGGCCTCGTCGATCAGTGTGGTCCGGTCGACGCGGAACGTGCCCGCCGCGACGTCTTCGACCACCCACTCCTTGGCGGAGGTGTGGGGCGAGTCGGTGCTGGGGGTCATGGTCGACGCCTCCCTTGGTGCGGACGGGACAGGTCACAGCAGCACACTCAGCTGCCCCCCTGCCGATTCGATGCTGTGGTCGAGGGCCACCCGACGGCGCTTGATCAGCCACGGCAGGTCGCTGCCGGCAGCCGGGACGAGCAGGTGCTCGTAGACGCCGGCGTAGCGGTCGACGACTCCGCCGCGGACCCGGGTGACCTGGAAGACGCTGCGCGCCTCAAGGCCGTCCGGGGCCTGCCAGACGCGGACGTTGGTGATGTGGCGGCGGGTTCGGGAGCGGGGGCTCTCGGCATGGGCGTGCTTGCTCTTGAGCCGGTCGACTCGGCCGGCGAGGGTGTTCATGGAGTCGTGCACCAGGTGCAGGGTGGTCGCCGGGTCGGTGCTGAGATCTTCCGGCGTGGGGATGAGGTAGACGGCGTCCGGATGGAAGAGGCCCAGCCACTCGTCCAGGCGCCACTCGTCCAGCAGTGCGGCCTCGTCGAAGAGGAACTGGGAGACGGCACTGATGACCACGCTGTCGCGGACCCTGACGGCGTCGGCGGGAGTGGCGTGCCCGATCGTCGCGGGCGTGAGGCCGTTGGGGTTCACTGCGTCGACTCCTCGGATGCCTGCGCGTATTCGCGGCCCTGGTGTTCGGCCGTGAGCAGTTCGGCCAGCGTGGCGGGACGGGACCAGAAGGGGGAGTGGGAGGTGTGGAGGTGGGAGACGTGTGCGCCGAAGCGGGCCCTGGCGGCCTGAGCCGCCCAGTCACCGCGGACGGCCCGGTCCGCCTCGCACACGATGTACCGGGTCGGCGAGGGGACCTCCCCCCTCCAGGGAGTCTCCTCGCTCAGCACCGTGGCGGCCTGTGGCCGCAGCCGGGACGCCGCCTCGGCTGCGTCCTCGGGCGCGCAGTCGTGGTAGAAGAGGTCCGCGGCGACCTCCGGGGCCCAGAAGCTGCGGCCACGATCGTCCTTGAGCTGGTGCGGCAGGAAGTCGCGGTAGAACTCCTCGGCCATGGGCCGGGAGGTGGACAGCTGCTCCCGCCAGCTGGCTCCGGGAAGCGGCAAGAGACAGGACAGCAGCACCAGTTCACCCACCGGACGCCGTTCGGCGTACGCGGGGGCGATCAAACCCGCCATCGAGTGCGCGACCAGGACCGTGGAGCCCGGGTCGTCGACGCAGTCGTCGATGGCCCGCAGATACTCCTCGCTGTCTGCCGCCGGGTCGTCCGAGGGCAACTCCACGGCGACGGCCCGGTGGCCGCGCGCCCGAAGTTCAGGCAGCACACGCTCCCAGCACCAGGCGCCGTGCCAGGCGCCGTGCACCAGGACGAACGTCCTCATGACGTGGTCCGGTCGGCGGCCGCGGCAGCCTGCTTGTCGGCCAGGATCGTGCCCCCGGCGATGACCTCGCCCGCATCGACCTCGACGAGCCACACGCGCACCGCGGCCTCCGGGGTGCCGGTGGCACGCGCAGCGGCCGCGGACACCTCGTGCAGCAGGTCTCGCTTCTGGTCCGCGGTGCGGCCCTTGGCCATGGTGATCTGGATGAACGGCATTGATCGAGTCCTTTCTGAGAGCCCCGGTTACCGGGCGCGCACGCTGACGCTGCCCAGACGGGCGAAGTCGGCACTGATGCAGTCGCCGGACCGCAGCGGCACCGCGGCGGTCAGACCTCCCGACAGCACCAGCCATCCGGGCTTGAGTGAGCCCCCGCGCCGGCCGGCCGCATTGGCCATCCACGCCACGGCCTGAGCGGGATCGCCGCAGACCGCGGCGCCGGCCGCGGTGGCCACCTGCTTGCCGTTGACCTCCAGGACACAGCCCAGCAGGGAGAGGTCCTTGGGAGGATCGACGAACTCATTGCCGAGGACGAACAGCGCGGAGGAGGCGTTGTCGGCGACCGCGTCCTGGAGGGTGAACTTGAACGCCTGGTAGCGGCTGTCGATGATCTCCAGGCCGGCGCAGACCGAAGAGGTCGCGTCCAGGACGTCACCAGCGGTGATGCCCGGGCCCGCCAGTTCCTCCTTGAGGACGAAGACGATCTCCGGTTCCACCCGGGGTGGATCAGCCCGGACAGGTCCACCGGCGTCGTGGCGTCGTGCAGCATCCCCGAGGTGACGAACGCGTACAGGGGGTTGTCCACGTTCATGTCGATCTGTTTGGCCCGTGAGGTCAGACCGAGCTTGCCGCCGATGATCCGCTCGCCGCGGCCCTCCTTGGTCCGCAGCACCTCGCTCTGGACCCGGTAGGCATCCTCGACGCTCAACTCCGCGTCCTGGCTCAGCGGCAGGATGTCGGTTCGCGCGTCCTCGGCGGCGATCAGGCGTGCGGCCAGGTCCTCGATGTCCACCGCGGTCGTCCCGTCCTGCGGATCGCTGCTCATGCGAACACCACTCCCACCGAGCCGATCTGTCCGAAGTCCGCGCGTACGTGGTCGCCGGGGGAGACCGGCAGGGCACGGGTGCAGCTGCCGGGAAGCACGACGGCTCCCTCCTCGAGGGTGACGTCGAACTCGCCCAGCTTGTTGGCCAGCCAGGCAACCGCCGAGACGGGGTTGCCCAGGGCGGCGCCGGTGGCGCCGGTCTCGGCGATCTCGCCGTTACGGCGCAGCACCACCCCGAGCAGCCGGGGGTCGATGTCGCCGAGGTCGGTGGCCGTACCGCCCAGCACCACGCGGGCCGAGGAGGCGTTGTCCGCGATGGAGTCGTAGACGGTGATCTCCCAGTCCTGGATCCGGGAGTCGATGATCTCCAGGCTCGGTGCCACGAACGCGGTGGCTCGCAGCACATCGGCCACGGTCACTCCCGGGCCGCTCAGCGGCCGGTCGAGCACGAAGGCGAGTTCGGGCTCCACACGGGGTGCCAGGAGGCTGCCCGCGGGAATCTCGGTGCCTTCGAGGAGGAACATGTCGTCGAGCAGCACCCCGTAGTCGGGTTCTGAGACCCCGAACTGTTCGCGCATGACGCCGGCCGTCAGGCCCACCTTGTGGCCGCGCGCCTTGGCGCCGCCGGCGACGCGGTCGGCGATCACCAGGCGCTGCACCGCGTACGCGGCCGGGATGTCCAGACCGTCGTAGGTCTGGGTGAGCGGCTTGATGGGCCGGCGGTCCCGCTCGGCTTCGGTGAGCCGGCGGGCGGCCTCCTGTAGCTGGTTCTTATGCATGCTGGGAGTCTCTCCAGGGCTGTGAGCAGGAACAATGCAGTCGGTCCACCGGATGGACCGGTGTCGGTGTCGGCATGGCACAGCGGTGCCGCACCGGCGGGGGAGCGGGCTAACGGGGCTGGTCGGTGGAGTGTCCGGGAAAGAGGGAGGCTCCAGGGTCGATCAGCGTCATGGCGTTGTTCACGGCGGTGGCCGCCTCGCCGAAGCCCACGGCGATCAGCCGGACCTTGCCCGGGTACTCGGTCACGTCACCGGCGGCGAAGACCCCCGGCAGGTTGGTCGCCATGGTGGTGTCCACCAGGATGTGCCGGTCGCGCAGTTGGACGCCCCACTGGGCAAGGGGGCCCAGATCGGCGACGAAGCCGAGAGCGGCGACCAGGCTCTGGCACTTGAGCAGGCGTTCGTTGCCCTGCTTGTCGGCGACTCGTACGTGTTCCAGCCTGTCTCTCCCGCCGGCTTCCACGATCTCGTGGTCGGTCAGCACCTCTATGGACGGCGAGGCGGTCATCCGGGCGACGCTGTGTTCGTGGGCGCGGAAGCGGGCCCGGCGGTGCACCAGGGTGACCGACCTGGCCACGCCGTCGAGGAGCAGGGCCCAGTCCACCGCGCTGTCCCCGCCGCCCACGATGACGACGTCCTGGTCGGCGAGGTCTTGCGGGCGCGGCACGAAGTACATCAGGCCGCGGTCCTCGTAGGAGGCGCCGGCCGGCAGCCGGCGCGGGGTGAAGGTACCCACCCCCGCTGTGAGGATCACGGCGCGGCAGGTGACGCGTTCGCCCGCCGAGGTGGCCAGCGTCAGCGATCCGCCGTCGCCGCGGTGCAGTTCGGTCGCCTGCTGCCCGAGGAGATAGACGGGCTCGAACGGCGCGGCCTGACGCGTCAGGCCGTCGATGAGGTCCCGACCGCGCACCGAGGGGAAGCCCGCGACGTCGTAGATGGGCTTCTCCGGGTACATCGCCATGACCTGCCCGCCCGGCTGGGGGAGCGAATCGACCACGGCCACGCGCAGTCCGCGAAATCCTCCGTAGTAGGCGGCGAACAGCCCGGCGGGTCCCGCACCGACGATGACGAGATCGACCTCGCGGTCCCGGGCGGAAGGGTCAGCCATCACGCACTCCTAGCTTCGTTGCTGTCACGTCAGAGTTCCGAGCGGATGCCCACCGGGACAACGCGGTCGATCCATTGGGTGGGCCGTTGCCGCGCGTCGCCATGGGAGACGCTCCGCGGCCGCCGGCGGGGAAGGGCGCAGCCGCGCCGTGGTTCTCAGTGGAAGATGGACTTCGGCTCCTGGTACCAGGCCATGGCCTGCGGGCCGAGCTCCCGGCCGATGCCGCTGTGCTTCACCCCGCCGAACGGCGCTCCCGGATCGGGGAGGTAGCCGTTGATGCCGACGGAGCCCGTGCGGATACGCCGGGCAATGGTGTGCGCGCGGTCGGGGTCGGCGCTCCAGACCGTGCCGGCCAGACCGTAGGGGGAGTCGTTGGCGATGCGGACAGCCTCGTCCTCATCGTCGTAGGGGATGACGCACAGCACCGGTCCGAAGATCTCCTCCCGGGCCACCCGGCTGCGGTTGTCGACATCGGCGAAGACCGTCGGTTCGACGAACCAGCCCTTGTCCAGCCCCGGCGGGCGGCCGCCACCGGCGACGAGACGGGCCCCCTCGGCCTTGGCCTGTTCGATGCAGCTCTCCACCCGATCCCGCTGGGCCCGGCTGATCACGGGCCCCACCTGGGTATCGGCCGCCAGCGCGTGGCCGATGCGCAGCGAGGAGGCAAGGTCGGCGAAGACCCCCACGACCTGGTCGTACCGGGACCGGGGGGCCAGGATGCGCGTGCTGAGGAAACAGGTCTGGCCGTTGTTCAGGAAGGTGGCCTGGAACAGTCGCTCGCCCATGGTGGCCAGGTCCAGGTCGGCGTCGTCGAGGACGATCGCGGCGGACTTCCCGCCCAGTTCGAGCGTGAGCGGGCGGAGCAGCGGTGCGCAGATCCCGGCGATGCGCCGGCCCACGGTGGTGGAACCGGTGAAGGCGACGGCGTCGATTCCGGGATGGCCCACCAGGTAGGCGGCGGTGTCCGCGGATGTCGGGAGGAGGTTGAGGACTCCGGGCGGCAACCCGGCCTCCGCGGCGGCGTCCATCAGGTGGAAGGCGTCAAGGAGAGTGCTGGGCGAGGGCTTGAGGATCACGCTGCAGCCCGCCGCCAGCGCGGGAGCGTACTTGGTGGCGGCGAGGCTTTGCGGGAAGTTCGACGGCGGTATCGCCGCCACCACACCGACGGGTTCCCTCCGCACCGTCGTGGTGCCGGCGACCAGATGGGGGCGGGTCTCCTCCGTCGGCGTGGTGCGGGCCAGCTCCGCGTAGTACCGGACGATCGCGCCGGTCAGCCCCGACTCGATCTGGCGGGAGACGCTGATGGGCATTCCGTTTTGGGATGAGACGGCACTGGCGATGTGCTCGCTGCGGCGCTGCAACGCGTCGGCGAGCCGGTCCAGGGCGTCGCCCCGTTGCCGCGGCTCCCAATGAGCCCAGCCGTCGGGTGCGTCGAAGGCTCCGCGCGCGGCTCGGACGGCGGCGTCCACATCTGCCGGGGCAGCCAGCGCGACGGTGCCCAGGCTCTCCTCCGTACTGGGGCACACCAGGGTGGTCTGCTCCGGCTGACGGTTATTCAGGGGCGCTGCCCAGCGCCCGTCGAGGTATAGCGACTCCGTTGTCTCCACCACAGGGTCTTCTCCTGAGAACGGCGGGCGCGGCATTGCACCCGCGTGGTCGGCGGCGGCGTCCCGTGCTGCCGGCCGGGGATACGTGCGGTGATCGGTGCGGTGATCGGTGCGGCGGGGCCGGGGATCCAGGTGCCGGAGCACGGCGAGCAGATCCGATCGGCGCTCCCTGGATGTCCCACAGCGCGGCCCCCGAAGTCCGATGCACGCGAGATGCGTTGCGAACCCGTGCTGATCCTCCGCGCTGCGTTGCCTCACCTTCCGGGAGCGGGCGAGTCGGAACAAGGTCATCGGTTCACTGCCTGGACCGCCGGCCTTCCCGACGGTCCCTTGGGTGCGCAGGCTGGGCATGCCATCCCTGGAAGGGCGAGTGAAGAGAGTCAGTGAACGCCATGGCTTCTGCAAGACGTACAACCCCCGCGGCGCCCGCTGTCCCGGCCGCCGGCGCGGCACGAGAGGACAGTTGGGCCGAGGAACGGGCGGCGCGGCTCGTGGCGGCCCGTCGCAGGCGGGTGTTGCTGGATCCGATCTCCGACAGGGAGCCGCTCGACCTGCGTGACGCCTACCGGATCCAGCGGAAGGTGAACGAGAGTCGCCTGCGCGAGGGCGAGAAGCCCGCCGGGTTCAAGCTCGGATACACCTCCAAGCCGATGCGGGAGCAGATGGGCGTCGCTGCGCCCAACTACGGTCCCCTCACCGACCGGATGCTGGTGCCCAACGACAGCGCCACGGACCCTGCTCTGCTGCAGCCCCGTGTCGAGCCGGAAGTCGGGCTCGTCCTGGGCCTGCCGCTGGCCGGCCGGATCACCCGCCCTGACGCGTTGAACGCGGTGAAGCATGCGGTGGCCTGCCTTGAGGTGGTCGACTCCCTATGGGCCGGCTACCGGTTCACCGCCGAGGACAACACCGCGGACGGCTCGTCGGCGGCGCAAGTCGTCGTCGGCCCGCGTCTGCCGGCCTTGCGGCACGGCTTGGTGAACACCGGCGTCGTCCTCCACCGCAACGGGGTGATGGTGGCGACCTCGGCGGCCGCAGCCGCCTCCGGAAACCCGATCGACTCGCTGGTATGGCTCGTCCACCGACTTCACCAGGAAGGTGCCGGGTTGGAGGCGGGGATGCTGGTGATCACCGGTGGGCTGACCTCGGCCGTGGAACTGGCCCCGGGCGACGTGGTGGAGGCGGAGTTCCCGTCCGGGTGCAGGGTGGGCGTCCGGCGACTGCCTCATACCCGCAACGCCACACGCGGCGATGTCCGGGGCTGAGCGCTCGTCGCGTGGCCGGCCTGCCGGCGGTGCACGCCACGCCCGGCCTGGACGGAAGTCGCCCGGCCGGGCCGGCGCGGCTACTCGCCGTCGGCGCAAGGTCGTTGGAGTTCCTCCGCGCGCCGCTGGTGGCGGCGGGGCAGCGCCTGAAGAGTGGCGTGGGCGTTGACCACACGGGCCAGGGCGACGGCGGCTTCACGTACCGCGGTCGCCAGCCGCGGAAGCCCCATGCGGTACGAGGGGCCGGTGATCGACAGAGCAACGATCGGCAGCCCCTCCGAGTTGAGCACCGGCGCGGCGACGCAGGACACCTCCCGATGGCCCTCCTCGCGGTCGAAGGCGACGCCGCTGTCACGCACGAGCCGGAGCTCCTCGCGAAAGAGCGCGGGATCGGTGATGGTACGCGGGGTGCGCTTGGGCAGTCCGGCGGCCAGGATCCGATCCAGGACGGCGTCGGAGCTGAAGGCGATGATGGCTTTCCCGAGCGCGCTGCAATGGGCGGGGTACCGCTCGCCGACGCCCGAAGGAGCCTGGTAGCTGCGGTGCCCGGTGATCTTCTCCAGATACACGATCTCCGCGCCGTCCAGCACGGCCAGCTGCACGATCTCGTGACTGATCTCGTAGAGGTCTTCCATATAGGGCAGCGCCAGGTTCCGCAGCAGCCGGGAGACTTGAACGCTGTGCCCGAGCTCGAAGGTGCGAAAACCCAGGCGGTAGCCGTAGGCGCCGCGGTCCAGCATCCTGCGCTCGACGAGTTCGGTGGCCACTCGGTGCACCGTCGCCTTCTTGATGCCCGTTCGTCGTGCGAGCTCGCTCAGTCCCACCTCACCGGGCTCCGCGGCCACCGCGTCCAAGATGGCCATGACACGTCCGATGACGGACCGATCTTCTTCCTGGTCGCTGACTCGCATGGACGCCTCTCTTTCGGGCCGCGCAAGGTGCTGGACCTCTCCGACCCCCGCTCAGCCGGAAACGGTCGGGGCTGCCGAACGGTGTCTTTCGAGGATAAGCAGGAGCGGTGGCGCAGGGCGATAGGGTCTGTCCGGCGTTGCGATCACAGGCCGAGCAGGCGTGCGGCGTTGCCCCACCGGATTGATTCGATCGTGGCGGATCCCAGATGGGGGAAGGAATCAAGAAGCGTCACTGGATCATGGTTCATGAACGGCTTGTCGGAGCCGACGACGACCCGGCCGGCGCCCACGGTGTCCAGCAGCAGGCCCAGCAGAGGGGCGGAGAACACGAGGATGTCGTAAAAGATCTTCCGCGCGTAATCGGCCGGATCGCGCGGCATCCGGGCCCGGGCCCGCTCGTAGTTCTCCGCGATGAACTGCAGCCGGGGCAACAGACTGACAAGCGAGCCGCCGCCGTGTGACGCCAGGATCCTCAGATCGCTGAAGCGTTCCAGCACCCCTTCGGCTATGAGGCCACCGACAGCCTGACCGATCTCGTTGGGGAAGGTCACACCGTTCCCGGCCATCGGATCGGTGAACGTACCGATCCCCGGCGGATGGAAGGCGTGGACGAAAACCACCAGCCCCAGGCGGGCCGCTTCATCGAAGAACTCGACGTACCGCTTGTCGTGGAGGGGGACCCCCGCGATGTTGCTGCCGATTTCCACACCGGGCAGCCCCAGGGCGGCGATCTGCGACAGCTGACCGCAGGCGACCTCAGGGTCCTGCATCGCGGCGATGCCGAAGCCCCGGAAGGCGTGCCGGAACTCGTTCACCCCTGCGGCGATCCACTCGTTCACCGACGTGCAGTACTCGGCTGCCGCCTCCGGCCTGCCCCAGTAGGAGAAGAGTTCCGGCATGGGGGAGAGCACCTGGACGTGATCCGGCGCCAGCTGCCCGGCGCGATGCTCCAGGTCGTAGGCCGTGCGGGGCACCGTGCGAAAGACCCGTCCGGCGATCAGCACGTCCGCCGAACCTTCGTCCCGCTCGACCACCACGGGCCAGCGTCCGTCATGGTCCGGCGCCGTCAGACCTGACGGCACGATGTGGGTGTGGGTGTCGATGGTCCTCATGCGCGGCTCTCCAGGGCAGCGACCTTGGCGGTGTCGACGCCGAGGGCGCCGGTACGGCGCGAGCCCCCCGGATTGCCGAGCGCCTCGGCACGGCCCGGCAGGGGCTCCGCGAAGAACGCCGCGTTGTCGGCCACCCACTCGGCGCCGGGCGTGCCGCGCAGAGTGGACGAGATCGCCTCCACCGGGCAGACCGTCTCGCAGGCACCGCAGTCGATGCATTCACTGGGATTGATATAGAGCTTCCGCTCTCCCTCGTAAATGCAGTCCACGGGACACTCCTCGGTGCAGGACTTGTCCATCTCGTCTACACAGGCCTCGCCGATGTAGAAAGGCATGATATTTCTCCTCGAATTTCGAAGTCCGCCAGGACGGAAAGCCCGCCGTATGCGCGAGAACCCGTCCGCAGTACAGCTCGGCCGATGCGCGCTTCGAGCTAGTTCCGGGCGGCGGCAGGCGAGAGAGGAAAGTCATGTCGTACGGATAGCGGCTCCATCGCCTACTCCTTCGTCGGCTCAGATCAACGCCCACTTTCGGCGAGACCGCCATGGTCAGCAATCACATCGGTCCATTCACCTGTCCGCGCCGTGCCGAGCCGAGCCGTGCCGAGCCGCGCCGCGCATCGCGTGCCGCGTCCCTCTGCTGTCGGACGACCTGGCCCGCCCGTCGGTCTGGCTGACCTCGCCCGGCCAACCCGGGAACAGCCCGAGGTCCGCGCCGGTACCGGCGGCGCTGCGCATCAGGCGGGGCAGCGCGGGGGGGACGGCCCGGCTCGCGCCCGGATCGGGTGCGCGGCGACAAGGCCTACTCCTCGGCCGCCAACCGGGCCCTGCTGCGGCGACGCGGGATCAAAGCGCCCATCGCGCATCCCGAGGACCAGCGGCCCAACCGCCACTGCCGCGGCCGGTCCGCTGTCCGCCCTCCAGCGTTCGACCGATCCCAGCACCGGCGCCGCAACGCGGTCGAGCGCTGCGTGAACAAGTGGAAGCAGGCCCGGACGGTCTCCAGCTGAACTCTGCGCCGCTGTCAGCCAGAGCCAGAGCGCCAAGGGAAATCGTCGCCCTTAAGGACCTTGGCCAGCACCTCGTTCCCCGAATTCCTGACGCGTTCGACCAGGGCCGGGGCCTCGTGTGCCACGAGGCCGGCCGCCATGAGCAGAATTGTCCACGGGACCACCCGGTCGAAGACCCCGAATTCGGCAGAGGCGACACTGGGAGGGGACAGCAGCCCGTCCCGCCCGTACTGTTCAACGATTTCTCGGGCACTCACTCGTGCTCGACTCATTTCGCCGCCCTCCTCCGTTTTCCGTGCCCATCTCATCAAGCCCTCTTCACCATATCGAAGCCGGCCACGGCTACCACGGCACCGGAAGTCACGGGATCCGCGCTTGGGATGTCAGGTGAGACGTGAGTATGCGGTTGCCCAGCCACGTTACCGGCTTCTTCAACAGTGCCTTGCGTGCGTTCCGCCCTCTTCGAGCCCTCCTCTGCCAGGGCCTCGGCCTCGGACGAGGATTCTCCGGCTCCAGCGCCAGGCCAACCGGCAGCCGACCACTCAGACGGTGATCCACTCCGACCACGGGGTCCAGTTCACCTCCTGGGCCATCACCGAACGCGCCAAGGCGTCCGGCCTGGTCCCCTCGATGGGAACGATCGGCGACTGCTACGACAACGCCATGATCGAATCCTTCTGGGGCCGGATGCAGACCGAACTCCTCAACCGCCGCAAGTGGCGCACCCGCCTCGAACTCGCCAACGCGATCTTCGAGTACCTGGAGATCTTCCACAACCGCCAGCGCCGCCACTCCGCGCTCGGCATGCTCACCCCGATCGAGAACGAACTCCGATCCCCAACTGCCATGCCAGTAGCCTAGAATCACGCAGCTCGACTCCACGGAACCCGGGGCACATCAAGTCTCTATTCGACACGGGGCGGGCGGTTCAGTCTGCCGGGTTTCCTCCAGTGCGCTGAGGGGGCGGTGGGGGTTTCCTGGCCGGTTGTGGTCTGCGGCTGCTCGGTCAGGCGCGCGCCGGTGCGGGTCGGATGCGGGTGGGGGTCGGTGTCAGGGGTGGTTGCTGTGCGTGGCGGCCTCCTCGAGGTCGTCGATGGTGCCGGACATGATCGTGCGTATGTGTCGGGTGATGTGCTGGATGGGCCAGTCCCACCAGGCCACGGTGAGGAGTCGGGCGATGTCCGCTGGGTCGTAGCGGGTGCGGATGAGGCGGGCGGGGTTGCCGGCGACGATGCCGTAGTCGGGGACGTCGCGGGTGACCACGGCGCCGGCGGCGATGATCGCGCCGTGGCCGATGCGTAGGCCGGGCATGAGCGTGGCGCCGTGTCCGAACCACACGTCGTTGCCGACGACCGTGTCGCCCCGGCCGGGCAGGCCGGTGATCAGGTCGGAGTGCTTGGCCCAGGAGCCTCCCATGATGGGGAACGGGAAGGTGGAGGGACCGTCCATGCGGTGGTTGGCGCCGTTCATGATGAACCGGGTGCCGCTGCCCAGCGCGCAGTACTTGCCGATGACGAGCCGCTCGGGACCGTAGTGGTACAGGACGTTGCGCGTCTGGAACGCGGTCGGGTCGTCCGGATCGTCGTAGTAGGTGAAGTCGCCGACCTCGATCAGCGGCGACTTCACCAGCGGCTTGAGCAGGACCACGCGCGGGTGCTCGGGCATGGGGTGGAGCACGGTGGGGTCGGGGGGGAGGGGTGGCATCGCGGAGGCGGTTCCTCTCTGGCGGCCCTAGGGCGACAACTGTCGCGTTAGGATGCTGGCACAGCGCTGCCGCCTTGATCAACCGGATACTGGATTGGCGATGACCGACCCACTGGACACGACGACGGGCCGCCGCCCGGGCGGTCGCACCGCCCGTATCCGCGCCCGGGTTCTCGATGCGGTGCGCGCCGAACTCGCCGCAGGCGGTCACGAAGGTCTCACGATGGAGGGGGTGGCGACGCGGGCCGGGGTGCACCGCGCCACGGTCTACCGGCGTTGGCGCGACGTCGGCGGCCTGCTCGTCGACGTGATCGAGGCCGCCGGCGAAATCGAGTGGCAGCCGCCGGACACCGGCTCGCTGCTCGGCGATCTGACGGCCCTCAACCAGGAGATCCAGGAGTCGCTGGTCCTACGGCCCTCGCTCGCCGTCGCCCTGATGGCCGCCTCGTTCCACTCCGAGCAGGCCGCGCGGGCTCAGAGCCGGCTGTGGATGGACCGGTACGCCCAGTGCGAGATCCTCCTCGAGCGCGCCGTCGAGCGCGGTGAACCGCCCGCCCAGCACACGGACGCGCGGAGCCTGCTGATCGCCGCTACGGCGCCGCTCTACCACCAGCTGGTCCTCCTGCGTGCCGATCCGGACCCGCGCCTGCCGGAACGAGCCGCGGAGGCGGCCGTCCTGGCGGCTGCCGCGGGTGCCTTCCGCGTCCGTCGGAAAGCCAGCGTGTGATCGAGGAGGCGGGGAGCGGACGCGAGCACGGTCAAGAGCGCGCCGGAACACCGATCGCGCTCCGGTAGGCGCTAGCCCGGGCCCCAGCGAGCACCTCCACCCGGCAGGCTCCGGAAGCCCGAGCCTTGCGGCGGCCAGCGGGGGCCGGCTGTGCCGGGCGACCGGGTCGACACCGGGGCGGGGGGCGGCCGTCGACACGTGAGTGCCTGCTCGGGCAGGGGGTCAGACCCGGTCGAGGGGGCGATGTGGCTCGGCGGGGAGCTCCACTGCGATCGTGTCGCCGGGACGCACCCCGCCGCTCGCGCGCACGACGCCCATGATCCCGGCCTTGCGGACGACGTTCCCGGCCTCGTCCCGGCCGACGACCCTCTTCAGCAGGCCGTCCTGGAAGTTGTCGATCTGCAGGCAGGGATTGCGCAGACCGGTGACCTCCACGATCGCGTCGCCGCCGATGCGCAGCAGCGTCCCGACGGGCAGGCCGAGCAGGTCGATGCCGCTCGTGGTGATGTTCTCGCCGAGTTCGCCCGGCGCCACGCTGAATCCCTCCCTGCCGACTTCGGTGAAGAGTTCCTCGTGGATCAGGTGGACCTGGCGCAGGTTCGGCTGGGTGGGGTCCTGCGCGACGCGTGAGCGGTGTTTGACCGTGACGCCGGCATGCACGTCCCCTTCCACGCCGAGCCCGGCGAGCAGCATGATGCCGGCCCGGTTGGGCTTGGTGAACGCGTACGCGCTGTTGCTGCTGACCGCTACGACCGTCCCGCTCATCCACAGACCCCCTGCTCGATAGCGATGATTCGCCACGAGCCTAGCCTGCGGCGCTCAGCGCACAGCACCCTGCGATCATTCGCAGGGCAGGCTGTAGGCAACCCAGCGCCCACGGGCGCTGGAGCGAGCACCCTGGCCGGCTCTTAGACGTCATCTCGATTGGTTGATCGAGCGCAGGTGACCCGATGGGTGGGACCTGCGGTTGCGGATGCGACGATGCGGGGATGCGCGACGTCAATGATTTGATCAACATCGCCGATCCAGCCTGGCCGCTTCTCCTTGAGGAGCTGTCTGCCAGCGAGGTGGCCGTCGAGGTGCTGCCCGTCGATGCCGAGATGGGCCGCGCCTCTCTGCTGCAGTTGCAGGTCTCGGCGCGCTCTTTCTTGGGCGGCATCGTGCTGAATTGCGGTGGTCTGCTCGTGGACGGCGGATGGCTGCGGATCTTCGGCAGTCCGCGTGACGTCGGGCCGAGATGCCCGCCGAGCCTGGCCGGGATCAACGCTATGCCACAAGCGTTTGATTCAGGCTGGCGGGTCGAGGCGGGCCTCGTGATCGCACACGATGTCCTGGGCGGGGTGTTCGCCCTCAACGGGGGTGAGCCCGCCCACGCCGGTCGGCCCGGCGATCCGGGTGAGATCGTCTACTTTGCCCCTGACTCGCTCAGATGGGAGGCCCTCGGAGCTGGCCATTCGGCATGGCTGTCCTGGATTCTGTCTGGAGGGCTTGAGCAGTTCTACGAAAACCTCCGATGGGACGGCTGGCGCAGTGAGGTCTCCGCGCTGACGGTTCGCCAGGGGCTGTCGTGCTTTCCGCCGCTCTGGTCGGCTGAAGGTCGCCGCGACCTTGCGACGACCAGCCGCCGCGCGGTACCGATGGCCGAGCTCTTGGGCATGAATCGCGACTCGTGCCTGCAGTTCGACGGCGTCGATCCGGGGTTTCTCGGGGCTGCGTGAATCCTCACCGGTCCAGACGCCGGAAGCAGATGAGCATGGCGGCGATGCCGGCGAAGGCAAGGAAGTGCTCGGCCTTCCGTTCGTAGCGGCGGTGCAGTCGACGGCATCCGGCGAGCCAGGAGACGGTGCGCTCGACGGTCCAACGGTGACGCCCCAGCCGCTGGGAGGACTCGACGCCTCTGCGGGCGATGCGCGGGGTGATATTGCGGGTGCGGAGCCATCGGCGCAGGTGGTCGTAGTCGTAACCCTTGTCCGCATGCAGCTTGGCGGGTCGCCGCCGGCGGGGTCCGCGGCGAGAGCGGATGGGCGGAATGCCGCGTACGAGCGGTTCGAGGCCCTGGCTGTCGTGAGTGTTCGCGGCGGAGATGCCGATCGAGAGGGGCAGACCGGTGCGCTCCGTAATCAAGTGGATCTTCGAGCCCAACTTGCCCCGATCCACAGGATTCGGACCCGTCAGCTCCCCCCTTTCAAGGCCCGCATGTTCACTGAGTCGATCGCGCACCGCGACCAGTCCAGACTCCCTCGGGCGCCGAGTTCGGCGAGGACCAGGCGGTGCAGCTTCGCCCACACCCGGGCCTTGCTCCACTCGGAGAAGCGCCGATGCGCGGTGGGACCGGAAGGCCCGAAACACGGCGGCAACTGCCGCCATGTACAGCCGGACGTCGCCACGAACATGATCGCGGCCAGGACCTCCCGATCCCCATAGCGCCGCCGTCCTCCACCTTGCGGGCGCGTCGGCGCCAGCGGCACCACACGCTGGAACAACTCCCACAGTCCATCAGGAACCAACCGCTCCACGATCGTCACGACCGCAGAGTACTGATCCAAATGAGATGGCCTCTTACTCGCCGGCCTGCTCCGCGCGCGGTGGCGGACGCGCCACAGCTGGAGGGCGACGAGCAGTGGGACCCTCTCGACACGGCGGTCGGCGAGCAGTACTGCGTGGAGGGCCGCGTGGTCGCGTGGTCCCGTCCTGCCGCGCTGCTCCTGGCGCGGGAAGCCGCAGTCATCGAGGCCCTGTCGCGGGCACCGGGTGTGCCGTTCCGGCCCGAGGTCGTGGCCGGCAGTACCGGTCCGGCTCTCCAGGTCACACGGCCGGTGCCCGACACGTCCCTGTTCGAGATCATCGACTCCATCGACTCCATCGACCGGGATCGGGCCGGCCGCCGGCCGGCGCGGTTCCAGCCGGCCTGCAACACCCCATCGGCGGCCCCGGAGTACGCGCGGGCCGCGGTGAACGAGAGACCGCCGGCGCCCCACTCCCCAAGGCCCGTACTGCCGCCGGCCAGGCCTGGGGTGCTGCGCCAGAAGGGCCTGCGGTGCATCTCGCCGGGACAGCGGGAGGCGGTCGTTCGCTGGTGCGGCTGGGCCGGCGCAGTGCAGGCGACCACCGGCCGGCCGTTCTCGTCCACGGCGACTTCCACGACGCCGACCAGGCGTGGAATGGCGCCGAGCTCCTGGCGGTGGTGGACCTCGCGAGCGTCGCGGTGGCCGGAGCCGAGTACGACCTGCGCGCTCTTCCCGGTCCAGTGATGGGATGGGACCCGGCGGGGAACTGCTCACCGCCGTCATGAACCAGGGGGGGCGCGGTGGTGCGGGCCCGGCGCAGTGCCCGCCGCGAGTTCGAGGACCGCGTCAGCGCCCTCTCGCTGGCGTTGGGTCGTGTCCGGGTGGTTCGTGGCGGCGCCCGGTGGGGGTGTCAGACCTGCCCGTAGCCGCCGTCGACGTGGTAGTCGGCGCCGTTGACGTGGGAGGCTGCGTCGGAGGCGACGAAGGCGATGACGGCGGCGGCCTCTTCGGCGGTGCCGGCCCGGGTCATCGGGGTCCCGGCGCCCATTGTGGCGATGAGCGCCTGTCGTTCCTCGGTGGTGGCGGCCAGCTGGGCGATACCGGGGGTCTCCGTCGGGCCCGGGCTCACCACGTTGACCCGGATCCCGCGTGGGGTCAGTTCAAGGGCCCAGGTGCGGGCGAGGGCGCGGACCCCGGCCTTGGAGGCCGCGTAGAGACTCCGCCCGCGTGACGCCTTGTGCGCGGCCATCGAACCGGTGAGGACGATGGCGCCACCGTCCGCCAGCAGCGGCAGCGCCTTCTGGACGGTCATGATCGTGCCGGTGATGTTGACGTCGAAGACGGACCTGATGTGGTCCTCGGTGATGGTTCCCAGCGGTGCGGTCGCGATCGCCGCCGCGTTGACGACCAGTGCGTCCAGCCGGCCGCTGCGCCGTTTCACCTGTGCGAAGAGCCGGTCGAGGTCGTCGGCGGAGCGCGAGTCGGCCCGCACCCCGACGGCATCGCCCGGTATGTCCGCGGCCGCCGCGGTCACGGCGTCCTGGTCCCGGCCCGTGATGTAGACGGTGCCGCCCCCTTCGGCGATCTTCCGCGCGGTGGCGTGGCCGATACCGGCACTCCCGCCCGTCACGACCGCGACCTTGTTGCGAAACGCGCTGCTCATCGCACTCGTCGTCCGTTCATCCGTTCATCCGTCCCTCCGGGTGGCCATCCTAGGGGAGCGTCGTGGATGACGTCCCCGGGAACGTCCTGAGGGACGCAGGTGGAGCGAGCCTGCGCCTGGTGCGGACACCGGTTCCAGAAGCCTGCGGATACTGGTACTGGCAGCACCAGGCCGACGCCTCCCGGCTCTGGCACAGTGGGCCTGTGCCGCCCACCGCGAACCGGACCGAACTACGGGAGTTCCTGCGCTCACGACGCGCGCGGGTCTCGCCCGAGGAAGCCGGCATACGCCCGGGGGGCCGTCGCCGCACCCCCGGACTGCGCCGCGAGGAGGTCGCCCAGCTGGCCGGTGTCGGCATCACCTGGTACACGTGGCTGGAGCAGGGGCGGCCGATCAACGTCAGCTCCCAGGTGCTCGACGCGGTGGCCCGCACGCTGTTTCTGGATGCCGCCGAGCGCGACCACCTCTACCGTCTGGCCGAGGTCCCTCAGCCCGCGGTCGTCAGGGATCCGCCGACCGAGCTCCCCGGCCACCTCGACACCGTCCTGGGAGCCCTGGACCCGTTGCCCGCCATGGTGGTCGACGCCCGCACCGACGTGCTGCGCTGGAACCGCGCATACGCGGCCCTGCACCCCGCTGTGGTCAGTGCTCCGCCCGGCGAGCGCAACACCCTGTGGCACCTCTTCGCGGCCCCGGAGGGGCAGCACCGCATCGTCAACCGCGACGAGCAGGCGCCCGAGGCCGTGGCAGGGTTCCGTTATCGCTACAGCCAGAACGCGGGCGACCCGCGATGGCAGGACCTCGTCGCCCGTCTGTGCACCGCCAGCCCGCTTTTTTCTCGGCTCTGGGCCAGGCACGACGTCGCTCCACCGCGCCTGTGCGACAAGCGCTACGGCATCACGGGGATCGGCGAAGTGAGCCTGCGTGCCACCGGCATGGAACTGACCGACCACCCCGGCGTCCGCCTCGTCGTCCAGACCCCCACCGACACACGCAGCCGCGAGAACATCGACCGCCTGCTGCGCCGGGCAACGCCCCTGTGACGATGGGGCCGAGGCCCGGGTACGGGCCAAGCTCCACCGCCTTGGTCCTGGACGGACTCGGTGCCCGCAGTGGGCTCGGGCTCGAGGTGGTCCGGGGGTGTCGCGGCCGTCGAGGCAGGAATCTGGAAGGTCCCCGTTGGGGTGGACTGTGCTTGGGCCGCCCGGTCCCAGCACCTGGAAGTGTGGAACACCGCCGAGCGCACGGTGTGCTATCGCCGTTCTCGGGGCTGGTTCAGGCTCGGTTTGCTCCTGCGTCGGCGAGCAGGGCCGGGTCTGTCTGCTGACTGGCCGTCAGCTCGATGTTCGGGCACCGCGTGGGCAAGCCGGGGATCTCAGCCGGCCGGTCGCAGCGTTGGAGGAAGTCGGCATACTCCACCAGTGCCTGGGGGTCCCCGTGCTCGACGGGACTGACATACCACTGCTCGGCGCGCTCGTCCTCCTCGTCCAGGTCGTCGTGGATCAGCGCGAGATTGAGATACGCGTGGACTTCTCCCTCCTCCCGGGCGGCGGCCTGGTAGTGGGGGATGGCCGCCCGCTGGCGACCGGTGTCGGCCAGGAGCAGCGCGTAGGCGAAGGGGGCCTTGTGCTGTCCCTCGGCGAGGGCTGCGCGCAGGTATTCCTCCGCCTCGGCGTGCTGGCCGCTCGGTACCAAGGCGTGGCCGAGCGGCACCAAAGCGATTGAATTCGACCCAGTCGTTCGGGGAGCCGGAGGCGAAGAGGACTCTTCCCTTGTGGATTGATTCCAGGTAGATCACATCTGTTGCGAGCAGGGAAAATGCCTGCACGTCCCGCTCCCGCGACAGGTCCAGTGGATGAGCCACGAATCGATCTCGGGCGCGCCCTTGGGGGCCGCCGCTCATCGCTTGTGATCTCAGTTCTGAGAATGCTGAAATCTTGCGGGGGTCGGCGAGTTCCTCGTCTACATAGAGGTCGATCGACGTCGTGCCTCCGACATGTTCGATCTCGCGGGCGATCCAACGGAGCAGGGCTTCGCCTTTGGGGGGTCCTGGCACAGAGATAAGCATGTCTTCATCCGCCGAAAAGGCCACATGGAATTTGGATAGGCGGCCGGGGTACCAGATCTATAGTGAGGCGCACCGGGGATTCCTGGCCGCTGAGAGAGTTCTCCGGGGAGTTTGATTCCGCTGGTATCTGGTCGATGCCTCCGGGGCACGGGTCGTCTCCGCCTATCGCCTTCGCAGGGAATCCCGACCCCAGAAGTATGCCAGTGAGATGGTTCCACCCGTGAGCAGAACTCTGGCCACCCCATCCGGATTGCCGAATGCGAGCGCCGAGCCCGAACCTATTGCAAGAAGCCCGGCCCACAGGCTCGAATCCTTCCAATTCCGCTTTCTGTCCACGGTGGCCAAGCTCCTCATGGTAGTACATTGCACATCGGCCGATCTGCATGAACTCTCCGCACAAGCCGGCTGCCTGCTTCCTTCGCTGCGACAGCCCCCCGTGGCCGACCGGCTCGCCTCCGCCGAGCGGGCCCTACCCCCGACCAACCTCCACGACGGGTACCACGTGTACCGATGGACCAAGGACTGGACGTCGGCCGACGCGGATGCCTACGCGGAAGCACACGGACTGGCAGATGGCGACATCATGGGCAGCGAGGTGTCGCCCGGCTTCGGCCGGCCCGGTCGGGGAACCCGGTACAAGCTCCCGGGTATCTTCAGGACCGACGGTACGCACGCCATGAACGTCCAATGGCTGCTCAGCAACGGCTTCCTCAAGGAGGTGGAGTGAGAATCACCGAGCTGCGGCCGGCCTTGCGCACCGCCGGAGTCGACGACGCCGTTTATCGGCTGGAGGGCGAGCCGTGGAACCCGGCCGGGCCGGGCCCGGACCACGGAGGGATCGCGCTGCTGCGCTCCCGCGCCGGCGAGTGGTATGTGCTCGGGGGAGCCGATGCCACCTACGGCACCTACTCCCGCCTGCGCACCTTCGGCACGGAGGAGGAAGCCTGCGAGGTCTTCTATCGGGAGATGACGCGCCCGGAGCCGTTCGCCGTGGAGAAGGTCGCCTGGGCGGCCGAATTCGAGGCGCGACGCGCCGAGAACCGGGCGCACGCCGACCGGACCTGGCCCGAGGCGGCGCGGGTGCGCGAGCACTGGCATCGCATCTGGCAGCGCCGCGAGGCGCAGGACCAACCCGCGATGACTGCCGTGGAACTCGACCAGGCGCTGCGCGAGGCCGGCAGCCGCGGCGGGCTGCGGATAGGGGGCATCGACCCTGTCAACCGGGACAACTGCACCCTCGCGGCGCCGTGCCCGGACGGAAGGTGGTGGATCGCCTGGAGCGGCGAACGCGGGGGCGGCGGCCACTATCTGGCCGTGGGGCTGACCGAAGCCGAGGCCTGCACCTTCCTGTTCAACTCGGCCACCGCGCACGGCGTCGCGGACCGCCCCACATCGGCCCAATGGCGTGGCCAACTCGAAGCCGCCCGCTGGAACCGCGAACAACGCCCCATCCCGCCGTCACCGTGGCCGGACCCGGGGCGCTGAGCACCCGATTCACAAGCCGAGCGGGCGCGCACACCTGCAGAAGATGCTCACGGCCATCCCCCTGACGGACGACGAAAGAGCCGCCGTGAACGACGGCCAGGCTGCCCTTGACCAGCCGCTGGAGTGAATCACCGACGTCTCTACTCCCGCCGGGCCGACTCCCCGGTAGATCGGCATCCCCGCTCGGGCCACGTTGATGCCGGTCATTGAGATCAACCGGAAACCAACAGGGCAGTAACCCTCAACGACCCAGCCGATGTCGAACATGGTCCGGCTGGGCCTCACCGACCTCGATGCGGACCACCCGGATTAGGGAGCCATCTCGCGGGGCAGCGCCGGCCAAGAGCTGCCCGCCGTCCGCCCGTGGACCATCCGCATACGGGCGGTGGCGCGCCCTCACCTCATCCGCCCGCCCCGGGCGGGCGGTGTGTGTCGGTCGGTCCAGGAACTGCACGGGCACCTGGGGGCGGGCCTGGGCGCGGGTGCGCTGATGCGCGTCACCGCGACGGACGTCGGACGTGACGATCAGTCAGCCTCGGCGCTGAAGCCTTCGGTTCTATCAGCTCAGGCATGCCGGTGCCGAGCTGCGTCAGCCGCTTCGTGGGGCCGTCGGCTCAGGTCGGCGTGTCGCGGCGTCGATGCGGCTTAGCCTGCGGTCATGATGTTTCGTTCGCGTCGCCTGGAGGAGCTGCTCGGCGCTCGCCTGAGCGCGGTGACCTATGCCGATCTCGCCGGCCTGGTGGCCAACACCGAGGCGGCCGAGGACGAGGAACTGGACTACAAGCGCGAGATCACGGCCAAGGACGAGGCGGGCAAGGAGGAGTTCGCGAAAGACCTTGTCGCCTTCGCCAACCATCGCGGGGGAGTGCTCCTCGTCGGCATGACCGAAACCCAGGGCATCCCGCGTCGCGTCACCGACGCCGATCTGTCCGACGGGCACATGCGTCATCTGCAGCAGGTCGCCTCGCGCTGGACGTCGCCGCCGGTGCCGTTCGAAATGCGCGCCGTGCACAACCCGGAGAGTCCCGGCCGCGGGTTCCTGCTGATCGCGGTGCCCAGGACCGGCCTGCACCCGCACGCCATCACCATTGCGCCGGTCAGGGCGAGCGAGAACACCCTGCGTTACCCGCGCCGCTCGGGCAGCAAAACGACCTGGATGACCGAGACCGATGTCGCCACCGCCTACTACGACCGGCTCCGTGCGGCCGCCGCCCGCGACCAGCGCCGGGACGAGGTCGAGGCCGAGCTCTTGGCCGCGTTGCCGGCAAGCAACATCGCCCACCTCATCGTCACCGTCGTACCCGAGGCTCCCGGCACCATGGAGATCACTCAGGACAGCTACGAGCGGCACAAGCACACCCTGCTGAACACCTCGCTCCCGGGTCAGGGTGGCCGCGTCTTCCACGATGTGCGGATCGGCGCCCGCCGCCTCATCCCGCTCAGCGACTCCCGGGCCACCCAGCAGTACTACGGGCAGCTGCACCGCGACGGCGCCGGATCATTCGCCGGCCAACCCCAGCGCAACCAGCGCAACCAGAATGGCGAGGAGTTCCACTACAGCGACCCCGGCGCGATCGTCCACCTGCTGCTCGGGGCGCTCCACCTGCTCGGCCAGCACGCACGCGACCGCTGCGGCGCCACCGGAACGGCCCTGGCGAAGGCCTGCCTGGTGGAAGCCCCCACCAGCATCCGCATGGGCCCGCCAGACCCCAGATGCACCCGATGCCCCGCTACCGCCTTGACCGCCTCGACCGAACCGGCTGGTTCCTCGAACTGAGCACCCAGACCAGCGCGTACGCCCATGCCGAGGCGGCCGTGCTGCTCGACGAGCTCGCGGACGGCGGCACCGGCCTGGCCCAGGCCACCTCGGCGCTCGCCGGCGAGCTCTTTCAGGCATTCGGTATCGCTGAATGCACCCAGATCAGCCACGACGGAACGGTCCAACTCGCCCAGTGGCCCGCCGATTTCCGCGAGCTCATGAGCCGCTGGGCCGAGATGAACCAGGTCCCTTGCGCCGGCCCGTGAGCGACGGCTGCCCCGCTCCTGACGCTGCCTCTCAAGCGCAGGGCGGCGCTCTTCTCCCAGCCGGTTGGGGCGTCCGCATCGCGTCCTTCGTGGTCAACACCCGTGGTGCCGCCATGCTCCAGGGGGAATCGATTCTTCCCGCCGGATACAGGCGGAATGTGAGGGATACGGTGCTTGCATGCGAAATGTGACTCGCTGTCAAGCGATGAGGTCCCGCAGGGTCTCCCGTATCGCCCGGGCCGCCGCTGCTGCTGCGTTGCTGCTGAGCGCCGGCTGCTCCGCCGCCACCCATTCCGCCTCCGGGGACGCGGACGCGCAGGCCGGCCCGGCCGGGGATGCGGCGGTGGCCCGTCCCGCGCTGGCCATGGGTCCGGGGCCGCAGCCCACCTACACCGTCCAGCGTCAACCCGCCCCCGGTACCTGCCACTACCGCGCGGACCACGGACAGCCGCTGCCGGATCCGGCGTGCACGCCCGGAGCCCTGTCCCCGGCCGTCACCACCGGCACGCTGCGGACCACGATCTGCCGGCCGGGCGGCTACACCTCTACCATCCGCCCGCCCGCGGCGGTCACCGGGGCGGAGAAGCGCGCCAACGCCCGCTCCTACGCCTACACGGGCAGCCCGCACGACGCCGAGTACGACCACCTGGTCCCCCTGTCCCTGGGCGGCGACCCGAACGACCCGCGCAACCTGTGGGTGGAGCCGCCTTCTCCGGGACATCAGGCCGGTGCGGGCGTGAACAACCCCAAGGACGCCCTCGAGGAGCAGCTGCACACCGCGGTGTGCTCCGGCCACGTCCCGCTGGCCGCCGCCCAGAAGGCCATCGCCACCGACTGGGCCACCGCCGACCAGAAACTCGGCCTCCCGCCGGCGGCCACCGGCACCACAGCCAAGTCCGGAGGCTGACCCCGAGCCGATCGAACAGGGCCCTCCGCGGGAGCAAGCGGCAGAACTAGCCCAAGAGGCTGCAAACCGAGGGGAGTTGGTCCCGTGCCATGCCGTGACCCGCGATCAGTAGTCGGCGCCGTGTGGTCGTCGACCAGCTGGCGCTCTCGTCCAGCCGCGCCCGCTGCAGTCCCGGGCGAACGCCGGTTCGGTCCGCCGGCTGCTCGGTGGCGGCCCCGCGACTGCGCTCGGGTGTGTGCCCGGCCGTGCTCCAACGCCGCCCGATACCGATGAGGAGCTCTGCCTGTGACTGAGTTTTCCTTGCCGAGCGGTCTGGGCCAGTGGAGTAGTGAGGAGTTGGCCCGGTGGCTGTGTATGACCTTGAAGGGGACGAGACCGCGCCGCCGGGCTATTACGAGACGGCCGTGCGGGCGGTCTACCGCCTCATCCTCGCCGACGACGCCGCGGCGGAGTGACACGGCTGCTGGGCCGGGTACTCGAAGGCCGCCCCTCATCGTCGGGGACCATAGACGGCGGGCGGGGCGCCCCGGTCGGCCGCGGCTGGTTGTCGCGACCGACCGGGGCACCCCGCGGCCTGCAGGTCAGGTGGGGGCCAGCAGGTTCCCGGTGAGGACGCCGGCCGCGATGATGGCCAGCAGGGTGATGCCGAGCAGTACCAGTGCCGGGGTGTCGATCCGGACGAGGAGCTCACCGCCGAACCTGACGTCGACGCTCACCCGCCTCGACTGCTTCTTAGCCGGCGCGATCGCCATGTCGTACAAGTCGCGCAGGGCCTTGACCTCCCCCTGCCCGGAGCCGAAGGCCTCCAGGACCTTACCCACGGGCCCCCACGTGCGGGGCAGCGGCTGGTCGTTCATCCAGCCCACCAGCTCACGCATCGGCACCCCGCTGCTGATCGTGATCCGATCCATCGGCAGGGACTGCTGCTCGTACAGCGCCCGCAGGTAGACCGCGAAGCGGGCTCGGGGACTCTCCGGAGCGGGGAGGTCGATCAGCGCCCCGGTAAGGTCGGTTCGCTCCAGCGGTTCGACGGTGGCCTCTGCGTGCTGCGCGGCGCGGTCGACCGCCTCGAGCCGGTCGTGGACATAGCGCCACCGGTCCACCCAATGGCCGACGTCGCCCCCGCATGCCTGCACGTACTGCTTGGTCATCGTCAGGCTCGGCAGCCGGTCGCCCGCCGTCGCCTTCGACAGGGCGCCGGGTGAGTAGCCGGCCCGCGGGGCCAGCGCGCGCAGCGACAGCCCGCACGTCGCCTTCAAGCCCTTGAGATCCCGGGCGAAGTCTGCGACCAGGCGATGGGTATGTCGGCGGTCCCCCCGCACCAACATGGTGCTCACCGCGGCGCCGTCCTCAGCCGGAGCAGCCGCGCGGGGGCAGGGGCGGCAGCCCGCAACAACAGGGCCATCCCCGCGGCGGTGACGGCGGCCGGGAAGCGGGTGCTGTGCCACTGCAGCACCAGCAGTACCATCAAGACGACGAGGACGCGCATGGTGCGCAGCCCCTCGCCGCCCGCTAGGTGACGGGTCATCACGACTCCTTGCTCATAGCGGACTTCGGTTCCGCCCGGGTCATCGAGACCGCGGCGACCGGTGTCCGGCCGGCCCGCCGCTGGGCTGGACGAGGGACAGCCTGGAGCATCCCGCGCATGGCCAGGGGGCACATGCCAGCGCAGGTAACACCCCAGGACGCGTTCAACACGGTTTCCCCAGACCGGAGCGCCGACCGGGAGTACCCTTCGGCAACTTCCGGCACCAGCAGTCGTGTTGCGGACCCAACGCCACGCCATTGCCGGGCAACGCCCACCCCCTCTAGAAACCCACAGGTCACGACGGCGGGTATGTTGCCCACCGACGTTTCAAGCGCAGTTGCCGTTTCCCGGTTCACCACCGCCCGGGATGCCTCCATGCTGGTCACAGCCCTCGGGCAAGGCGCGACTCCCTATAGCAACGGTTCCGCTCGGGTTACGCCACCAGGGCGGTTCGGGGTCCGGCCCGAACCGCCCCCCACTTCCACCCCGCCCACCGCGACCGCATCACAACGCCCGCCGGCCGCCTTCCGCCCAGGACAGAACGAGCAGCAGGTCAGGACAACTGGCGACGAACGGAAGCAGCGCGCCTCCGCAAGCAGGACCGCAACCAGCGGGCGGGGCAGCGGTGATGAGCAGCGCTGCCCCGCAACGCGTCCGGCCAGGGAAGCCACCCATTCGGCGTGATCAAAGCGACGGCCGCGGCGGCGGACTGAGTGGTGGACGATACTTCCACGCCAGTAGCTTCACCCGCCGCCCCTGTCCACGCTCAGCGCGGCACCGGGAAAAGGCCCGCGCTCCCGTCTCCCCGCGCTCCGCGCCACCCGGGGCCCCGGTTATCTGGGGTGTTCAGAAGCCGCCAGACACGTGCGACACGCCAGCCTGGTTGACCGATGCCCGCCGCCACACGCCGGACCCGATCCCGGCGCTCAGGGCCGCAGCCGACGCCGGTGGTTGAAGGCCGGGGGCTGGCCGCTCCTCTCGGGGCCTTCTTCGCGGTCTTGTTCGATTCGTCCGGGCCGCTGCTCATGGCCGCGTTGATGCCGGTGCGTCGGTCCGCGTGGTAGATCTCTGGCGGTGCTGAGATCGGTGGCATGAGCAAGGAAGAGGCGGCGGTGGGCCGGGCCGCAGGGACGGTGGCCCTGGCCCGGCAGGCCGAAGGAGTCGCAGGCGGGCTGCGCCTGCTGGCCGAGCGGATGCGGGACCTGGGCTGGCACGTGGACGGCTACAGCACGGATGAGCTGTTCAACGTGGCCTCCGCGCTGCGTAGCAGCGTGCTGGCCGCTTTCGGCTCCATCCGCCGGCAGCAGCAGGAAGCCGAATGGGAGACGATTCGGCAGCTCAGGACGTACGTCACGGTGGGCGAGGGCGCGCGGGTGCCGGTCTCGGTGGTGCACCGGATGACCGGCATCGGAGCGGGCACCATCGAGCGCTGGCGCGAGGAACAGCACGCCGAGCAACAACACCTGCCGCACGCCCGCGCTGGGCAGGCCGCGATGGGGACCGCGGAATCGGGCGGGCCGGCCTGGAACGAGATCGCTCTCGCTTCCCGCCGCAGCGACGCCCTGGTTCTCGAGATCGTGGCGACTGCCGGTCGGCCCGTGCGCCACCGGGACGTCGTAAAGGGCTCTGGGCTCTCCAAGGGCACTGTCTCCAAGGCGGTTACGCGGCTGGCCAAGGCAGGGCACCTGGAACGCCTTGAGGACGGCGCGATCCGCCCGGGCCCCATGTGCAAGGTCTCTCAGCACCCCTGATCGCGCGAGCAGCAGCGACCGGGGCGGCCGGGCAAGCGGGGGGCGGGTGTCGGCGCTCTCTGCCAGACTCCAGTCGTGGCGACGGATGTGGTGGAGCTGCGGCAGGCGGTCGAGGCGGCCGTGCGAGGCCTCCACACCTGCACGCACCGCGAGTTGACCGCGCTGTGCCCGCAACTCGCCCTGCCGCCCCTGCCCGCCGAGGGGACCAAGTGGGAACGCCTGAGCGCCAGCTTGGCGGGGCTGCGGGATGTGGACCTGCCCCAGGTCGCCCAGCGCATCCTCGACGCCCGCCCCACTTCCATCTCCAGGGCTGACCTGTTCGCCGTGGAGAACGCCCTGTGGGCCACGCTCCCCACGATGGAGATACCCGGCCGGGTCCGGCGGGACCTCTCGCGCGCGCTCGACCTGGGACTCCTCATCTACCGCCCCGACCGCTTCGAACACCTCCTGGAGCAGTGGTGGATCCTCGACGGCGATCCCCTCGCGGGATGGGCGGGACCCATGGCGCGCAGCCTGCGGGACCGGATCACCCAGCACGTCTTCCGCAACCCGCAGGACTGGACGACCGAGGACCTCTTCGAGCACCTGGGCGCCTTCGGGACAGCGCATGCCCGCTTCAGCGGCTTCCTCGAAGGACTCGTCTCCTCCCAGAACGTCCCCGACGTCTCGGCCCAGACCCGGATCGTCCAGGCCGCCAACCCGACACTGCTCCAGGCCGGCCTCCGCCTGGAGCAGACTGGCGTGCGCGACGGCTACCCCCACTTCCAGCTCCTCCCGGTCGGCACGCGGCCGCGCCGCCGACCGAAGAACCTGATCTTCGCCTCACCCCGCAAGCCGGACATCCGCTTCCTCGACGCCCTCGACAACAACATCGAGGTCCTCCAGGGCGCGGATGAAGTCCTGGTCTACGACCGCCCGATCGGCCCGGAAGGCCTGACCTGGCACGACCTGCAGGACTGGTGGCAGCACACCAGCGGCACCAGCGACGAAGAAGAGGTCAAAGCCACGCTCTACACCCGCCTGCTGGAGTCCATGCCCAGCCTTCGCACCTCCCCGCAACGCGCCCTCTTCCTCATCTACCACGAGCTCCACGGCCCCCGCGTCCCCCGGCTTCCCGCCCTCCTGCCGGAGGTCTGGCTGCACTGGGACCCCAAGACCGTGGCCCAGCGCGGCCCCGACGCCCTCCTGCACCACCGGATGGACTACCTGCTCCTCCTGCCGCACGGCCGACGCGTCGTCCTCGAGGTCGACGGAGCCCACCACTACGCCGACGGCCAGAAGTACACCGCCGGCGTACGCGGGGACCGCGAGCTGAGGCTCAGCGGCTACGACGTCTTCCGCTTCAGTTCCACCGAACTGACGAACCCCGACCACGCCCGCCCGCTCCTGCGCGAGTTCTTCACCCGCCTCTTCGACCTCTACGACGTGGCCTGCGCCCGGGCCCACCACGAACAGCGGGAACGCGATGTCCGGAAGTAGGCAGCACTTCGTGCCCGCCGCGCTGATCGGCGGCTTCGGCGATGTCTCCGGCCGGCCGGGGCTGCGGGATGCGGAAGTCTGGTGGCGGCGGAAGGAATGGGACACGGCACGGGGGACCAAGGCCGAGGCCATCGGCTGGCGCTCGAAGATGTACCGGCTGCAGGCCCCCGCGCCGGGCGGTGACCCCGACGTCGTCGACGCGGTATGGGACGTCGTCGAACCAAGGCTCCCGGGCGCGGTAGGCCGACTGCAGCGCGGCACGGACACGGCGGAGGACCGCTCCTGGCTGGTGGTGTACGCGGCGATGGCCGGGGTGCGGCACCCAGACTTCCAAGAAGCGATCAACCGGTGGCGGCTCGAGGCGGGCCAGCCGGCTGTCTCCGGCGACGCGGTGCACATGGTCCGACTGGAGGCCCTCGCCAACGGACTGGAACTAATCGAAACATGGCGCTGGCGGATCCTGCACAGCCCCCCAGAGGCGCCCCGATTCATTCTGAACGATCGCGCCTGGAGCTACGTCCCGCAGCTGCGCCGGGACGCCCAGGGCCGGCGCGCGCTGTATCTGCCGCTGAACTCCCGGCTGTCCGCGGTCGCCTGGCTCGGCCCCGCAGGCGGCTTCGACCACCGGGTGCTGCGCCCAAACTGGGTGCGCTGGCTGAACGGGGTGACCTGGTCGGCTGCCCCGCTCTTCATCGTCGGCCACCCGCAGGACCGTACGGCGCTCGCTGCCCAGCCCACTGCGGACGAGGTGGCGCTCCAACCGATCACGATGAACCTGAGCTCTTTTCAGGGCGATGGCGTGGTCGGCAAGTTCCTCTTCGACGAGATGTGAGCAGGGCCGCCCGTGTGTGCGGCCCCGCGCATTCGCGGATCCTGGTGGCTGCGTAGGTGAATTCGGAGCGCGGCTGTAGCCGAGAACGGAGAGCAGTCCGGCCTCGGACCGTCCCCAAAGGTCGGTGAGAAACGAGAGCAGGCAACCGAGTCGAACCCGGGATGATGATCAAGGCGAGGCCACCGTAGTCTCCCGGAGGAGAGGCGGTTGCGGTGGAGATCACGGTGCAGAGCGTGCGCAGGTGAGACCCCATGCCCGGGTTGTGTACCAAGGGTGTGGGGTCTCGCGCCGGTTCGGGGTCCGGGAACGCTAGACCGCCGCTGGCTTCGGGCGACTAGGTGCGGCCCCTGCGGACTCGGCCGCCCACGGTCTCGACGCGAGACCCGCCCAGCCTAGTCCGCTCGAAGACGAACATCCCCGGATCCGGCGCATCATCGCGGATGGGTCACCCCTCTGGGATGGTCTTGGTCTAGTGCCGCATCAGGCAACGTTCGCCCTGCTGACGGCGGGCCGTTCCCGTACCGAACTCGCCGGAGGCCGATGATTTTCGTGGGACCTGCCGGTCTGCTTGGGTGCAGCGGTTTTCCGGACGGCGGAGCCGCAGACGACCCGGGCTGCTCTGATGGCCAAGGCGTGGAAGGAAGAGTCGATGCGTTCGATCACGGCCAGGATGTTCGTCACCCTCGATGGCGTCGTGCAGGGGCTCGGACGTCCGGACGAGGACACCCGTAACGGCTTTGTGCACGGTGGGTGGGGGCCGCAGTACAACGACGAGGTCATGGGGCGTGAGCTCGCCAAGGAGATGGGCAAGCCCGGGGACATGCTCTTCGGCCGCCGGACCTGGGAGGACTTCATCACCGCGTGGGGGCGCCGGGCTGACGGCAACCCGTTCACCAAGCACATGAACGCGGCCAGGAAGTATGTGGTGTCCAGGACACTGCCGGATGCCGGCGCCTGGGAGAACTCGGTCCTGCTGCGAGGTGAGGCGGCCGAGGTGGTGGCCGAGCTGAAGGCCCAGCCGGGCAACGACCTGTCGATCAATGGCAGCGCCACCCTGGTCCAGAGCCTGCACGCCGCTGGGCTGATCGACCAGTACATGCTGCTGATCCACCCGCTGACCCTGGGCAGCGGCCTGCGGCTGTTCGACGGCCCCGCCCCGCTGACCGAGTTCGATCTGACCGGCAGCGTAGCTACCCCCAAAGGCGTGATCATCGCGCACTACACCCGCCGCTAGTGCCGTATCAGGCGACGTTCGCCCTGTTGACGACCTCGCGTAGGCGCTCGTCCTGGGTGTGCTTGTTTCGCCAGATGATGTAGCGGCGGATCATGCTGCCCTGCTCCTTGCGCCAGGAAGAAAAACACCTACTCAGAATTTCTCATCAAACTGTCGATGGCGGGAACCCACTCTTCGGCTGAATTGCCGTCTATGGGGAGGCCTGGAGTGAGACACTGCGTAAGAATGAGCGCGGCGCTCCCATGAGAAAGACCTGTTCGCCGGAGCGAGATTCGGTTGGGGCCTGGCAACCCTGCTCGCGCACCTGGTCGCCGGCGGGGACGTTGAGGCAGCCGAGCGGACCGACCACCGCTCGATCGAGCTCCACGACTTGCGTAAGGGAGTCCTCAACCTCGGGCCCGCGCTCGACTCGGTCGCCTGGACCGCCGTCGCAGAAGGCCGCCATCGCAGGGCCGCCCTCTTTCGCCAACTGGACCGGCGCCGGGTGCTGAGCAATCCGCTGCTGAGTGAGCTGCATACTCAGGCTCTGCAAGCGGCCGAGGAGGCCCTGGGGGAACAGGAGCGCGCGCGGCCGCGCGCGCAGCGCGAGCACCCCCGGACAGGTCTAGCTCTCTCAGGGCGAAGGGATTTGCCACGGGCCATTGGTGGTCAGCCGCCTGCTCGCAGGGCGCCGTAGCAGGCGTACGACGACCCCTGCTCGGCAGCTTTCAGAGCGTTCGCGCGACCGCTGTAGTCGTGGATGGCGGTGACCAGGGCGAGATTGTGGTGATAGACCCGGTAGACGACGACATCGTCGGCGCAATCTTGGGACGGTCGCAGCGCGAGCACCACGGCGGCAGGAAAAGCGAAGGTCTCCTCCACCGTCACTCCTGTCGTCGGGGCGGCCAGGAGGCATCGGGCGGCTTCGTCACGGCTGCCGCGGATGCCCGTAGTGGCTCCTGGGCGATGCCAGTGCACGCGAGGGTGAATCAAGGCAACGAGGATGTCGCAGTCGCCGAGGAGCTGGGCGGTGCGCAATTGGGTTGCCAGGCTGCGGGAACCGGTCGGCATTCGGGGTGCTCCAGTTCGGTGGGAGAGGGCCGCGAGTGCATGTCGATGCTGAACGGCATCGACGCGTGGTGGCCTAGGCCGGGTCGGGTAGATCTGCAGAGTCTGCCCGCCCGGGTCGGGCTGGGGCCGCGTCGGTGGACGCCGGGCGCGGGGTGGGTGTGTGCTGGCGGCGCGGGATGAGGCGTTGGCGGCGGTGTTCTTCGGTGAGGTCGTGCAGGCGGGCGTGCAGGAGGTCGGGGAGGGTGATGACACCGACCACACGGGGGCGATCGGCAGGAGCGAGGACCGGGGCGCTGCTCAGGCCGAGTTCGGCGAAGCGGTAGGCGACCTCTCGCAGGGTGTCGTGCGGGGCGAGGGCGAGTTGGAGCGGGCGGGCGGCGTCGGTCACCCGTCCCTTCTCTGGGTGACTGGCGTGATATTCCGTCAGATCGTGTGCGGTCGTGAAGGCGACTGGCGTGCCGTCGAGCCGCGTGACCGGGATCAGCCGGGCGGCTGCGCCGACCTTGCTCAGGCGGTCCAGCAGGGCCCGGTCGATCGGCCTGTCCTCGCCCAGGACGGTTGCGGGTCGCATGACCTCATGGACAAAGAACGTCTCCAGCGGGTCGGTGGAGTACTCCCGGGTCAGGTGGAGGCCGCGGCGGGCGATCTTCTCGGTCAGCACGGAGCGCTTGAGAATGAGGGCGGAAAGCGCGTAGGCGCCGGTGGAGGCAATCAGTACGGGGAGCAGCGCGGCCCATGCGTGCGTGAGTTCGAGCGTGAAGACCACCCCGGTCAGGGGGGAACGCATCACCCCGCCGACCACTGCAGCCAGGCCTAGCATGGCCCAGAATCCGCCCATCACATGAGGGAAGAACATGCCCTCAGCGGCACCGAGTGCACCTCCGATCATGAAGACGGGAGCCAGTACGCCGCCGGAGGTGCCCGACCCCAGGGAGAGCGCCCAGATGAGGGTCTTGACGACGAGGATGCCAGCAATCAGCCCGGTTGTGGCGTGGCCGGTCAGGAGCTGGTCGATCACGTCGTAGCCGACCCCGAGGGCGCGGGGCTGGATCATTCCGCCGAGTCCGATGACGGCGCCACCGATAGCCGGCCACCACATCCAGTGGATAGGAAGCCGGGCGAAAGCGTCCTCCGAGCGATACACCAGCCATGTCGCTGCCGCCGCCAAAGCGCCGCCGCTCAGCCCGCACACCGCGGCAAGGATCTCCACCTGTGGGGGCAGATGCAAACCGGTGGGTGGGAGGGTGACCTGGAACACGGGAGCGCGGCCGAGCAGGAACCCACGACAGATGGTCGCCACCGCCGCAGCCGCCACGACCGGGACGAAGCTGCGCGGCCGCCATTCGAACAGGAGCAATTCCACCGCCAGCAGCACGGCAGCGAGCGGGGAGTTGAAGGTGGCTGCCATCCCGGCCGTGGCCCCCGAGACAAGCAGGGTCTTGCGTTCGTCCGCGGTCAGATGGAGAAGCTGGGCGAGGATCGAGCCGATCGCCCCGCCGGTCATGATGATCGGCCCCTCGGCGCCGAACGGCCCGCCGGTGCCGATGCTGACCGCGGCCGAGACCGGCTTGAGGACGGCCACCTTGGGCTGCACGGTGCTGCCGCCTGTCAGGATCGACTCGATGGCTTCGGGCATACCGTGGCCACGTATCTTCTCCGACCCGAAGCGGGCCATGAGGCCGACGATCAGCCCGCCGGCCATCGGCGCGCCCAGCACGAGCCACCAGGGGTGGTGCACCCGCCCCGGGGCGATCATTGCGGTGCTCCAGCGCTGGTAGAAGACCAGGTTGGTGACCAGGCCGATCAGCCGAAGCAGACCGAGGGCAGCGAGCGCGCCCGCACCACCGACCGGCAGCGCCCAAGCCGTGATCTTCAGCATGCGCGGCTGGACCGTGAAGTCGCCCAGGTGCGGTGCACGCTGCTGATGCTCCACGCTCACAGCGGCACCGGCCCGGCGGCGAACGGGGATGCCCCGGCGTCACCAGCCACCGCGCGATGCAGGCAGCGCAGGCCATCGGCGGTTGCTGCCCGTTGCTGAGGACTCAGAGCACCCAGAACGCGCTTCAGCTCCTGCTCACGCCATTCCAGGACTCGTGCGACCTGCTCACGGCCGAGTGCGGTCAGCTCCAGGGTTACGACGCGACGGCTGTCCGGGAGGCTGCCGCGTTCCAGCAAGCCGGAGGCGGCCAAGCGGTCCGCGAGGCGCGTGACGGACGATGCCGCCAGGCCCAGGGCAGCGGCTACTTGCGATGAGGGGCATCGTCCCAGGTCCCACAGGGCGAGAAGGAGACGCATCTGGGACAGGGGGACGCCGTCACCCGCCTCTTCCAGGCTGCGCAGAGCGATACCGATGAGATCGCGGGTCGCCTGTTGGAACACTTGGACCTGTGCGGAGTCGGGCGTCGACCGTGGTGACGCTGCCGACTCGGTCGGGATGGGGTCTGGCCGCATGCTCTCCATGGCATGAGTATTGCATGCGACAATACTTGCTTAGCAGTAGTGTTTAGCTATCAATGCAAGTTCCGGTCGCATCCCGATGCCCTACGGAAGGTGAGCGCCCATGCCGTGCAGCCGTGACTTCACGCCCCCGCCAACCGGCATCCACCGCGCCCAGGAGATGCTTCTCGCCCGCATCGCGGCCGACGGCACCCCAGCGGTGACCCGAGCTCTCCTGGCCGCTGCCCACGGCGAGGAGGCAGCGGCCACCATGGAGACTGGGGCACTCCTGCGCGCGCTGCCCGGCGTCGGTTGGTGGGCTGCACACGACCTTCTAGCGCTCGCCCGAGTACCCCAGACGGCACGCCTCGGTGAGCTCTCAGCAGCCCAGCGCGGGTCACTCACCGCAGCCCTGGCCCATTTGCCCCGCAACAGCGGCGATCCAGTCCCCGGCAAGGCCAGCAGCTGAAAGCGCGCCGAGGGACCGCGGACATGCGCCGACCCAGCTGGGATCGCGCTGAGACGTTGGCTGCCTGGGACTTTCCGCTGGGCCGGAGACTGGCTCCCGCCGCAGCGGCCGGCGGCGGCCCGACAGGCCCGGGCTGGAGCCAAGAAATGTGGCAACAGGCCCGCCGCGTGCTCACCGCGGACCTAGCAGGCATGAACGACCCGGATTACCTGGCCCTTCCCTCCGATCAGCACCAGGGGCCGGCCGTCGCGGACCCAGCCGGGCGATTTGAGGTCGGCGACGACCTCCGGGGTGACGTTCGGGTTCTTGTCGAAGTCGAAGTCCTCCAACCGCTTAGAAGTCATCTCATTTGGTGAGTCTGCGGTAGCAGATGAGGGTGCAGGCGATGCTGGTGAAGGCCGGGAAGTGGTCGGCTTTGCGTTCGTAGCGGCGGTGGAGGCGGCGGCAGCCGGCGAGCCAGGCCATGGTGCGTTCGACGGGCCATCGGTGGCGGCCGAGTCGTTGGGATGATTCGACGCCCTTGCGGGCGATGCGCGGGGTGATTCCTCGTTGGCGTAACCATCGCCGCAGGTGGTCGTAGTCGTAGCCCTTGTCGGCGTGCAGCTTCTGTGGTTTGCGGCGCCTTCGGCCGCGGCGGGAGCGGGTCGGCGCGATGCCCTTGACCAAGGGGATGAGGGCCTGGCTGTCATGCAGGTTCGCCGCCGAGATCGCGACGGCCAGGGGCAGACCGGCCCGGTCGGTGATCAAGTGGACCTTCGAGCCGTACTTGCCCCGATCCACAGGATTCGGACCCGTCAGGTCCCCTTTTTTTTCAGGGTCGGCATGTTCACCGAGTCGATCGCGCACCGGGACCAGTCCAGCTCGCCGCGCGCGCCGAGTTCGTCCAGGACCAGGCGGTGCAGCTTGGCCCACACCCGGGCCTTGGACCACTCGGCGAAGCGGCGGTGGGCCGTCGCCCCGGAGGGCCCGAACGACGCCGACGGGAGCTGCTGCCAGGTGCACCCCGACGTCGCCACGAACACGATCGCGGCCAGCACCTCCCGGTCACCATGCCGCCGCCGGCCCCCGCCCTGAGGTCGCGTCGGCGCCGCCGGGACCACCCGCTGGAACAGTTCCCACAACTCATCCGGCACCAGCCGCTCAACGATCCCCACCACGACCGACAGCCTACCCAACCCACCAAATGAGATGACTTTCTAACCACCCTGGTGGTGACGGCAGCGGTGCCTGGCAGCCCCAGTGGTGCCGCGGAACCCCGGGTGGTCCGTCCGGCCGCTGCTGACGGGACGGACCACCACCGGCCGGGGGCCGGCGCGTTTCGCGCTCAGGCCGTGCCGCGGGGGTTGAGCACGGCGAACCGCCAGCAGCCGTCGGCGCCCCGGCACGCGACATTGGCGGTGGTGCCGGTCGGGGCGACACGCTCGCCGTCGGGGGCGGTGACTTCGAGGGTCCAGTCGGTGACCAGCAGCGCGGTTCCGGCGCCGACCAGGGTATGCCGGGGGATGTTGGTGAGCCGTCCACGGGCGGCGATGGTCCCGCTGATCTCCCGGCGCAGTGCCTCATGGCCGACGATGATCTCGCCGGCCGGCGTGCGCATGGTGGCCCCAGGGGCGAACAAGGCCAGCACGCCCTCGACGTCACCGCCGTTCAGGGCCTGCTCGAACGCGCCGGGCAGCCGTGCGGGATCAGTGATCGCAGTCTTCACAGGGATGGGTCCTTACCTGGTGTGTGTCCGTCGCGGCAGGGATGTCCGAGCGCGCCGCGTGCGTCAGGGGCACAGGCCGGCAGCGCACGGCGATGCCTCCACGATCCCCGCCAGGGGGCTCGCGCGGCGAGGTAGAGTCAGGACTCGCCATGGTCAAAGTTGGACAGCACGACGTCATCGACATCGCCTACCGCAACCCCGACCGCCCGTGGCTGGGCATCGAGGTCCTGACGTACGGCGCCCTGCGCCGCCGCCTGAAAGAGTCGGTCACCCGCACCGCGAGCTGACCGGACTTCCACCAGCTGCTCCTCGTACGGGGCGGTGAGGCAACCGCCATGGTTGATTTCGTCCCGCAGCCATGCGCACCAGGCAGGCTGCTACATCTGCGGCCCGGGCAGGTCCAGCGGTTCCCCGCTGACCCGACGGGCCGCCTGGCTGCGCTCGCTGCACCGCCTGTCCGAGGACATCGGCGTGCCCTACAACACGATCAAGGACCGGCGGTGGACCGCCTCGCGCTGGCCGCGGGCACGCGCACGCACATTCCCTTCTACATCCACCGCATCCTGGGCCGCGGTCGGCGATGACGCCGAGCGGTTCGAGACGATCGACGCCCCGCCGTTGGACGAGCGGACCGGCCGCAGACGGTGGACACCGGACAGCGCGGCCCGCCGCGCCGACTACCGCGCCCGCCGCCCGGAGACGCCGGTGGAGAAGGTCAAGGCCATCCACGAGCTCGCGGTCGACGACCAGGTGGCCGCGCAGGTGGCCCGCGACCTCCTGCGCCGCCCCCCAGGTCGCGGCGGAGGTACCCGCCCAGGCGAAGGCACAGGTGATCCGCGAGCTCGCCCACGATGAGCAGGTGGCCGCGCAGGCCGCCGCGGACCTGCTGCACCGCCCGCATGTCGCGTTCAAGGCGCTGACGGACGGCCGGGCCCGGCAGATGGTCAACCGGGCCCAGGTCGAACGGGGCCGGCAAGCCCACGAGGACTTCCAACGCACTCACCCGATCGCCCCCGCGGTCCGCCAGGTCGAGCACACCATCGAGTTCCTCGACCTGGTCGGGGCCTGCCACGCATTCGTGGCCAGCGCCGCCAGAAGCGTTCCGGGCCTGGTCGAGCGCACGGTCACCGACGAGGAGCGGGCGGTCGTGCACGAGAACGTCGCCCGGCTTAGTAGGTGTTTTTCTTCCTGGCGCGTTGAAGCACGCTGCTGAGGCGACGCGAGCCGTGGCTCTTCGGGCGCTGATGCCGGTGGGCTGGTTGATGACACCTACGTGACGTTCACGGGTCGTGCTCGTTGGGTGTGGTGTGCACGTGGTGCGACGGATCGCCGGCTGAGCACGTCACGCCCTCGGCTGGTGGAGCGTGCGCAGGTGAGACCCCATGCCCGGGCTGTGTACCAAGGGTGTGGGGTCTCGCGCCGGTTCGGGGTCCGGGAACGCTAGACCGCCGCCGGCTTCGGGCGACTAGGTGCGGCTCTTGCGGACTCGGCCGCCCACGGTCTCGACGCGAGACCCGCCCAGCCTAGTCCGCTCGAAGACGAACATCCCCGGATCCGGCGCATCCTCGCGGATGGGCCACCCCTCTGGGATGGTCTTGGTC